>JBECKW010000321.1:0-8461 GCA_040235505.1 Desulfobacterales bacterium
CATTTCCTCCTTTTTTCTACCCTAAAACTTTTTGCTATCCCGACCCCGAATACATCGTCGCATCCTATCTGCGATTGCCCTGCGGCTAAAGGTCTTTATCCTTGACCCTGAGGGGGTATTTTCATAATAACGGCTGGAATGCACTAACAGGGGGTGATGCCATGACGGAAGGGCATGGGGGAGATATCCGAAAACAGGCCCATCGGGCCGGATGTGCTTCCGAAGAACTTCTTGATTTCAGCGCCAATGTGAATCCCCTGGGGCCCCCCGACGGCCTCAGGCAGGCGATTTCCCGAAACCTCGGGGAGGTGGTTCATTATCCGGACCCCCACTGCACGGCGCTTTGCAAGCGGATCGCCGATCGATTTTCCATCTCCACGGATCAGGTGGTCTGCGGGAACGGCTCCACGGAACTTCTTTTTGCCCTTCCAGGGGCACTGGGCGTCAACCGCGCGGTGATTCCGGTGCCGTCCTACATCGATTACGAAACCGCCGTTCAAAGGGCGGGTCTGGCGGCAACATTTGCGGTGCTCGATCCGGAAACCGGCTTTGCCGTCGAACGGGATCAGATCGAAAAAAATCTTCGCGGTGAAGAACTGGTGATCATTGGACAGCCGGGAAACCCATCGGGCGCCCTGTGCGATCCTGCCATGATTCTTGCCTTTGCAGACAAACATCCGGAAACGTTTTTTGTGGTGGACGAAGCCTTCGCCGACTTCACCCAGGGCTACGAGAGCCTGGTTTGCCGCCGGCTTCCCAACCTCATTGTGCTTCGATCCATGACCAAGTTCTACGCCATCCCCGGACTGCGCCTGGGGTATGCCGTGGCAGCGCCGGAGATAGCCGGGCAAATCCGTGGCATGCTGCTTCCCTGGTCCGTGGGGAGCCTTGCCCAGGCCGCAGGAATTGCCGTTCTGGACGATCGGGCGTATGCGGAAAAAACCCGGGAGACGGTGGCCCGTCTTCGGGAGTCGCTTATGCGGGAATTATCGGCCCTGGGAGGGCTTTCCGTGTTTCCTTCCGCCGCCAATTATCTGCTGGTCAGATTGGGACCAGAACAGATAAACGCCCGGGAACTGGCCGCGCGTCTTCTTTCCCGGCGCATTGCCATCCGGGTCTGCGATAACTACAGGGGGTTGGACGGCACCTATTTCCGGCTGGCCGTGAGAACGGAGGAAGAAAACAGAGTGCTTCTTTCGGAAATGGCCGAAATTCTTGAATCCCCCAGGGCAGTAAAGGCCCGGTTTCGTCCGGAGCCCCGGGTGCCGGCGGTCATGTTTCAGGGCACCGCTTCCGATGCCGGGAAAAGCGTTCTTTCCGCCGCCTTCTGCCGTATCCTGCTTCAGGACGGCTTCCGTGTGGCACCTTTCAAGGCCCAGAACATGTCCCTGAACTCCTTCGTCACCCGGGACGGCGGTGAGATGGGCAGGGCCCAGGTGGTTCAGGCCCAGGCATGCCGCCTCGATCCGGATGTCCGGATGAATCCCGTGCTCCTGAAGCCCAGTTCCGATACCGGCTCCCAGGTAATTCTCATGGGAAAACCCGTGGGCACCAAGGATGTGGAGGGGTATATCGATTACAAGAAAACGGTCTTCCAAACCGTCAAAAAGGCATACACGTCCCTTTCCGCAGAAGCGGACGCAATGGTGATCGAAGGGGCCGGCAGCCCAGGTGAGGTCAACCTGAAAGGCCGCGACATCGTGAACATGGCCATGGCGGAATTTGCCCGGGCACCGGTGCTGCTGGTGGGTGACATCGACCGGGGCGGGGTGTTTGCGGCCCTGATCGGCACCCTGGAAGTACTTTCGGAGCGGGAACGGGCCATGGTGGCGGGGTTCGTGGTAAACCGGTTCCGGGGCGATCCGGCGCTTCTGGGGGATGCGTTTGAATACGTCCGGCGCCATACGGGGCTTCCCACTTTCGGTCTGATTCCGTTTATCCGCGATCTGGGACTTCCCGAGGAGGACTCGGTGGGTTTCAAGGCCCGGAACATGTCGGCCGGGTCCCGGGGCCCGGATCAGGTGGAGATCGCCGTGATCGATCTCCCCCATATTTCAAACTTCACCGATTTCGATCCATTCGCCCTTGAGCCGGATGTCTTTCTACGGGTGGTCCGGAGCGCCGGGGAACTCGGGCGCCCCGACGCCGTGCTACTTCCCGGCAGCAAAAATGTCCCGGGGGATCTGGCCTTCCTCGAAGAAAAGGGTCTTGCCGGCGGGATCCGCCGGCTGATGGGGCAGGGGACCCATATGATCGGTATCTGTGCAGGGCTCCAGATGCTGGGGGAGAGTATCGAAGATCCCCACGGCATCGAATCCGATCGAAGGCCCAGGCAGGCTCTGGGGCTGCTGCCGATTCGGACGGTCCTTCGGGAAGAGAAAACCCTGACAGCCACCACGGCCCGGCATGCGGCCTCGGGCTTGAGGCTTCGGGGCTACGAAATTCACCACGGCGAGAGTGTCGGCGAGAACCTGCGGCCTGCGGTGATCCGGGAGGATGGAAAGAATCTCGGATTTGCCTCGGAGGACGGCAGGGTGATGGGGACCTATCTTCACGGGCTTTTTGATGACGACGCATTCCGACGCTGGTTCATCGATATGCTTCGGGCGCGGCGCGGGCTTTCCCCCCTGAAGGAAATCCAGGCGGTTTACGACATCGAGCCCGCCCTGGACCGGCTGGCGGATATTGTACGGTCGAACCTGGATGTGGCGGCGATATACAGAAAGATGGGACTGCGGTGAGCGACCTTGTCTGCCAGATCTGGATCGCCCTGGCCCTGGATTTTATTCTGGGTGATCCCCGGTGGCTGCCACACCCGGTGCGCCTTATCGGCCGGGTCGCCCAGGCGCTTGAATCTCCTGCCCGCAGGTATATTTCAAACGAACGGCTTGCCGGAGCCGCTACGGCGGCGGCCGTAATCTCGGGAACCGCTCTGGCGGCCTGGGGGATATTGTCCGCATCCGGCCGCATTTCTCCCCTGGCGGAGGATTTTCTATCCATCTGGCTGCTTTACACATCCATGGCCGCCAGAGATCTTGGAGATCATGGTCGGCGGGTTTTGAAAGCGCTGGATAAAGGGGACCTCGCCGGCGCGCGGGTGGCCGTCTCTTATATGGTGGGGCGGGATACGGGAAGCCTGGACTTGTCTGGAGTGATCCGGGGGACCGTGGAAAGTGTGGCGGAAAATACGGTGGACGGCGTATTGGCCCCCCTCTTTTTTGCGGTGCTTCTGGGACCCGTGGGCGCCCTGGCCTTTAAGGCAGCCAGCACCCTGGATTCCACCTTCGGCTATAAAACCCCCCGCTATTTACGATTCGGCTGGGCTTCGGCCCGAATCGATGATATGGCTAACTACATTCCTGCCCGGCTCAGTCTTCTGTTTATCGCCATCGGCGCATGGGCGGCCGGGAAACGGCCCGTCCGGGCATTTTGCATCGGCCTGCGGGACGCCCGAAAACATGCAAGCCCCAACGCCGGATTCCCGGAGGCCTGTTTCGCCGGTGCCCTGGGCGTTCAATTGGGTGGCTCCCTGGTCCGGAAGGGCGTTCCCTCAGAGGCCCCACTGCTGGGCAATCCGGGAGCGCCTCTGGAGAAAAACCATATTTCGAGAGCAGTCGCGCTGATGGTGGCCGCGACCCTGGCGGCGGCCATTCTCATGACCGGCGCGCGCGCCGTGTTGGAGAGATTCTGACATGATGCCTGAAATCCCGCGGATTCTTGTGGCCGGCGCCCACAGCGGCAGCGGCAAGACGACCCTGACCCTGGCCCTGGTGTCGGCCCTGCGGCGCCGGGGATTCAAGGTACAGACCTTCAAGGTGGGACCTGATTTTCTGGATCCCACCTGGCTGACCGCCGCCTCCGGCAGGCCCTGCTATAATCTCGACGGCTGGATGTGCGGCCGTGAGTATGTGAGGGGCCTCTTTACACGAATGGCCTGGGATGCGGATATCGCGGTGATCGAAGGGGTGATGGGGCTTTTTGATGGCGCAGAGGCGTCCGGACTTTCCGGAAGTTCGGCGGAGATCGCCCGGTGGCTTTCGGCACCCATCCTCCTTGTGGTCGATGCCGGCGGTATGGCCCGAAGCATTGCACCGGTGGTGTTCGGATTCTCCGGATTTGACAAAGACATTCATATCGGCGGTGTCATCGCCAACCAGTGCGGTTCCGAGACGCATCAAAACATTCTGGAAGAAGCCCTGCATTCCGCCGGACTTCCCCCGCTGGCCGGTGCGGTGCCCCGGGGCGGCGTTCCCGAGCTTCCAAGCCGGCACCTGGGACTGGTGACGGCCGATGCTGCCAGAAACTGTTCCCCCTCCATCCTGGATGCATTTGCCAACGCTGCAGAAAAACACCTGGACCTGGACGGGATCATGGCGATCGCGCGGGAGGCGCCTTCTCTTCGAATGCCCAAACCGCCGGTGCGATCCGGCACATCGCCTTTGGAAAAGCGATCGGTCCGTCTCGCCGTGGCCCTGGACGAGGCTTTTCATTTTTACTACCAGGATCTATTTAATGAGCTTCACGCCAGGGGGTGCGAAATTTCCTATTTTTCGCCCCTTCGGGACGAAATACTTCCACCGGAAACAGATGCGGTTTATCTGGGGGGCGGCTACCCGGAAGCATTTGCGGAAACACTGTCTTCAAACGAAGGAATGCGCCGGAGCCTTCAGAAATTTTCACACTCCGGTGGGCCGGTATATGCCGAATGCGGCGGATTGATCTACCTTTCCAGGGCCTTCACCACTCCAAGCGGAGAAAGATACCCGTTTCTCGGAATTCTGCCGGGCGAGACAAGGATGCTGGAAGGATTGAAACGTCTCGGTTATGTCGAGGTGACGCTCCGGGCGCGTACCCTCTGGGGGGATGCCGGAGACCGGCTTCGGGGCCACGAGTTTCACTACTCGGAACTGGGTCTGCTTGAGAAAGCCGCCCGCAGGGAATGGCCCGCCATATATGATATGAATGTGCGCCGTCACGAAGGGACATCCCCCGAAGGGTTTTTCCACTCCGCCCGCAGGATTCTTGCAAGCTACATCCACCTGCACCTGGCCGGCAATCCCAAGGCCATGGATCATTTCCTCGATATCTGCATCCGGGCACGGGCCGAGCGGGGGCAGCGACAGGGCTTTTGAAACCACTTCTAAAGAGCAGGCCTAAAACCTGCGAAGCTATGTGTTGACAGGGAAAAATGATTTCCATATAGTCCGATGGAACGCAATCCGCACAGCCCCAATCATATACTTACAATGGAGGAAAAATGAAGATTCAGAGAATTATCGGTATGACCATTATCTGTCTCGCAATATCCAGCCTGGCAATGGCCCAACCCCAGGGCGCTCCGGCCGGTGGCCCCGGCGGTCCTTCCCAGGGGAACTTAACTTCGGCCAAAGTCGACATGACCCCGGTTTATGAGGCCATGGATACCAACAAGGACGGGAAAGTCGACAAGGCAGAGTGGCTGGCTTCGGGAATGACCCAGGATTCCTATGATAAGCTTTTCACCCAGATGCTGGATAAGGATAAGGACGGCTACCTTACCAAGGCAGATATCCTTGCGGCAATTCCCATGTTTGAAGTGGATACGAACAAGGATGGGAAAGTTTCCATAGAAGAATTTGTCGAGGCGAACAAAAAAGCGGCGGAACAGATGGCTGCAGGCGGGCAGGGCGGTGCGCCCGGTGGCGCGCCCGGCGGCAGTACTCCGGGTTCCCAGCAGTAAAATCATAAAACAGAAGGCCCTGAAACTGGCTCAGAAGAAATCAAGTTTGCCCGTTGAAATATTTGATTAGAAGCGTCGGGGGGCCCTTGGCCCCCCCGTTTTTTATTCGGAGCCGTTGCAATTTTCAGAGCTGATATGTTGGTTCACCGTTTTTAATGTTCTGCTCCAGGCGTTTCCCCATGCTGATTCTTTTTTCCGTCCGGTAGCCGTTTGAAAGGTAAAATGCCTCAACTGTTTCATTCCCTTCACTGATCTGAAGGTTTATCTTCATGCAGCCCTTTTCTGAAAGTTTTTCCTCCGCATGAGCGAGCAGGGCGGAACCTAACCCTTTATTTCGGTAATTCTTTGATACCGCAAGAGAATAGATCCAACCCCGGTGACCGTCATATCCTGCCATGATGGTACCGATGACATGGCCATGATCGACGGCGATAAAAAACAACCCATCGTTAACATCAACTTTTTTGTCAATCACGATGCCGGGTGAATTATAAGCTGTTTCGTACCCGAAAGCATCTTTCCATAAAGAAATAACCTGATCCCTGTGTTTATTATTCCGGTATGCTGTAATTTCGTAATTCATCGATCATTTCCTTCAGCGAACAAAGAGTCAACCGGCAGTTGTTCAAGACAAAAGACCTTCTGAAATTCGTTTCAATGCTTCCAGCCCACTGCATTTTAATGAAATATGAGGAGAATCAATTTCGGATTCAAGGGGGTTGATACGGATGATATTTATGTTCTTGCAATATCGGTAAATACTTCCGGTGACATTCCGCACGACAGGCATCGTGGTGCCGGCACCGATTTCAATGATGACCAGGGCGCTATTGCGGTTCCGTTCCAGAAAATTCAAGAAATTCCTTCTCTGCCCCTCCAATCGGGTGCCGACGAAATGCCAGTCACCGTACAACGGAATACTCGGCCTGGCGGTTCCCCCGCAGTTCGGGCATACGGGGACATTGACGCATCTCATGGTGCTTTCGTCAATTTCAATGACCTGATCAAGATCCCATATGGTTTGGCAGCATGGTTTGACGCACTGGATATGATTGATCGATCCGTGAATCTCATACACACGCTCAGGCGGGAACCCGGCTTTCTCGAAATGTCCATCCACGTTGGATGTTGCCGTAAAATAGTCCCATCCCAATCTGTCGATCCATTTCAATAAGAGTTGAAACCCCTGATGCGGTGTGGTCGATTGATAAAGATTAAACCGGTGCCCGTAAAACCCCCAACCAAATTGCGGGTCCTCGGTGAAGCTGGCCGGCCTGGCGATCTCGTACATGTCGATCCCGATTTTTTCATACAACGGATACGCAGTCCAAAAGCCCTGCTTCCCTCTGAAATCAGGCAAACCACTGTCAACCCCCATCCCGGCACCAGCGGTAACCAGCAAGGCTTCTGCATTTTTAAGAAATTCAATCGATGTTTTTATATTATCTTGAAGGTTCATTTGTTTCTAAGACAAGCCTTTTTCACGCTGGCCCGGGCGCCCGGTTTCTGTCCCGGATGCCCGGCAGAAAACAATTTTATCACCGATTGCCGGCCGCGGAAAGAAAAACCGGCCGCCCCCGAAGGTGCGGCCGGTTTCCTTTCCCGCTGCTTGGGAATTTAGAAGTTGACGTCGAACCGCAAGCCGAAATAACGGCTCGCATCGCGAGCCGGCTGGCCGATTACGACGTTGCCTTGCCATGGCCCGGTCCAGAAGTCTTCGAGGTCGCTGTAGTAGTTATGGTCGAACACGTTGTTGCAGAAGAGAGTCAGCTTGTATTTGCCGGACATCCGATCCAAGGTGACATACAGGTTCAGAATGCCGAAGGCGTCCTGAATCGCATACGGGTTCTCATTCACCGTCATGTACGCCTTGGTGCGGTAGGAATAATTTCCGCCCACCAGCAGGTCATATACCGTATCGGGCAGGGGAAAGCGCTGTTCCGCATTCACCACGAATTTGAACTTGGGTGAGTTCGGCATCGACTTGCCGGAGATGTCCTGCACCCATTCGCCGGCTGCGTTCTGCACGGCGTTCGCCGGCCGGGTCGCCTCGTCGACCCCATAGCACTGCGCATCGGTGAACTTGACCCACTTGGCGTTGATATAAGCCGCATTGAAGCCCGCTATGAACGTGGAGGTCGGCGCCCAAGTCGTGTCGAGCTCAATGCCCCGGGTCGAAGCTTCACCGGCGCTCTGCAGATTAAGCGCCGGAAAGGACGCGCCTGGCATAGTGACAAAGGTCTGGATCTGGTAGTGCTTATAGTCGGTGTAGAATGCCGACGTATTCATCTGGAGCGTGTGGTTGAAATAGGTGCCCTTGGAACCGATCTCGAAATGATCGATGTCTTCCTGTTCCACCGGCGTCAGCTCGTCATTCGACTGCAGAACTGCGGCGGTGTTGTAGGCCTTGGGCGCATAACCGCGGGCATAGGTGCCGTAGAGCATGGTGCCGTCGTTCAGCGTTTTCTGCAGGCTGATATCGCCCACGAGCGCCGTCGAGTCGTCGCTGCCCTCGCTGTAGAAAGGGCCATAACCGGTTTGGAGTCTCTGATCGTAGGTGTATTTCAGACGGTCGTAGTTGAAGCGCAGGCCGGTCACCAGGTTGACCGTGTCGGTCAGCTTCGTAGTCACCCGCCCATAGGCGTCATAGGTTTCGGTTGTCGGCTTCACGGTCAGGTCTACATACGCACCATTTGTAGTTTTGTCGAAAAAGTCGCGGAGCTGATACATGTCCACCGTCGT
>JBECKW010000352.1:0-3397 GCA_040235505.1 Desulfobacterales bacterium
GTCTTGAATATCAGCCTCGAAGAGGCCCTCAAGACCGAACCGAGGCTTCGGGAAGCGGCCGAGAGCAAGCCGGAAATCACCGAGCTCATCGACATCTGTAAGGTCTTGGAGGGGCTCCCCCGACACGCCTCCACCCACGCCGCAGGCGTTGTGATCGGCGACCGGCCCCTGGTGGATTACCTGCCGCTGTATCTGGGTAAAAAGGGCGAGGTGGTCACCCAGTTCGATATGAAAATGGTGGAGAAGATCGGCCTGGTGAAGTTCGATTTTCTGGGGCTTCGCAACCTCACGGTGATCGACAAGGCCCTGGGTCTCATCGCCGGCCAGGGACTGACGCCGCCGGATCTGTCCAACATCGATTTCAACGACCCCGGCAGCTACAAGCTCCTGTCCGTGGGGGATACGACGGGCGTGTTCCAGCTTGAAAGCAGCGGCATGAAGGATCTTCTGATCCGGATGAAGCCGGCCTGTTTCGCCGATGTGGTGGCCCTGGTGGCCCTCTACCGGCCGGGACCTCTGGATTCGGGCATGGTGGATGATTTCGTGGAGCGGAAGCACGGCCGGAAGAAGGTGGAATACCTGGTGCCGGAACTGGCCTCCATCCTCGAGGAAACTTACGGGGTCATCGTCTACCAGGAACAGGTCATGAAGATCGCCAGCGTGCTCGCCAGCTACACCATGGCCGAAGCCGACGGACTCCGAAAAGCCATGGGTAAGAAGATCGTCGAGATCATGGCTCAGCATCGGGAGCGCTTTATCAAGGGGTCCGTGGAAAACGGCATCCCCGAGGACAAGGCCACCCAGCTATTCGATCTCATGGAAAAATTCGGCGGCTACGGGTTCAATAAGTCCCATAGCGCCGCCTACGCCCTCATCGCTTACCAGACCGCCTTTTTGAAGGCACATTACCCGGTGGAATTTATCGCCGCGCTTCTGAGCTGCGAAATGCAGAACTCCGATGCGGTGGTAAAATTCATTAACGAGTGCCGGAGCCACAACATTCCGGTGCTCCCGCCGGACATCAATGAAAGCTATATCGAATTTACCGTCTCCGAGGGCAAAATCCGTTTCGGCCTGGTGGCGGTGAAAAATGTTGGGGAGGGTGCCATCGAGGCCATCATCAAGGCCCGGGACGGCGAAGGCGACGAGCCCGCCCGGCCCTTTTCCTCCCTGTTTGATTTCTGCGAACGGGTTGACCTGAGGAAGGTCAACAAGCGGGTTATGGAAAGCCTCATCAAATGCGGTGCCTTCGACGTGACGGGCGCCAAACGAAGCCAGATGATGGCGGTGCTCGAAGACGCCCTGGATTACGGGCAGCGGGTCCAGAAGGAGAAGAACGATCCCCAGATGGGGCTTTTCGACATGGGGGGCGGCGAAGCCGATGCCATCAATCTTCCTCCCATTCCGCCCATCACCGAGTGGGACGACCGCCAGCGTCTGACCTATGAGAAGGAAAGCCTGGGGTTCTACGTTTCGGGCCATCCCCTGGACCGGTACGAAGCGACCATCGAGAAGTTTTCGAATACTTCCGCCGAATCGATCCACGAAATGAGCGACGGCGCACCGGTCCGCATCGGCGGTCTTATCTCCGCCATCAAGGTGATCCGGACGAAAAAAGGGGACCTGATGGCCTTTGTGACCCTGACGGACCTTCACGGATCCGTGGAGGCAGTGGTTTTTTCCGATACCTATGCCAAGGCCGCGGATTTGCTGGCGGAAGACAGCGCCGTCCTGATCCAGGGCCAGATCCAGAAGGATGAAAACACTGCCAAAATCATTGCCGACGAGATAGTGGATATGGATCTGGCCGAAGACACCTGGACAGCCGCAGTCCACATTCACCTGGATGCTGAGCAGGTGGACCGCGACCTGATCCTGCAGCTGCGGGAACTGTTGGGAAAATATCCGGGCGGCTGCCAGACATTTGTGCATCTGAAACAGAAAAACATTTCGGAAACCGTATTGAAGGTTTCCGACTCTCTCCGGCTCAAGGCGGGAAGGGACCTGCGGCAGGAGGTCAAAACTCTGCTGGGCTACGCCGCGGTGGACACGGTTTGTTCACCGGCTGTGGCGAATGGGAATGGGAATGGGTACAGATAAAAGCGAGTGCCTAGAGTGCCTTGAGTGCGCTTGAGTGTCTGGAGTTAATGAATTCTGACTTTCTGTAAAAAGAAGGAGTGAAACGACTCCTCAACTCAAGGCACTCCAGTGCACTCTATGAACTCAAGGCACTTTATAACTGACCGGCTTTATATTAGTGCTCGGTCTGTTCAATGCGGACGAATCAAAAACAAAAGGAAGAATATATGCAAGTTCCCTTACTGGATTTAAAGGGGCAGTATCAGACGATCAAGGATGAAGTAGTGCCGCTGTTGGGTGAGATTTATGAATCCCAGCAGCTTATTCTGGGCCCGTACGTGAACTCCCTTGAAGAGAAGATCGCGGGCTACTGTGGTACGGAGCATGCGGTGGGGGTTTCTTCGGGGACCGACGCACTGCTGATTTGTCTCATGGCGGAAGGAATCGGTCCGGGGGATCTTGTGCTGACCACGCCGTACACGTTTTTCGCCACGGCCGGAGCCATCGCCCGGGTGGGGGCCGAGCCGGTGTTTGCCGATGTCGATCCGGTGACCTTCAACCTGTCTCCGAAATGTGTTGAAGAAGTCATCAGCGCCATGGACGCCGACCGCGGAAAACGTTTGAAAGCAATGATTCCGGTGCATCTTTATGGCCAGTGCGCAGATATGGACGGCCTCCTGGAGATCGCCCTCGCCCACCGGATGGCGGTTATCGAGGACGCGGCCCAGGCCATCGGTGCGGCTTACAGGGGGAAAAAGGCCGGCGCCATGGGGGAGTATGGCTGTTTTTCTTTTTACCCCTCTAAAAATCTGGGTGCTTTCGGTGACGGCGGAATGGTGACCACCCGCGACAATGACCGGTTTAATCGTCTCTTGACCATGCGGGTTCATGGCGGCCATGAAAGATACTATCATGACGTGATCGGCGGCAATTTCCGTCTCGACGCCATCCAGGCGGCCGTGGTGGAAATCAAGCTGAAATATCTCGACGGCTGGACCGTCGGCCGGCAGGAAAATGCGAAAACCTATCGAAGACTTTTTGAAGATGCTGGGATTGAAGCGAGCGTGATGCTGCCAGCCGAGGTCGAAGAACGTCATATCTATAACCAGTTTGTCATTCGGGTGGCGGCGGAAAGGAGAGACGCGCTTCGCTCACATCTTACGGAAGCCGGTGTGGGGACTGACATTTACTATCCGGTTCCGCTTCACCTTCAGAAATGCTTCGCGCATCTGAACTATAAGCCCGGTGATTTCCCGGAATCAGAACGCGCCGCCAATGAAACCGTCGCACTGCCGATTTACCCGGAACTCAGCGAGGA
>JBECKW010000013.1:0-29190 GCA_040235505.1 Desulfobacterales bacterium
CGGCATCCCTGTTGCAATGAATGCCGACTTTGTTTACCATAATAATTATCATCGCCATTGTTCCGGAACGCAAACGCCATGAGGGCCGAATCGAAATGGGGGCGGCATGGTCTGTAAAACCTGCGGAGCGGTTCACAACATCGGGTTTGTATCAACCCGGTTTGCCGGCACCGACGGTGTATCTCTTGAAACCGCAAAATGGGCGGCCGTGTTTCAAGAGGAAGGATTCGGGAACTACTATTTCGCCGGAGAGCTCGATCGGCCCCCCGAACGATGCTACAGTCTGCCGGAGGCCCACTTTACCCACCCGGATATTCAGGATATCTACATGAGCGCTTTCGGGTTCAGAACCCGGGAGCGAAGCGTCACTCGCAAAATACATCGGCTGAAAGAATACCTGAAAGATCATCTTTATCGATTTATCGAAGCCTTCAATATCGATATGGTCGTCCCGCAAAACTGTCTGGCCATCCCCATGAACATCCCCCTGGGTATCGCCCTCACCGAACTTATCTCCGAAACCGGAATTCCCACCATCGCCCATCACCACGATTTTTTCTGGGAGCGCCAGCAATTTTTAAAAAATTCGATCTGGGAATATTTGAACATGGCGTTTCCTCCCCACCTCCCAACCATTCGCCACGTGGTCATCAACTCTTCGGCGGCCAACCAACTGGGACTGAGAACCGGGATTTCCTCCATGATTATCCCCAATGTCATGGATTTCGATAATCCACCACCGGCCCCGGACGCCTATGCAGCGGACATCCGCCAGGCGCTCGGTATCGCGGACGATGAACTGTTCGTTCTGCAGCCGACCCGGGTGGTCAAGCGAAAGGGTATCGAACATGCCATTGAACTGGTCCGCCGTCTCGGCATGAAGGCCAAGCTGGTGATTTCCCATGCTTCCGGAGACGAAGGCTATGATTACCAGAATCGGGTGAGGGAGTACTCGGAGCTTCTCGGTGTCGACACCCTGTTTGTCTCGGACATTATCAATGAACAGCGGGGCATCACACCCGATGGACGCAAAATTTATACGCTGTATGATATCTACCCGTACGCCGACCTCGTCACATACCCATCCACCTTTGAGGGATTTGGAAACGCCTTTCTGGAGGCGGTTTATTTTTCAAAGCCCATCGTGGTGAACACCTATTCTATTTACACCGTGGATATTCAGCCGAAAGGATTTTCCGTGGTGGAATTGGATGGATACGTCAGCGACGAGGCGGTCCAGCAGACCCGGAGCATCCTGCAGGACCCTGGTCGATGCCGCCGGATCACCACCCACAACTACAATGTCGCAAAAATGCATTTTTCCTTCACGATTCTGAAAAAAAAGCTGGCCTCGCTTCTTGCCGATTGTATGAAGTGCAACGTGGAGGGGTAGGCCGCCCTTTCTGCTATTCGTGTCGAAGCGCGATGATGGGATCCACTTCCGCTGCCCGGTTTGCAGGATACCACCCGAAAAAGATGCCGATGCCCACACTGATAAACAGCGGCAGCACGATACTGTAAGTCGTGATAACGGTGGGCATGCCGGCAAACAGGGTGATTAGAAGCGGAATAAATATCCCCAGGCAAAGCCCGACAACCCCACCGACGGTGGACAGAACCACTGTTTCGATCAGAAACTGAACGATGATCTGTTTCCGCTTTGCGCCGATAGCCCTTCGAATCCCTATTTCCCGGGTCCGCTCTGTGACCGATGCCAGCATGATGTTCATAATTCCGATGCCGCCCACCAGCAGACTGATGCCGGCAATGGAACCCAGCACAATGTTAAACGTCCTTTTGGTGGCTTCCGCCTGTCGCAATAAAGCCAGCGGAACGCTCATGGAGTAATCTTTTTTGCCGTGGAACCTGTCAAGCATTGCCTCCAGGCCGGCGGCGGTCGACTCCACATCATCGGTCTTATCCACTTCCACAATAATCTTGTCCAGCTCCACCCGCTTTATTTCCCGGGACCCCGAAGTTCGCTTGACCTGGGTGTCCCCGTAATAGTTCCGGGCCACATCGATGGGAATGTAGGCATCCACCTCCTGGTCCGGCAGCTGTGAATCGGCGGTGCTGCTCCCCTCGCTTTTGACAATCCCCACCACCTTATACGCGACGCCGCCGATGCTGACTGTCTGGCCGATGGTGGACCGGGTGGCCAGCAGCTTGCGGGCACCGTATTCCGTAAGCACGACGACGCTGGCCTGCTTTTCCGCATCCTTCGCAAGCAGCACACGGCCGGCAATAACCGCCCGCTGCACCAGTTCGAACCAGGCGGGGGTTGTCCCCACCACCCGAAGCTCCAACGTCTGGTTTCCCAGGGTGCCGCTCTTTCGAACCGTTTTTACCGGCACGGTCTGCTTGATGGTGGAAAAAGTCGCCTTGATCCGGTCATAATCCGCATACTTCAATCCATATACGCTGACAAAGGAGGAGCTTTGATTGGTGGTGGTCTCCTCCTCCAGGGATTTGACGGAGGTCATGATAATGTTGTTGCTGCCGACCTTTCGAATCTGATCGAGGGCTTGCTTGCTGGCGCCCTCCCCCACCGAGAGCATGGCCACCACGCTCCCGACGCCGAACACCACTCCGAGCATGGTGAGAAAAGATCGGAGTTTATGGAGAAGAAGGTTTTCTATCCCCAGGCTGATACCTCTAACCAGACTTCTGTTAAAAATCATTTCAATCGCCCCCTATCCGATCCACAATCCCGTCTTTCATGTGAAGCCGCTTACTCGCGTGCCTGGCAATATCCGGCTCGTGGGTTACCATAATCACCGTCTTACCCTCTTGGTTCAGGTTGATAAGCAGTTCCATGATCTGATCCCCGGTCTTGGAGTCCAGGTTTCCCGTGGGCTCGTCAGCCAGAAGAATTTTCGGATCGTTGGCAAGCGCCCTGGCAATGGCCACACGCTGCATCTGACCGCCGGAAAGTTCGGTGGGCTTGTGGTCCATCCGGCCCCCCAGGCCCACACTTTCGGCAAGCTCCCGTGCCCGCATTTCGCTCTCTTCCTGTTCCCAACCCAGATAATAAAGGGGCAGTTCGATATTCCTGAGAACCGTCAACTGGGGAATCAGGTTAAAGCTCTGAAAGATGAATCCCAAATGCTTCAACCTGAATTCACTCAAGTCGTCATCGTCGAGGGTGCCGACATCCTCTCCCTCCAGGTAGTACTTGCCCGCCGTCAGACGATCGAGACACCCGATGATGTTCATCATGGTGCTCTTGCCGGATCCGCTGGGTCCCATGATCGCCCAGAAACTGCCCTGCTCGAAAGAGACACTGATGTCGTTGAGCGCTCTGACCTCATTACGGCCGATGGTGTAGTACTTGCTGGCATTTTCCAGCCGAATTACACCGTCATGCGTTGATGACGAAGTCATTGAGCACCTCCACCGGCGCCGAACCCAGGATTCTGAGCATTCTGAGCCCCCTGCATCATCTGACCGCCGCCCGGAAATCCGCCGTTTCCACCGGGCATCTGACCGCCACCGTTCTGGCCGTCGCTGGGCCTCTGGCCCTGTCCGCCGCCGGCATTGTTGGACCCGGAGCCTGTTGGACGCCCCTGGGGAGCTTCATCTTCGCTGATGTAGCCGTCCCCGTTCTTGTCGAGGTTGCTAAAAAAGTTTTCCGGACCCTTGAACTCAGATTTTGATATCTTTCCGTCACCATCCGTATCAAACCGCGAAATGAAGTTTCCCCCGGACCCGCCGGCACTGCCCTGGCTGGGACCCTGGGCCTGCTGGGAATTTCCACGATCCTCGGTGCTGCCCTGGCCGGCACCTTGGGTCTGCTTGAAATTTCCACGACCGCCGGCGCTCTCTCCCGAGGCCTCGGTGCCTTTGGCCCCCGCTTCGGAATTTTCCTCATTGGACCTGGACGCGACCACATCCGAGATCTGTTCAAAGGAATTGCTCACCGCCGTCGCCGCTTTCAACGGCGGATTCAGGGCAACGATTTCCCCGGCCTTCAGCCCGCTGTCGACCTTGACCACAATGCCGTTGTCCTTGCCGATCGTGACGACCTGAGGCGTCAGGTCGCTTCCATTCACCAGGTAAACCGTCTGTTTGCCGTTAACATTCATCACCGCCTGCACCGGAACGTAGGTCGCCTCATCATACTGGGCCACCACCATCTCTGCCGTACAGCTCATACCGGAGCGGATCATGCTTGTATCCTGCTTGTCGTCCAACACCACCTGGGTGGTGTACACCTTGAGATCCGGGTTCATGAAGGCGCTCTGGGCATCCACCACCGACGAAACGTACGACACCTCACCGGTAAACACTTTTCCGGGAAGCGTATCAACGGTAACAATGGCCGGAAGTCCCTTTTTAACCTTGTCAATGCTCGCCTCGGCAACGGAAACTTCCACCATGAAGCCTTTGTTGGTGGGAAGATGAATAAGCTCCTGACGTTCCTGAACGGTCGATCCGAGTTCGAGGGGCTCGGTACCGCCGCCGAACCTTCGGCCCATCTGCTGCGCGCTGGTGGCATAAATCACCGACCCGTCCGCCGGTGCGTAAATCTTCGTTTTTTCGAGCTGGCTCTCGATCTTTTTCAGTTTGTCCTGCTGCCGCGTATATTCCGCGTCCTTCGACTTGAAGGCTGCTTCCGCCTGAACCACGTCGGCTTTCGCTTTCCGCTGGGTCCGCTCAAGGGCCATTTTCGCCTGCTTCACATCGCTGTCGAGCTGTGCCAGTTGCCGCTTGTGTGTGTAGTTGACCAGCAGGTCCTTGGCCCGGTTGGCCAGGTCCAGATCCAGTTCCGCCTTCTTGTAGGTAAGCTGATCTTTTTCCAGTTCCGAATTGGATATGAACTGCGACGCATATAGCTTTTTCGACCAATCGAGGGTTTCCTGGTCTTCCGCAAGCGTTTCTTCCGCCAGGGTGATCGTCGCTTCGGCCTCCTTCAGGCTGTTGGGATATTCTCCCTGCACATACTTCTCCAGGTCCTGTTTGGCGAAGTCGTAGGTGAGCTGCGCCTCATCCACATCGCTCTCGGCCTGGCTCTGCGTAACGGAATAATTTTCCCGTGCATCGATATAGGATGCCTGGGCGCTCAGTACCTGGATTTCCTGGTCGACCTTGTTGTCCGTCAGCGTACTTGAATCGAGTTCCACCAGCAGGTCCCCTTTCTTGACCCGGGCCCCTTCATCCACAATATATACAATCGTCGACTGCCCTTCCACTTCGTTTTTGACGATGATCTTTTCTTTCGGTTCGATGGTCCCAGTCTCTGTAATGCTGATTCTCAGGGGACCGGTTTTGACGACATACGGCGAAATATCGTTTGCTTCGTTGCTGCCCCCCAACAGGGATATCGCGCCCCACAGCACCAGTAGAGCCACTACACCACCGATAACGGTAAGGGCCGGTTTTCTCCTATAGGCTTCTTGCAGCAATTTTATCGGTTTTTGTAAATTTTGTTTGATTCCCATCATTGTTCTCCCGTGGATGAATATTCTACTAACAATCCCTTGTCATCGATTTTCAGAATCCCCGTATCGGTCTGAAAGTTCAATTCGGCACTCCGGTACTGGACCACCGCAGATGTCAAGGAATTTCTGGCTGACACCAACGAGGATTGAGCATCCAGAACATCACGGAGCTCGGATCTGCCCGCATCGAAAAACATGTTGGTGCTCTTCCACCGTTTTTCCGCCACCGAAACGGCCTTGGTCTGAATCGCCACCGACTCCCGGGCGACCTGCATACTTTTCAGGTCCTGCCGGACCGCGAGTTTGATATTGTCTTCCAGGCTCTGAAGATTCCGCACCGCCTGCTCGAGGGCGATGTAGCTGTTGCGGTAGGCATTGGCCTCGCTGGTCCGCTCGAGGGGCAGGTCAATGGTCAAAAGACCCCGCAGGACCCCCTGGTTAAGATCCAGGTTCGTGTTCGTGCCCGTTTGCGAGGTGCTGGCGGTTCCAAGCAGGGTTACATCCGCTTTGAGCGCGTTGGCTTTGATCACCACATTCCGCTGGGCATCGTATATCTGTCCCTTCGACACCCGCAGATCGAGACGGTTTTCAAACGCCAGCTTGATGGCATCCGCTTCGTTCATCTCCAGATCGCTTGCTCCCACCTTGCCGGGGGGCGTCAACTCAATGGTCGCATCGGCAGTGACATTCGCATTGCTTTCCGAGGACGCGTCCGTATCCCAACTCTTGTTGACGGCCTCGGCCATGGAGGCGTACCGACTGTTGAGGTCCTTTAGTACCGCCCGGTCCAGTTCGACGTCCGCATCCGCGGGAAGACCGAGCATGGTTTTAAAGGAGTCAAGCCGACTATCATACTGTTGGATAGCGTTGATCCACTGGACGCGCGCGTTCAATTCTTGCTGAAGCGACTGGTTCACCTCGACCACCGTGGCCCGGCCGGCATCGGAAAGATGCTCGGTCCTCCGGGTCGAGGTAATGAGGTTGCGGTAGTTCTCGGCGGCGTTATCGATCTGGTCGCTCTGCTGAAGCACGTTCAGGTAATTCGTGACCACCTGCACCGCAAAGGTTTTTTTATACCGTTCGAACTGGTACAGGGCGTAGATCAGGCTCTGCTCCGCCTGGGTCAACTGTTCGGCGGCGATATGCCGCCCCGCCCCCCGTAGCAGGGGGATGGAGATGGAGGCATCACCGGTAATGCCTCTGGCGGTGACCTTATCCCCGGAGAGCAGGCTCACGATGTCGATCCCGACACTGCTGATGACGGACGTGGTGAGTTTGGCTCCGTATTTGAATTGTTTGCTCAACGAAAGGGTCCCGCTGCTGGATTCGGTTTTGATGGTCTTCCCGGTTGGGTTCGTATCCGTTATTCTGTTGTCCGCCTGAAGGCTGGAGTCGCCTTCGGCACCCAGCGTAAAGCCATACCTATCCCGCTGAAGATCGACATCCAGGGCCGCCTGAAACACCTTCTCTTTCATGCCCTGGTATTCCGAACTGTTCTGTGCACCGACTTCAAGGGCCTGCATCAGAGAAAGTTTCAGGGTCTTGCCTTTTTCGATGGTGATGCCGTCTTCGGACGCACCGGAGCGCTTTGAAACCGGGTACTTGCTTTCGGGCCAGAAAGAGATTTTTTCCAGGTTGTCCGCGCCCAGGGATGCCTTGCCGGATTGGGGAAGGTCCTGCTCCACCAGAAGCCGCTTCCGGAGGATGTCGCTGGGCCGCTCGATATTGAAATTCGAGCTTGTGCCAAACAACTTCTCGCTCTTTTTATTCACTATTTTATCGGCGCTTTTCTCCGCGCTTTTCCGGTACATGGATGCCGTCAGACCGCAACCGGACAATGCAAAAAGTGTCGCTGCCAGCATGACCATAAGGAGCATACCGATTCCGATCCGCCCTCCGGCACCGCCATCCGCTATCCGCTGGGAAGGCAACGTTGATATGGTTTTCAATATTTCCCTCACAAAAGCCTCCTTACATGCATGACGAATAAACCTCCTTGAAATTAGTTTTGCCTGTGCTCAAAAAAAGCCGGAAAAACGCTTACCCCACACCTCTGCCGATCGTAACTTAAAGGTCTCCCTGTGCTGTATCTCAATAGTCGCAGTCACTTGGCCGATGGTTACAGATCATATGTGCCTGCAGTCTTCCATTTGCTGCAAGAATGACCTTTTTGCTGTCTTGCCGGGTTTTCGGCCACCGGACATTATTCGAAATTCGTATATATAACAGATAGTATTGGCAATTATGGGATTCCGTGTAAAAAACTGTTAATTAATTGTAAAAGTTGGATTTTATCGCTCCAAGACCTGAAATATCCTATAAGCGACCTATTGCTTTCCCCTGCTGCCGGAATGGATCGTTTCGGAAGAATCAAACGCCATCCGATGGATTTCCTCTCTGGGAAAGGGGTGGAACGGAGAAAGTTGGATCAGACCGGAGAGTGTCGTTCGGCAGATAAAATTTTCAGCACCTTCGGCTGGTAGATTTCCTTTTTCGCCATCTTGTTGCTGCATGACTTGACAACGAAAAAGGCCCCTATAAAAAAAAGCGTCCCTGCAATCAGCGCAGACAGGGATTCATCCACGAATAAAAAGGAAGCCAGTTTCTGACCGATGATGGCTCCGGCAAGCAGGGCCACTATCGGGAAAATGTAGACCAGGGAATATACCTTGATAAGGGGACCTGTTTCAAAACTGATCAACACCAGATCCCCCACACTCGCCTTGGCGCTATTGATGGCCTCCACCTCCATCTCTTTACCGCCGCCGGGATTTCCGCAGGCGTGCCGGGAAGAGCAGCTTTCACAAGTGCTGGTTTTTTCGGTTTTAATCCAAGCGCGGTCGTTAGCAACCTTGATAACAACGCCTTTTTCCGTCTGCAATGAAAATACCTCTCATGCCATGGCAAACTTGGCCATGGCAACCATTAATCGCAGGCAACCAGGGAGGGTTCCAGCGTTTTTTTAATTTCGGTGTGTTGATAGCAAATCAGTCCGCATTGCAGACAGCGACCCGCCTCCGCCCCAGCCTCGGCTTCGGAATATCCCTTTTCGAGTTCTTTTCCGGCTGAAAGCTCGACCGGTCCGGCGATCGGCATTATTCGCCGTAGGCTTTTGCAGACATCCTCCACATGATCCACGTTCTGTACATCCTGCTCCCGGGTGACCACTTCGTCCTGAAGCATCGGCGACAGGCCGTTCATCAACTGATGTATCGATGCCGCCGCTCGGCGGCCGGCACCAATGGCTTTGATGGCGGCACTGAAATCACTGAAGGCTTCCCCTGATGAAAACAGTCCCACGTGGCCCTGAAATTCCGGCTTTTTATAAGGCATCATGGCTTCCCACTCAACCGATCCGCTGTCAGCACTTGGAACCGTCTCTTCGGCCTGGACCTCGGTGTTCTCATCCGGTGCTTTGGCAAAAATCAACTCCGGATATCTTCCGGACTCCAGAATCAGAAAGTCCGCTGACGCACGCTGAATTTCCCGGGTAGACAGATCCATCAACTCCACACCGGTAATATAGTCATCGATACCAAAAAGTCTGTGGACACCAGTCTTAAACCGGAACGAAAGCCCTTCCTTTCCGGAGCTGTCCGGCATTTTGTCTTTGATACCGGAATTCTGTCGGGATTCCCTGAATATGGTGGTCACACTCCCGGCCCCCAGAGATCTGCAAATATCCGCCATTTTCAACGCAAACGGGCTGGCGGCGACAATAAGCATGTCCCGCCCCTTGATGTTCGCCGATTTTTCGTCACCTGCCCGCATCAGATCAATCATAAGCTCCATCCCCTGGAGAGGGGAATCCGATTTTGCCGCATCTTTCCTTGCCGAACGGCCGTCCCAGCCGCCCGTCGCCAGGTAAACGGCATCAAATCCATCTGCAAGAAGTGAAGAAACACTCACATCCCGGCCGATCATCTTGCCGGTCTCCACAGTGACACCCATCTCGAGAATCCCCTGGATATCCCAGTCCAGCACCTCCATGGGAAGCCGATTGGCGGCGATGGCATTTCTCAGAAGTCCGCCCGGTTTTTCCTGGGCCTCAAAAACTACCGCCCCATGACCGAGTCTTGCGGAAAAAAATGCGGTGGAAAGACCCGAAACGCCGCCGCCGGCGATGGCAATCCGCCGTCCGGTATCCGGCGCTTTGAAAGGCTGGACCCGCTGTCTGGTGTCGCGCTCGTAATCCGCGGCAAACCGTTTCAGGTAGTTGATGGCCACCGGTTCATCCACATACTGCCGCCGGCACTGCTCCTCGCAGGGACGTGGACAGATTCTGCCGATCACCGTCGGAAACGGATTGCGCTCCTTGATGACCTGGACCGCCCGGCGGTAATCTCCCAACGTGATCTGACGTATGTATTCCCGGATATTGATCCCTGCGGGACATGCCCGCTGGCAGGGTGTGGTGCATTCATCCGTGGTGTACTCGCGAATAATTCGCCGGGTAACCGACGAGAGGGTAATGATATGCTTCGGGCAGACCCGCTCGCAGGTGCCGCATCCTGTGCACAGTTTTTCGTTGACCGCCGGCAAACCGTCTGATCCCATGGTGATGGCACCGAAGGGACAGGCCCGGGCACACGTGCCCAACCCCAGACAACCGATGCTGCACACCTTCATCCCGCCGTTTAAAAGCGCAACGGCCCGGCAATCCCCCAGACCGCTGTATTCATATTTTGTTTCCGCATTCTGCACACTGTAATAGCAACCGGGACGCGCGATGTCCGGCTCGGAGGCCGTTACGGCCACTCCGAGAAGCGCGGCGATGCCCTGGGCGGTTTCCGGACCTGCGGCCACACAGGAATTCGGGGCCGATTTTCCCGCCACAATCGCCTCCGCGTTCGAGCTGCAACCGGGAAGTCCGCACCCGCCGCAATTGGCGCCCGGCAGCAGTTCTTCAACCGCCAGGATTTTCGGATCCACATAAACATAAAAAATCTTCGAGGCAACCGCCAGGCATACGCCGACAACGAGCCCCAATCCGCCCATCAGATATACGGCTATTACTATTGCATCATGCATTCTCGAGACCTCTTTGGTAAAATTCCAGCCTATTGAATCGCATCAAATTTGCATTTGTCAAAACATGCAAGACATTTTATGCATTTTTCCCTGTCAATCACCGCCGGCTGCTTCTTTTCCCATGAAATGGCACCGGAAGGGCACGATTTGAAGCAAAGCCCGCACTGCTTGCACTTTTCGGGGTCCACTTCGAATTTCAGCAAGGACACGCAGCGTTTTGCCGGGCAGCGTTTTTCATTGATATGGGCATCGTACTCATCCCTGAAATAGCGCAACGTCGAAAGCACCGGATTGGGGCCGGTCTGCCCCAGCCCACACAGGGAGGCATCTCGAATCACTCCGCTCAGGCTTTTGAGTTCATCGATATCGGAAGGTTTGCCTTTTCCTTCACAGATGTTTTCCAGAATCTGTAAAAGTCGCCGGGTTCCCTCCCGGCAGGGCGTGCATTTGCCGCAGGATTCATCCTGTATGAATTCCATGAAAAAGCGGGCCATGTCCACCATGCAGGTTTGATCGTCCATGACAATGGCCCCGCCGGAGCCCATAATGGCGCCGACTTTTGTGATGGCCTCATAATCCACGGGGGTGTCCAGGTGTTGCTCCGGTATGCAGCCGCCGGAAGGTCCCCCCAACTGAACGGCCTTGAATTTCCGTTTGTTGGGAATGCCGCCGCCGATATCATATACCAGTGTTTTCAGACGGGTGCCCATGGGCACCTCCACCAGTCCGATATTGTTCACGTCCCCGGAAAGGGCGAACACCTTGGTCCCCTTGCTGGTTTCGGTCCCCACCGATGCATACCAGGCACCGCCTTTGACCATAATCCGGCCCACATTGGCGAGGGTTTCCACATTGTTGAGAATGGTCGGTTTTTCCCACAGCCCCTGGTGAGCCGGGAAAGGGGGCCTGGGTCTCGGCATACCGCGTTTGCCTTCGATGGAGCGCATAAGGGCCGTTTCCTCCCCGCAGACAAAGGCGCCGGCCCCCTGGTAGATTTCCACATCGAAATCAAAACCGGTTCCAAGGATATCCGCCCCCAGCAGTCCCATGGATTTCGCCTGTTCAATGGCGATCCCCAGACGGCGGATGGCAAGGGGATATTCGGTCCGGGCATACACATACCCCTGATGGGCACCGATGGCTTTTGCCGCAATAATCATCCCCTCTAGTACCGCGTGGGGGTCCGCTTCGAGAATGCTGCGATCCATGAATGCCCCGGGGTCTCCCTCATCGGCATTGCACAGAACGTACTTGACCTCGCCTTCGCTCCTGCCGGCAAATTCCCACTTCAACCCCGTCGGAAAGCCGGCCCCTCCGCGGCCCCGCAGGCCCGATATTTTCATCTCCCGGATGATATCTTCCGGCGACATTTCCCGCAGTGCCTTCGCCACTCCGGCATATCCGTCCCGTTCAATATAGTCTTCTATTTTTTCGGGATCGATAAGCCCTTTGTTCCGGAGCACCCATGTTTTCTGATGCGCAAAAAACGGGATGTCTTCCTGGCGCAAAATGGCCTTTTTGGTGGCCGGGTCTTTGTAAAGAAGCCGGTCGACAGGCGTATTCTCAATCAATTGCTTCTGAACGATATCGGGAACATCCGCTTCGGAAATCTTCTCATAGAATATTCCCCCCGGTTGAATCACCATGAGGGGCCCCAATGCACAGAACCCGTTGCAACCGGTTTCAACGATCTGCACTTTGTCGGAAAGCCCCCGCCGAACGATCTCTTCGCTAAGGGCCTTCTTGACGGCAATACTTCCGGTGGCATGGCAACCGGTTCCCCCGCATATAAGCAGACGAATCCGCCCCTGCTGATTACCGTTTTTCGAAAGATCCAGCCTCAACTGTTCAAGGGTTTCGAAAGATAATTTTTTCATCGCTCCCATCCCGCATACATCACCAGGATCCATCCAGACCCCGCAACCCGTTCATGTAGAGACGCCCACTGGCCGTAAATAGGGACTTCCTTGTCACCAGCAGCGGCATGTCGTTATCCCTTGCCAAATCAATGACCTGCTGAGGCGGGGTTTTCCCCCTCACGATCACAACCGCTGCGACCCCTGCAATCTTGGCGGTTCGAATCACCTGCTCATCGATCACGCCCGTCAGAAGCACTGCATCCCTGGCAGCCGCAGCAAGGACATCCTGCATCAGATCCGCACTGCCACCGCCCACGATGTCCTTCTCCAACTGATCATCGCCCACCAGAATCCGGGCCGCCAGAATATCCAACACTTCATATAGTTTCATATGAAACGATCCTGCATCTATTCGTATCGCTCGAGGATCTCGACCACTTTGTCGGATGTCACGGCACCGTGGGTATCTTCATTCACAACCATTACCGGTGCAAGCCCGCAAGCCCCCAGGCAGCGAACTCCCTCCAGACCGAATCTGCGATCCTCTGTAATTTCGCCTTCCTTCAGATGATAAACACTTCCGATACGTGCCATTACTTCCTTGATTCCTTTTACATAACAGGCGGTCCCGAGGCAGACCTTGATGGTATGCCGCCCTTTCGGGGTCATGGAGAAAAGAGAGTAAAAAGAGGCAACACCATAAACATCACTGGGCGGCAGGTTCAACCCGCGGCCGATGTAATCGATAAGTGCCACCGGAAGGTAGCCCGCTGTTTGCTGGCATTTTCGCAGTACCGTAATGACGGCGCCGGGTTTTGATCGATTCTCCTCAATGATCCGATCAATTCGCGCCCACATCTCATCCGAAATATCAGGATGCTCAACCTTTAAAACATTGTCCATGTTCAATAACTCCTGAAGCGCCATCAAAAGCCGGCAAGATCCGGAAAAACGGAAAAGCCGGGCAGGAAATTAAAAGGCTGGATGCGCAAGTTCAAACATCCGGCCGCTGTTTTCGGACAATTAATTTTGTTTGGAACATTTCACAAGAGGGGTCAAAAGTCAATGATATCCTTCAAGTTGTGCAGCTTCACCACCGGAAGCAACGATGTGAAAATATTTGAATGACTTGACACATTTGAAGTGCTCGTCCATAGTCATTCAGATTTGGGATGAAACCAACTCAATAGCTTATGGGAAGGTGATATGGAAAGTCTCAAAACGCTGCTTGAAACGTTAAGACAAAATGACGAGATCGCCCAAAAATTCCAGGCCATCGAAACAAAGATACTTTCGATTCTTGACTTTACGGACCTGTTTGAAATTCTCCTGGATGAAATCCGGAATAAGTTTCAAGTGCCTTATGTCTGGTTGACACTCATCGATGCGGGCGAAGAATCCGGCGTTTTACAATTTCTTGAAAAATCCAGGATTCTGGAAACGAACCTGAACATTGTGACGCCGGAAACATTTTTCAACCTGATCCCGAGAGGCACCCGCCCGCTTCTGGTCAATGAAGACCTGAAACCTTTCCATCGCCTGTTTCCGCCGATCAAAAAGTTCCTCGTAAAATCCATGGCCATTGCGCCGATTACCCTCGACGGTCAGATTATCGGGAGCCTGAATCAGGCCGACTTTTCCTATCTTCGCTTCACACCGGGCATCGACACGAGTCTGCTGGAGCAGCTCGCCGTCAAGGTGTCCCTGTGCCTCGCCAATGTCACTGCGCATGAAAAGCTGAAATTCCTGGCATACCATGATCCGCTCACGGGGATTTTAAACCGGCGGGTCATGGAAACCATTCTCAAACGGGAGTTTCAGAGGGCCCGGCGATACGGCAGCCCGCTATCCCTGGTTTTTCTGGATATCGATTATTTTAAAAGCATCAACGACCGGTATGGGCATGATGTGGGGGACCAGGTGCTTGTACACCTCGCCCGGGAAATCGAGCATATGATCCGCAGTTCGGATGTCCTGGCGCGTTTCGCCGGGGATGAATTCATCGTCATCCTCCCTGAAACCATCGCTGTAAAAGCCATCTCCACCATGGAACGAATTAAGGCACATTTGCTGGAAACCCCTTTGCAGCTTACCGATAGCGCCATCCCGATTTCCATCAGCTTCGGTGTTTCTTCCATCGATGAAATAGCCGACAAGACGCCGGAAGCACTTTTAAAAGAAGCCGACGCGCAGCTTTACGGGATGAAGGAAGCGCGGAAGAGTTAAAAACGAACATCCAACGTTCATCTCCTAAACAAAAAAGGCCTCCCCTCCCGGGAAGGCCTTTCATTTCCTGTAAGCCGGATTTCCCCGACTTTATTTACACTTTATTCTTCCTTCTTTTCCGGCTCCTCGGGTGCCGCTTCCTCCGGAGTCTCCTCCTTCGAACTTTCTTCCGCGGCCGCCTCTACTTCCGCCGCTGCATCCGCAGGCTCCGCGGTTTCCTCCGCCGGGGCGGCTGCCTCGGCCTCTTCCGGTGCACTTTCCACAGCGGATTGTTCTATTTCAGCCGCTTCCTTTTTGGCGGGTGCTGCGGATTTCTTGGATTTCGTCGCCTTCTTCGGTTTCTTTGCTTCCGTCTTCTTCGAGTCGGCCTTCGAGATCAACTCGATAATCGATACGGGCGCGGCATCCCCGGGCCGGTAGCCGATCTTGACGATACGCGTATAACCGCCGGAAACAGCTCCATATCTTTGTTGAGCTTCATCAAAGAGTTTCTGGACAACGTCTCTTTCCCGAATGATGGAGAGGGCGATCCGCCGGGCGTGAAGATCTCCTCTTTTCGCCAGCGTGATCATTTGATCGGCCCAACGCCTCAGTTCCTTGGCCTTTACATCGGTGGTCCGGATCCGATCATACTTGAACAAGGAAGTGACCATATTTCTGAACATCGCTTTTCGATGGCTGCTTGTTCTGCCTAGTTTTAAGGTATCTCTTCGGTGTCTCATGGGGTCAACTATTCTCCTTCTTCGCCAGCCTCTTCCTCGGGTATTTCGAAACCTTCCAATTTCATGCCCAGAGTAAGCCCCATCTCACTAAGTACTTCTTTGATTTCATTGAGGGACTTTCTCCCGAAGTTTTTGGTTTTGAGCATTTCCGCTTCTGTTTTGCTGACCAGTTGGTAAATTTTATGAATATCGGCGTTTTTAAGGCAGTTGGCACTGCGAACCGACAGTTCCAACTCTTCAACGCTTCGGTACAAATTCTCGTTTATCTCGGGTTCACTGTCATCCTTGGTACGTTTGGAAGAAGCAGGGACTTTATCTTCGTCGAAATTAATGAAAATACTCAGCTGCTCCTTCATGATTTTGCTTGCATACGCTACGGCGTCTTCCGGCAGAACGCTTCCGTCGGTCCAGACTTCAAGGGTCAGTTTGTCATAGTCGGTTCGCTGGCCGACCCGGGCATTGGAAACCACATAGTTGACACGCTTGATAGGAGAAAAAACCGCATCAATCGGAATCGTACCGATCGGGGCCTCTTCATCTTTATTGGCCTCGGCCAGCGCATAACCCTTTCCGACCTTGACCTGCATGAAGGCTTTGAAACTTGCACCTTCCGTCAATGTGGCGATATGCTGCTGAGGATTGAGGACTTCGCATTTTCCGTCATCGCTGAGAATATCGGCGGCAGTAACAGCGCCCTCCCGGGAGGACACATCAATACGAATCGTCCTGGGCTTTGCGTCGTCGACCTTGAAGCGAACTTCCTTGAGATTGAGGATAATTTCGGAAACATCCTCAAGCACTCCCGGCAGGACGCTGAATTCGTGCATCACGGATTCAAACTTAATCGATACAATGGCCGCGCCGTAAAGCGAAGAGAGTATGATTCGCCTCAGAGAATTGCCAAGCGTGATCCCGAAACCTCTCTCAAGGGGTTCACAAACGAACTTGCCATAAGAAGAAGTATTGGCCACCTGCGAACTTGACGGCTTGATCATCTGCTGCCAGTTCAAATACATAAGATTGCTCGATGTCATCGTGTCATCTCCGATTTTTGTCTGAGATAGGCAGTTTATCGCAAACTACTTAGAGTAGAGTTCGACAATCAGCTGCTCCTGTATGGGCATCGTCAGATCTTCTCGAACGGGTAAACTCTTAATGACGCCTCGCTTTTTGTCTTTGTCCAGTTCCATCCATTGGGGCACTCCCCGCCGTGCCACCGTCTCAACAGCACCTAAAATCGCTGCCATTTCCTGACTTTTCTCCTGAACCTCGACGACATCGCCGATTTGTACCGGATAGGAGGGGATATTTACCTTTTTCCCATTCACCAGAAAATGCTTATGTCTGACGAAGTGCCGTCCCTGAGTTCTGGAATTCGTAAACCCCATCCGGTAAACCACGTTGTCCAGGCGCCTTTCCAGCGCCATGAGCAGGTTGGTGCCGGTAACTCCTTTCTGACGATCCGCCTTTGCAAAAAGCAGGCGGAACTGCTTCTCGGACAGCCCGTACATTCTTTTGACTTTCTGTTTTTCCCGAAGCTGAATTCCGTAGTCCGAGATTTTGCCTCTGCGGCCTTGACCATGCTGACCGGGCGCATAGCTGCGCCTGTCAAAAGAACACTTATCCGAGTAGCATCGGTCGCCTTTAAGAAAGAGTTTGAGATTTTCACGTCGGCAAAGTCTGCATACCGATCCTGTATATCGTGCCAAAATGTTCCTCCTTTAATTGTTTCGGCAAACGCAACGGTCTCATCGACCGGCGGTGATATCTATACGCGGCGCCTTTTCGGAGCGCGGCAGCCATTGTGGGGAACCGGTGTTACGTCCTTGATGGATAAAACCGTAAAACCGGCAGCCTGAAGCGCCCGCAGTGCCGACTCACGCCCGGCCCCGGGCCCTTTGATGAAAACATCTACGCTCCTCATACCCTGCTCTTTCGCTTTGTTTGCGGCGTCTTCCGCCGTCTGGCCGGCCGCGAACGGGGTACTTTTTCTGGAGCCTTTAAATCCCTGTACTCCGGAGCTGGACCATGCCACAACGTTTCCGCCGGGATCCGTAATGGTCACGATGGTATTATTGAACGTAGATTGAATATGAACCACCCCGGTGGGGATATTCTTTTTTTCTTTTTTCTTCGTACGGGTTTTTTTAGGCATTTCTCAAATTCCTATGTAAGTGTTGTTGCTACTTCTTGGCGGCGCCTTTCTTCTTAACGGCCGATCGTTTGGGACCTTTGCGCGTTCTGGCATTTGTTTTTGTGCGCTGCCCGTTGACCGGCAGTGCTTTCCGATGTCGAAGTCCCCGGTAGCATCCCAAGTCCATGAGCCGTTTGATGTTCATGGAAATCTGGGTTCTGAGTTCGCCCTCAACCTTGCACTTCTCGTCGATGGCTTTTCTGATTTCGTTAATCTCGCCGTCCGAGAGGTCGTTTGTCTTTGTATTCGGATCGATATTCAGCGTTTCGAGGATTTGTCTGGCCGATGTACGGCCGATGCCGTAAATATAGGTCAGACCGATTTCGATCCGTTTTCTGTTCGGTAAATCTACGCCCGCAATTCTTGCCAAAGCTCTACCTCCTCTAACCTTGCCGCTGTTTGTGCCGTTTGTTTTCGCAAATGACCCGGATAACACCTTTTCTGCGAATCACTTTGCATTTGTTGCACATTACTTTTACGGATGCCCGCACTTTCATGTCTATTGCTCCTTTATCGCTGTCTCAAACTCTCAAGCTTTTTCTGTAAATAACTACTTCGATCGGTATGTAATCCGTCCCCGGGTCAGGTCGTAGGGTGACAATTCCACGGTCACCGTATCCCCCGGCAGAATCTTGATAAAATGCATACGCATTTTTCCGGATATATGCGCCAGAACCCTGTGGCCGTTTTCAAGCTCGACCTTGAACATTGCATTGGGAAGCGTCTCGAGAACGGTTCCCTCTACTTTAATCGGTTCATCCTTTGCCATGCATGACCCCCGCTGAGTTTTTCAGCATTCCGTTAGCGCCGTCCTTTAACCCGCCCCGAACTCCGCTTTAAAAATCCTTCATAGTGCCTTGCAAGCATGTGAGATTCCATCTGAGCGATGGTATCGATCGCCACACCGACAACGATCAGCAAAGAAGTCCCACCGTAATAAATGGGAATGTTGAACTTGGTACGAAGCAGAGTCGGCAGCACACAAATTGCAGATACGTAAACCGCTCCCCCCAGCGTTATCCGGGTAAGTACCCGATCGATATAATCGGACGTTCGTTTTCCCGGACGAATCCCCGGAATAAATCCGCCGTGCTTTTGCATGTTTTCCGCCACATCCACGGGATTGAAGGTCACCGCCGTGTAAAAGTAGCAAAAAAAGAATATCATCAAAACATAACAAGTTTCAAAAACCCAGCCCTGTGACACATATGCCGCGAGCGATTTCAGCCAGGGGATCGAAATGAATTGTGCGGCAGTCCCGGGAAACATCATAATGGAAGAAGCGAAAATCGGTGGAATAACACCGGCGGTATTCACCTTGAGCGGCAGATGCGTGCTCTGCCCACCGTACTGCCGGCGTCCGACCACCCGTTTGGCATACTGAACCGGTATCCGTCGCTGCCCCTGCTCGACAAAGATGATAAAGGCGAGAACCGCAACGATCAGTATCAGCAGAATAATGGCCGTAAAGATGCTCATTTCACCGTTGGTCAAGTATAGATAGATACTGTGACAACCATCCGGTATCCGGCAGATGATGCCGGCAAAAATGATGAGCGAAATTCCGTTTCCGATGCCCCGCTCGGTGATCTGCTCCCCCAGCCACATGATAAAGGCGGTGCCGGCGGTGAGAGTGATGACGGTCATGAGGAGGAATCCCCACCCCGGATACAGCACCACCTGCATTTTCTCGAGGCCCACGCTGATACCGAAGCCCTGGATGACACTCAAGATAACCGTTCCGTACCGGGTGTACTGGGTGATTTTCTTGTGTCCCTGCTCCCCCTCCTTCGAAAGCCGTTCCAGATGCGGAATGACCACCGTCAGAAGTTGCAGAATAATGGAGGCGCTGATGTAGGGCATGATCCCAAGAGCAAAAACGGACATTTTCTGCAGCGCACCGCCTGAAAACATATTAAAAAGCCCGAAAACCGTTCCCTGGGCCTTTGCAAATATATCGGCCAGTGCAGTCGAGTCGATCCCTGGGGTGGGGACAAAGACACCCAATCGATAGATCACCAGCATGCCCAGTGTATAGAGCACCCTGCGTTTGAGTTCCGGAATTTTTAAAACGTTTTGGAACGAGCCTGCTGTAGCCATATTTTTTAGTCCTTTATGCTACCACCAGCGGCCAGCACTTTCTCCCTGGCACCTTTACTGACCATGTCCAGTTGGATCGTGTAAGAACCTTCCAATTTACCATGCCCGAGAAGCTTTACCAGATCGGCATCCTTTTTCAAAAGACCAACCCGGATTAAAGCGGCCTTGTCCACAACGCTTCCGCTTTCAAGCCGCTGCAGATCCCTGAGATTCACTGTGGCGATCTCTTTCCGAAAAATATTCGTAAAGCCTCTCTTCGGAAGTCTTCTCTGAAGCGGCATCTGACCGCCTTCAAATCCCGGCCTCACACCGCCGCCGGATCGGGCTTTATGTCCCTTGGTGCCTTTTCCTGCGGTCTTCCCGTGTCCGGAAGCAACCCCGCGGCCCAGTCGTTTCTTTGATTTTCTGGCGCCCTTCTCGGGTGACAGTTCGTTGAGCTTCATCCGTCTATCTCCTCAGCAGTGACCAAATGGCTTACGGCTTCTACCATTCCCCGTGTCTGCGGGGTATCCTGGAGCGTCACCGTTTTATTCAGTTTTGTCAGGCCCATTCCCCGCAGCACCTTGCGGTGTTTTTCAGGACGGCCGATCATGCTTTTTACCAGCGTTATCTTCAAGGTCTTCGCCATGATTTTTTCCCTGTTATAACTCTTCCACTCGTTTTCCGCGACGCGCAGCGACCTGTTCCGGGCTGCGAAGCTGCTGAAGGCCTTCCAATGTCGCCTTCACCACATTATGCGAATTGTGGGTCCCCATGCATTTGGTCAGCACGTTCTGAACACCGGCAGCTTCGAGAACCGCACGAACGGCACCACCGGCGATCAGCCCGGTTCCTTCGGAAGCCGGCTTCAGAAGCACGCGCCCGGCACCGAATTTTCCGATGACTTCAAACGGAATGGTTCCTCCCGACAGCGCTACGGTTACCATGCTCTTTTTCGCCTTTTCAACCCCTTTTCGGATCGCCTCGGGAACTTCACCGGCCTTGCCGAGCCCGAATCCAACAGATCCGTTGCCGTCACCGACGACGACAATGGCGCTGAAACTGAAACGGCGCCCGCCCTTGACTACCTTGGCCACCCGATTTATCTGGACCACTTTATCAATCAGCTGGCTTTCGTCTTTTTCTTGCTTGAACAAGGAACTGCCTCCTTCGCTTCAAAGAATGACTAGAATTTAAGTCCCGCTTCCCGGGCACCATCAGAAACCGCCTTGATGCGACCATGGTACAAGAACCCATTCCGATCGAAGACGACTTGTTCTATCCCCTTTTCCTTGGCCCGTTCGGCAATCAATTTGCCCACCGTCTCGGCGGCATTGCACTTGTTCTCGTGCTTGCCAAGGCTTTTAAACGCCTCTTCCGTGCTTGCACACGCCACAAGGGTCAGTCCCTTGGTATCATCGATAATTTGCGCGTAGATGTGCTTCGCGCTCCTGAAAACGCTGAGCCGCGGACGCTCCGGTGTGCCTTTGATCTTTTTCCGAACGCGCCGTTGACGTTTGACGCGCGCCAACTCTTTTTTATTTTCGGTACCCATGATTGTCAGTCCTTTTTGCGCCGCACCTTACGGGCCTTCATCCTGTCTATTTCGTTCCGGTCTTGCCGGCTTTTCGCTGAATTCGCTCTTCGGCGTACTTCACCCCTTTGCCTTTATAGGGCTCGGGGGGCCTGATTCCGCGAATTTTCGCCGCGGTTCGTCCCAGCACTTCCTTGTCGATACCGGAGAGCTTTATAATGGTATTTTTCTCCACTTCGGCGTTGATGCCTTCCGGGAGATCAAACTCCACGGGATGGGAAAAACCCAGGCTCAGAACAATCTGCTTTCCTTTAAGTTCCGCTCGGTAACCGATACCGTTGATTTCAAGAACCCGCTCAAACCCTTTGGAAACACCGGTCACCATGTTATCGATCAGACTTCGGGTCATTCCCTGGAACGCACGGCTCTGGCGGTCATCGTTGATACAGGACACGGATACCACACCGTCCTCCATTGCGAGTTCGACGGCGGGATGAATCGTCTGGGAAAGCGTTCCTTTCGCGCCTTTGACGGTCAGGACGCGGTCCTTGTAGGTCAGCGTGGTCTTTTCAGGAACGGAAATCGGTTTTTTGCCTATTCGAGACATTCGTTCACCTCTATTGTTACCAAATCGTACAGAGAATTTCTCCGCCCACATTCTGCTGCCGGGCTTGACGGTCCGTCAGGACACCCTTTGAAGTGGAAATAACGGAAATACCCATCCCGTTCAGAACCGGCTTGACGTCTTTGCCTTTCAGATATACCCGCCGGCTCGGTTTGCTCACACGCTTCAAACCGAAAATGGCGCATTTATCATCCTCTCCGTATTTCATGTAAACACGAAGAATCCCCTGCTTGTTGTCATTGAGGAATTTGTAGTTACGAATAAATCCCTCGTCTTTTAAAACTTTTGCCAGCTCCACCTTCAGCTTCGAGCCGGGAATGTCAACGCTGTTCATCTTTGCCTTTCCGGCGTTTCTGATTCTGGTTAACATATCCGCAATCGGATCGCTCATCGCCATAACTTACTCCATTCTCTGGAAACGATTATCTTTATATCTTTATTGTCGTATCTTTATTGTCGCCCGTTTGCCCTTCCAGGCAACCCCGGTTTTCACCAACTGGACTTGATCACCCCGGGGAGCCGTCCCTGGGATGCGAGATTTCGAAAACAAATACGGCAAATTCCAAATTTGCGCAGAAACCCCCGCGGCCGTCCGCAGATGGGGCATCGGTTGTAAGACCTAACACCGAATTTGGGTTTTGCCTTTGCTTTATTGATCAGCGATAGTTTAGCCAACTCATCCTCCTTGTTCCGGGCTGTGTCCTGTTGGATTGCCTTTCCCGGCCCGGCTTAATTTCGAAACGGCATGCCCATCAGTTTTAAAAGCTCTTTTCCTTCCTTATCGCTTTTTGCACTGGTCACGATGGTAATGTTGAGCCCCTTGATTTTATCGATCTTGTCGTAATCGATCTCCGGAAAAATGATCTGCTCTTTGATTCCCAGGGAATAATTGCCGCGCCCGTCCCAGGCTTTCCCCGAAATACCCCGGAAATCGCGAACTCGGGGAAGAGCGCTATTGATCAGCTTGTAGAGAAAATCGTACATTCTGTCCTTGCGGAGCGTTACGCGGCAACCGATGGGCATTCCTTCACGCAATTTGAACGCGGCGATGGATTTTTTAGCACGGGTGATCACCGCTTTCTGCCCCGAAATCAGCTGCAGCTCATCCAGGGCCGAATCCAGAATCTTCATGTTATGGATCGCTTCGCCCAGGCCCATGTTCAAAACGATTTTCTCAACACGCGGTACTTCCATCACGTTTTTATACTGGAAAGTCTCCTTCAACTGCGGGATGACTTCCTTTTCATATTTTTCTTTGAGTTGTGACATCTCACTTCCTCCGACACCCACTCTCATGAATCGATAAATTCATCGCACTTAGGGCAAACCCGTTTCTTATTCCCATCTTCGAGGATCTTTGTTTTGATGCGGATGGGCGTCATACATTTGCTGCAAATCAGCATGACATTGGACCAATGGATCGCCGCCTCACGCTCGATGATCCCCCCCTGCCGGTTTGAAGCGCTCGGACGGGAATGTCGCTTGATGATATTGATGTTCTCGACCAGCACACGACTTTTTTTCTGCTGGACCTTCACAACCTTGCCGATCTTTCCCTTGTCTTTTCCGGCAATGATCTTGACCTTGTCGTCTTTTTTCAGTTCAGTCTTTTCGTACATCGTTTCATTTCTCCACAGATCTGGCGGTCTATACGACCTCCGGAGCCAATGAGATAATTTTCATAAATCGTTTGGCTCTCAGCTCCCTTGCCACAGGTCCGAAAATTCGGGTGCCGATGGGCTCACCGGCCGCATTGATGACCACTGCAGAGTTGTCATCAAATCGAATAAACGAGCCGTCCGGTCGCCTGATTTCCTTTTTTGTTCTCACCACAACCGCCTTGAGAACATCCCCTTTTTTTACCTTCGCGTTCGGGATCGCTTCCTTGACGGACACGACAATGATGTCTCCGACACTTGCATAGCGTCGCCTGGAGCCGCCCAGCACTTTGATGCATGCCAATGTCTTTGCACCGGAATTGTCTGCCACGGTCAATCTGGTTTCTGCCTGTATCATGGTTCCTGCTTCCCTTTAGAATTAAACCGCTTTTTCGACAATTTTGCTGACACGCCACTTTTTCGTTTTGCTCAGCGGCCTCGATTCGGTGATGAGCACCTTGTCGCCGATACGGCATTCGTTTGCCTCATCATGGGCGGAAAATCTGGCCCGTCGGCGGATATACTTGTGGTAAAGTGGATGTTTGACAAGCCGTTCCACGGCGACAACGGTAGTTTTATCCATTTTGTCGCTGACAACGGTCCCGATTACCTGTCTTTTCATTCCTCGCTTTTTCATGGCTGCCAACTATTATCTAATGTTCCAGTTTATTGTTGAGATTCCGTCTGCCTGATGATGGTCTTAAATCTGGCAATATCCCGCCGCGACTTTTTCAGCTTGGCGGGGTTTTCAAGCTGACCGGTTCCATGCTGGAAGCGCAGGTTGAAAAGCTCCTGTTCGGTTTCGGACGCTTTCTGCTTCATCTCTTCCAGGCTCAAATTTCGGATGTCGGTTGCTTTCATTACAACTCACCTCTTTCTATGATTTTGGTCTTAATCGGCAATTTGTGAGCCGCCAGCCGGAATGCTTCCCGGGCAAGCTCCCGGTTCACGCCTTCCATTTCATAGAGAACTCTTCCCGGCTTCACCACTGCCACCCATGCTTCGGGCGGCCCTTTCCCCTTACCCATACGGACTTCAGCCGGCTTTTTGGTAATCGGCTTATCCGGAAAAATTCGGATCCACATTTTCCCGCCGCGTTTGACGTGGCGGGTCATTGCAATACGAGCGGCTTCAATCTGCTTGGCACTGACATAGCCACACTCAACGGCCTGGAGACCGAAATCACCGAAGTTGAGTTGTCCCCCGCGCAGGGCCTGTCCCTTCATTCTGCCGCGCTGTTGTTTTCTGAATTTAACCTTTTTTGGACTCAGCATGTCCTGCTCCTAATTGATCACGATCCTGCGAATTCAACCTGATCTTTTTTAAGTATCTCACCCTTGAATATGAATACCTTCACACCAATGGCCCCATAGGTGGTTCGTGCTTCGGTAAACCCGTAATCGATATCGGCTCTCAGCGTATGCAGGGGGATACGGCCTTCCTTGTACCACTCGGTTCGTGCCATTTCCGCTCCGCCCAACCGGCCGGAACAGATAATCTTTACGCCCTGGGCGCCGAAACGGATGGCGGAGGTAACGCCACGTTTCATGGCTCGCCGGAAGGCGACCCGCCGAACAATCTGCTGGGCCACATTTTCCGCCACCAACTGGGCGTCGATTTCAGGTTTGCGTACTTCCTGAATATCGATAAAAACTTCCTGCGAGACCTTTTTCTCTATTTCTTTCTTCAGTTGTTCGATCTCTGCGCCTTTTTTCCCGATGACGATGCCCGGTCTGGCCGTAAATATTCGAAGCCGAATGCGTTTGGAGGATCGTTCGATTTCTATCCGGGAGACGCCTGCATGGAACAACTTATCCTTCAGGAACTTACGCAGATTATAATCCTCGTGAATGTAATCCGCATAATTTTTATCCGCAAACCATCTGGACTCCCAAGTCTTGACAATCCCTAACCTTAATCCAATCGGATTTACTTTCTGACCCAAATCGTTACCTCCTTTACGACAACGACGCTTCGGCTAAAACAACAGTAATATGGGCGGTACGCTTCAAAATACGGCTTCCCCGGCCGCGTGCCCTGGCGCGAAACCTTTTCAGCACCGGCCCCTGATCCGCGGTAATATTGCGTATCACCAGGGAGTCCACATCAATATTCGGATTCTGGTCCGCATTGGCAACCGCACTCTGGATGATCTTTTCCACGATGCGTGCGGACTTTTGGGGCATAAACCTGATTTTGCGCAGCCCCTGCTCCACCGGTTGTCCTTTGATGGCCCCGATCAGGGTCCGGACCTTCTGCGGTGAAATCCGGGCATATCGCTGTTTGGCTCTAACCTCCATGGCAGTCATTCTCCATTCTGTCGCATTACTTCTTTAATTTCGTTTTTTTACCACCGGCATGGCCATAAAAGGTACGAGTCGGTGAAAACTCGCCCAGCTTGTGCCCTACCATGTTTTCGGATACAAATACCGGAATAAACTTCTTTCCGTTATGAACCGCAAATGTGATTCCCACCATTTCCGGCAGAATCGTTGACCGCCGGGACCAGGTTTTGATTACCTGGTTGGAGCGGGTCTCCTGGGCGACCGTCACTTTTCTCATCAAACTTTGATCAACAAAGGGACCTTTTTTTAACGACCGTGGCATATTGTCTCCTGATCAAGCAAAAAGGCGCTGCCAATAAATGGTTTCAATCAGGCAACGCCGCTCTTATTACAGAGCTTCCTTTCCTGTGCAATGACTATTTTTTATTCCGTCTCTTCACGATGAACTTATCCGTACGCTTGTTGTTTCGCGTACGATACCCTTTGGTGGGCATGCCCCAGGGACTGCAAGGATGACGCCCGCCCGAGGACCGGCCTTCACCACCCCCCATGGGATGATCCACCGGGTTCATGGCAACACCTCTGACATGAGGTCTTTTGCCCAGCCATCTTTTTCTGCCGGCTTTCCCGAGGGAAATGTTCTCATGCATGACGTTACCAAGCTGCCCGATGGTGGCCTGGCAGGTAATCAGTACCATGCGCACTTCACCGGAAGGCAGTTTCACCAGTGCATAACGATCCTCTTTGGCCATGAGTTGCGCAAAAGTGCCCGCGCTGCGGACAATCTGCCCGCCTTTTCCCATCTTCAGTTCAATATTGTGAATCTGGGTACCGAGCGGGATGTTCTTAAGGGGCAGCGCATTGCCCGGTTGAATGTCCGCATCGGGTCCGCTCATGACCGTACTTCCCACCGTGAGGTTCACCGGCGCCAGGATGTAGCGCTTTTCCCCGTCCACGTAGTGCAACAGTGCAATCCTGGCGCTGCGGTTGGGATCGTATTCAATGGCCGCCACCTTCGCAGGAATACCTGTTTTATCCCGCTTGAAATCGATGATCCGGTAGTTCCGCCTATGACCGCCCCCGCGAAATCTGCAGGTAACACGCCCATGGGCATTTCTGCCGCCCGTTTTCTTTATATTTCCCAGAAGGCTCTTTTCCGGAGTTTTCTTGGTGATCTCCTCAGCCGCCGCAAACGTCTGGAACCGCCGTCCCGGGGAAGTCGGTTTTACTTTTTTAACTGCCATTATCGCCTCTCTTACCGATAATCTGTCGCCTGAATCAATGCTCTCAACAGGGGTAATGGATCCTTATGCCGGCGCCTAGGCGCCTTCAAAAAACTCGATCCGTTGTCCGGGCATCAGCCGTACCATGGCCTTCTTCCAATCCCGCCTTTTTCCGGTGACCCGGCCACGCTGCTTTGTCTTTCCGGTCACTTTCATGGTCTGCACGCTCATGACCTTCACATTGAACGCCTTCTCCACCGCACGTTTGATTTCGATCCGGTTGGCCCCCCGATCCACTTCGAAGGTCACCATGTTGGCGGTTTCCTTCTGCATCGTGGTTTTTTCCGTGACAACCGGTCGTTTGATGATGCTGTAAGCTGTTGTCATGCGAGCCTCCCTTGAATGGCTGCAACCGAAGACTCGAGCAGAATCAGGTTGTCATGGGCCAAAAGATCATACACATTGATCCCCTCGTTTCGAAGGATCTTTACATACGGCACGTTTCTCGATGATTTTTCGAGACGTTCGTTTTCCTTGTCGGTCACAATCAATGCCTTTCGGACATTGAGTGCCTGCATTACCTCCACAAACTTCCGGGTTTTGATTTCATCAAACTCCAGTTCATTCAAAACCACCAGCTTGTTTTCTTTCAGTTTGCTGGTGAGGGCCATCTTCAATGCAAGCTTTCGAACTTTTTTGGGCACCTTGTACGCATAGGGTCTTGGATCGGGGCCGAATACCGAGCCGCCGCCCCGAAGCAGCGGGCTTTTGATATCACCCCGCCGGGCACGGCCGGTCCCCTTCTGCCGAAAAAGCTTCTTCGTGCTTCCTTTGACATCCCCACGGTGTTTCACGGATGCAGTCCCTGAACGTCTTCCGGCCAGCTGCATCCTGACGACATCGTGGAGGACGCACGCCTTAACCGGTACATCGAAAATGTCGTCGGACAATTCGATCTGAGAAACCTTTTCCCCTTGTTGGTTCATTACGTCTATAACAGCCATATTCGTACCGTTCGTTTCAGATAGTTTTTATTGCCGTGCATTCACTTTCCTGCTTCGCTTCAGCCGGCCATTTTTCCTTATTTCGCAAATACGCCTTTTTTGACGGTGACCATACCGGAGCGCGCCCCGGGAAGTGCTCCCTTGATCATGATCAGGTTCTGGTCCGGACGCATATCCACGATCTCCAGATTGCGGATCGTTTTTTGCTCCACTCCGTAATGGCCGGGAAGCTTTTTACCCTTGACGACCTTTGACGGCCAGGCACTGCAGCCGATGGAACCTGGAATGCGCTTGCACGCACCACCGTGGGACATTCTACCGCCGGAGAAACCATGCCGTTTGATGACGCCTGCAAACCCGCGGCCTTTGCTCGTACCCACCACATCCACCTTCTCTCCGATTTTGAAAAGGTCCAGAGAGATGGTCTGCCCCAGGGTATATTCTTCCGGGTTGTCGACCTCCACCTCGCGAAGAAGCGCGAAGAGTCTTTCTCCGCTTTTCTTCATATGTCCCTGAACGGGCTTGGTGGTCCGGGAAGGCTTTTTTTCGCCGAATCCAAGTTGCAGGGCATTATATCCGTCGGTTTCAATCGTTTTGATCTGGGTCACCACGCAGGGGCCCACCTCGACAACTGTCACCGGAAAATAGCGACCGTCATTGGCAAACAGGCCGGTCATGCCCAGTTTTTTTCCTATCAATCCTTTACACATCGCTGCTACGGTCCCCTTGGTTACAGTTTTATCTCCACATCCACGCCCGGAGAAAGATCGAGTTTCATCAGGGCGTCCACGGTCTGTTGCGTCGGATCTTCGATATCCAGAAGCCGCTTATGGGTCCTCATCTCGAACTGCTCGCGGGACTTCTTGTTGACATGGGGCGATCTGAGCACGCAATACTTGTTGATCCGTGTGGGCAGTGGAATCGGTCCCACCACCTTTGCGCCCGTTTTTTTCGCCGTATCCAGAATATCAACGGAAGACTGGTCCAACAGTTTGTGGTCATAGGCCTTGAGCCTGATCCGGATTTTGGTGTTCATCTTCATGGGTCCTAACTTTCTCTTATTCAATAATTTCGCTGACGACGCCGGCGCCCACGGTCCGTCCACCTTCACGGATGGCAAACCGAAGCCCCTCTTCCATGGCGATGGGCGTGATCAGTTCGCCCGTGATCGTCACGTTGTCACCCGGCATGATCATCTCTACGCCCTCCGGAAGATTCAATATCCCCGTCACGTCCGTCGTCCGGAAATAAAACTGCGGCCGGTACCCGCTGAAAAACGGCGTATGACGCCCGCCTTCTTCCTTGCTCA
>JBECKW010000080.1:0-3071 GCA_040235505.1 Desulfobacterales bacterium
ACCAGTGCTGGGACGTCAAAAACCTCTTTGTCACCGACGGAAGCTGCTTCCCTTCTGCCGGCACTGTCGGCCCCACCTTGACCATTGCGGCACTCACCGTCCGCGCATGTGAATATATCGCCAAAGAGTACGAAAGAGGCGTCTTGTAACAGCAGAAGCTAACCAACCGCCATGAGATTGTTCCTTTATGGGTGCTCGGAGCGACGTCAGGCTTACGACCACGGAAGTTCGGCCGCTGCATTTCTTCCCGCAATGCGGCCAAAGGCACATAGTTCTCCGATATTGCCGCCGAAGACACTATAGATACGTCCATGGACCGAGCCGAACGATCCGGCCGAGTACAATCGCGGGATCGGCTGCTTATCAGGATTTAAAATTTGCGCCTTTTCATTCCGCCTTGCACCGCCATTTGTACAGACCAGGCCGGGGTATATTGGAACCGCATAAAACGGGGGTGTTTCCACGGGTTTCAATGTCGAAGCCGGTCTTCCGAACTCCGGATCATTCTTCGATGCGCAGAAACCATTGTAAGTCTTCACGCTTGCTTCGAGCAAGTCGGAATCCACTGGCGCGCCGATCGCTGCAGCCAAGGCGCTAAGGGTATCTCCTTTCTTGATCCAACCCTTTCCGATCTCCGCTGTGTTGTCTTCGCTCCATGCCGGATAGCCGCCCAACTCACTCGGGAGAATTTCACGACTTGTGGATGGAAAGGATTCATAGATTGAGCCCGCCTTTCTCGCGGTTTCATCAAAAATCACGTAGGTCGGGATGCGGCTGTATCCCGGCTCATCAAAGCTGAATTCCGAAAAAATGACCCACCCGTTGTGATGGTTCATCACCCATTTCGGCTCATTGCAATACCTGCTGCCGAATTTGTTGACCCATATGTAATTGTTTGTTCTGACCGATACAGGATAACCGACATTGACCGGATCCTCCGGGAACCAGGCGCAATTGCCTCCTGCCAGTATATCCATGTGCCAAAGATCCGCACCGACCTTTTGTGCCATCTTGACCCCGTCACCGGTGTTGTATTTCCAGCCGTAAAACTTCATGGGGTAGCATTTCAGAAAGTCTCTCTTCATCTCCTCGTTAAACTCAAACCCTCCCGTACATAGAACCACGGCCTTTCGGGCCTTTATTTTTTTATTCTCTCCGGTGCTTTTCGTTTTGACGCCCAGGATCTGTTTGGTGTCCGGGTCCTGGATCAACTCCGTTGCAGGGCTGTCGAACATGACTTCAATCCCTCTGCTTTTCACATTTTGCTCGAGTGCCGCGAAAAACGCCTGCCCTCGACCCGATACTTCCAGAGTCTTCATGGCAGCAGACCCCGGCAGATTTTTGAATTCCGGCCCAAACATGACTCTGTACTCAAGACCCAGCTCTTCCAAAAACTCTTTGTTTTTGCATACTTCCTTCGCCCATGCGTCGACGACCGCCTTCGGAGTCAGGGACCCGGCCGGCTCAAGGCCACCGCATGCTGCATAGAGATAAGCTGCGGCATCATCCGCGTTGGTGGGAGAGGCCAGTGTGCCGAAAGAGATTGCAGTGCTGCCGCCACCCTTAAAAGGCGCTTTTTCCAGTACAAGTACGCTGGCTCCGACATCATGGGCGGTAATGGCGGTTACGGCTCCTGCGCCGCCGTATCCGACAACCACCACATCCGCCTCTTTGTCCCATTTTTCAGGAAACGACACGGCTCTCGCTTTTGTTGAACTGAATCCAGTCAGGGCGGATGCGCCGACGCCGATGGCTGTTGCCTTGATAAAATTTCTTCTCGAAAAACCATTCGCCGTTTCTCTTTTTTGTTTCATTCTGCTTGCCCCCTTCAAAACAACCGACTTGTATCCATTCATATCGTGAAGATACCGGTCATCGACTTGCCGTTTGCATCTTTCGATCCCAGGCCGTTAATATAGAGGTCTTGGCCCTTGTTATGCTCCCCCCTGCGATCGCTACTGTTGCCGACAAGGTTAAGGCGTAAGGGACGCTGACGTCTGCTCGCCGGTGGGCGTTGCCTCCGTTTTGCCGATTCGTTCCATCCAGGTCAGAAAATCAGCTTCATAGTCCGAATTTCCGTGTCCCTTATTCCAGATCATCGCGTAGTCCACCGTCGAGGTCGTATAGGTTTCCAGGGCAAGGGCCAGGTTCAAGGCCACCGTAAAGGAGGTATGCTCGTCCTTTGTCCCCACGCGAATTCGGAAAAACGGCGCGGTGTCGCTCTTTTTTTCCGCATTGCCGATGTAATTCATGGGGTTGAGCAGGGCCACGCGGTTAACTACTTCCGCATCGTTTGCCTCTGCATAAGCATTTGCAAGGGAGGCACTGTAATTGTATTGGCTGCCGGGGGTTTTGGTACAAGCCGCATATTTATCGGCATTCCTTTTCAGAAGGCCCGCTACGGTGGTGTCAAAGTGTGTGGCGTCGGCCGTTTCAGAGCCAAATTCCTGGTTTTCGGGCTGGCCGAGGGTCAGGTCATCGAAGGCCGTGCACATTTTCCCGCGGCTGCGGTAATTTTTAATGAAAACATCCAGGCTGGTGATGGTTACTTTGCCGATCACATTATAATTGGGGAGCTGGTTCGACCCCGTGGTGACGGATTTCGTATCGTAGCCGACTGATACCCAGGGCGTCTTCAGAGCATTGCCCTTCGCGTCCTGGTTCAGTTCGGCGATATATTTTTCAACCGAATCCTTGTCGATATAGGTATAGCTCGGCATTCCGCCGCTGGTCTTGGAGTAGGTCCGGGTCAGATAATCTGCCAGCGCTTCCTCTATCTTTGCCAACAGGTAATCGTGATAGGTGCCGCTATAGTAGTTTCCGTTTTTATCTCTGGTAAGCGAAAGGGGGGTGCTGTCCCCGTCAGGGTCGAGTGAAAGCCCGCGGACATATTTCGGGAATTCAGCTGCAAGGTCAGCCGACAGCGCCTGCTGGAAGGCCGTCAGCATGCCGCTCTTGCCCATGAATGAGTAGTGGTTGTCTCCCTGGAACATCCATTCATAGGCCATGGAAGCGTTTTCCAGATCGGTGATCGGGCAGCGGCACATGGCGCCGTATACGTTGTCGCCCAC
>JBECKW010000097.1:0-2600 GCA_040235505.1 Desulfobacterales bacterium
AGAGAGAAACAACACAGCCCGGCTGGAAAAAGCTGGCATTGCTTTCGGAAGTTCATGCGGATGTATACAAAGGGCTTGATGCCGAACGTTCCGCCTTGTATCTGAAAAGGCGGAATGAAAAAAGGGAGATATTGCGTAATGCCATAATGACCAACAAAATCCCCTGGACTGCGACATATTATCCGTCAGAACCCATGGCAATGAAGGCTTTCCCCGGACTCTCCGCCGGCGAGGCCGTTAAAAAATACTGGGAACTGATAATAAAGATCATGCGCCTCGATCTGGATGATCCTGTTGCCTTTTGGAAAGATAAACTTAAAAAGGATAAAAAAAGAACAAACATCTTGAATTCCCTGAATGCCGATTACCTCCATTTCAAGGGTCCCGGGACCGATTTGAAGGTCGGCATTCCTGAAAAAGTCAAATGGGTAGGCGGATTTGATGAAACCGTAGACGGAAGACAGTTCGTGGCGAATATTCCGACCGATGAAATTTTCACCTCTCCGGACTGGAAAAGTACAGAAGGCAGGGTAACCCTGACCAGACCTTTCGTAATGCACCAGAACCTGGGTGATATTCCGATAAATGCCTGGTTTGAATTCAGCAGCGGCAAGGTTGTCGATTTCGGTGCGGACAAGGGCAGGGAGAGTCTTGAGAATTTCTTCAAAATTGACGAACGGGCAAAATACATTGGCGAAATCGCGCTTGTAGACCCGCAGTCTCCATTTGCCGCAACGGGTATAACCTATTACAATGGCCTTTATGATGAAAACGCCGCCTGTCATCTGGCACTCGGAAAAGCTTATCCGTTTACCCTTACGGAGCAGGCGGATTACAATGACGAAGAGCTGCAGAACCTCGGTCTGAACACGGCAATCGTTCATGAAGACATGATGGTCGGGGGCACAGAAGTCGATGTCACTGCCGTGGGTAAAGATGGCAAAAAGACAGCGCTTATAAAAGACGGTGAATACAAAATTTAAAAAAACAGGGGCGACTACGACACCATTTATGTGGCTCTGAGCTCTGAAAACAGGTATTCGTGGGACACGATTTATCAGTATTTCAACGTGATAACCCGGCAAGCGTCGCTAAAAATATCCTCTGATGTACCCGGTTATTTTCGATACAAGCCATTAAATCTTTTGACAAATACGCCGCACGTGAGCTATATAGATTTCCAGTCTTTCTTAGCACCGCATTTTTGAATATTTCGTTGCCCAACTGAAATATTCAAATCGTTTCCCATGGTATTGAAGCTGCATCTCATTAAAAATTCTCATTTTTCAAGCAGTACAGGTTTGTTAAGCATTTTTTCGGCATAACGCTGGCATCCAGGTAATATTGTGTCGTTTTCTTAATAATAATAGATATAACTGATCCCAAAAAGGAGAATATCATGGTTGGAAAAAAAGCGGGAATTTTGATGGCCCGGGTAGCCGATAGTCTGATCCTTAGGGATAGAGACAGTGTTAACTGACAAAGCGGGAGGGAGCGTGAGAATCAATCTCTGGAATATTGCCAGCATTGCAGCTGTCAGCATGGTGACAATCATTTCTCTTACCTATGTTCCAGTAGGTTGGGCGGAAGTTTTTCCTCCTGTCATCGGCCTTGCTGGGACGAGTGGTGACGATTCCATCACCAGGACTTCGCTTGTCGAAGCCACAGCGGATAAAACCGTCTATGAGGTCGGTCTGTTCGATGTCAGTGCCATCGGCATCGACACCTATTTCGGCAACGACATCATAGGCAACCAGGACGACGGCACCATCACGAGCTATGTGGGCGGTGACGCCATTACGACGCTTGTGGGATTGGGGGTTGGCGTGAAGACCTCCGGCATCGGGGTCGATGCAGGGCCAGATAACGATCAGGTCTCTGTGGGGGCGCCGATATCCGTGGTTTCACATGCCGAGACCAATACCGGGACGGCCTCTCTCTTCTCCGAGCAAGTGCCAAGCATTCTGGGCTTCAATGCCTCCGCCCGGGGCACCGGCGTTGTCGGTGGCATGGGCACGGACAGCCTGTCCAGCGAAGGTCCTATGTCGCCAATATCGGTGATGTCCGTAGCGAACAGCGACCTTGTCGAACTGACCCTGACCCCGGTTGAGTTGCCCGTAGACGTGTTCGGCCTGGCCCTCACGCCCATAACAGCGGACGCGCAGGCCATGGGCATGGCAGTGGATGCAGGCGCATCGTCGTGCAACCCTCTATTCTCCGGTTGTGCAAGCGACCCGAACGCGGGCAACCAGACCCTGGAAAACAACAGCCCACTCCAGATCACGGCCAACGCGGACGCGCAGACCGATGCAATCAGTATGGAAATTGCGGGCAAGGCACGCGGCGACACATCCACTGTGGCCTCGGCGGCGGCGGCAGGTTTGGTAGGTGGAGCTGGTGGCGACTCGATAACGAACCATGGCGCCATGGACATATATTCCTTTGCGCAGAGCTCGTCTGCAAGCATAGACGCCAAATACAAGGTTGTCCCTCTGCCTCCCTCTTCCCTGTTTGAATACTTTGGCGCCTCCCTTACGGAGGCCAACACGGGTGCAAGCGCGCTGTCGATCGGTATCGATGCCGGAAGCGGGGACGATCAG
>JBECKW010000155.1:0-2506 GCA_040235505.1 Desulfobacterales bacterium
CCGCCGAAAACAAGGAACCCCCTGGGCCGGTTTCCGGCAAGGAAGCACCCCTGAAGTATCCGCATCTCCTGTCGCCGATCAAAATCGGCAATTACGTTCTGAAAAACCGGATGATCGGCACCGCGAGTTCTCCCCACTTAGATGTGAGCCCGGAAGTTTACCCCAATGAGGAGCTGATTGCCTATTATGCCAACAAAGCCCGAGCTGGCGCTTCACTGATCGTCACATCGCAGCCCTTCGAAATCCACCCCGTGAATGATGAGGATGTACTCAAAAACGGGGAAGAAGAAAACGAAATTAATCCGCAGCGCGTCGAAGGTGGTAATCACACTCCGACCTGGGACCTGGCCAATGCAGGCGCCCAGAATCTTCTCTCCCAACTGACGGAAGGCGTTCATCTCCATGACTCTCTCGTTCTTTGGAAACATAAGTTGAAGATGCCGGATGGATATGACGTGAGTCCCAGCGAAGGCGCTACGGGACCCAGTTTTCAGCTTGGCGGCGGCCCCGTTCAGTCAAGGAAAGAAATCCCCGTGGAAAAGATCGAGGAATTCATTGAAAATATCGCACTCCATGCAGCGCTTGCGAAGGAGTGCGGTTTTGACGGCATGTACATTCACATGGGATACCGGGGCCCCCTGACGGCCCGCTTCCTTTCGCCGGTAACAAACCATCGGACGGATAAATACGGTGGCAGCCTGGAGAACCGGGCCCGCTTTTGTCTGGAGTTGATCGACGCCATCAAGAAACGATGTGGCGAGGATTATTTCCTCTGGGGCATCATCAGCGGTGAGGAAAATACCCAAAAGGGCGGTTACACGCTGGATGATGGTGCGGAATATGCCAAGATGTTTACCGGGCATCTCGACATGCTGTCCCTGAAAGGAGACGGAGAAAACGCGCCCACCAATTTCCACAAGAGCCCCACGCCGTTTCTGTATATGACGGAGGCGTATAAAAAGAGGGGCGTGACGATTCCGCTCCTTTCCGACGGCGGGTTCTTGAATTTCGAGCTGGCCGAGGCCGCCCTTGCCGCCGGCAAGACGGACATGGTCGGCATGTCCCGGGCCTTTGTCACCACTCCTGATCTGGGGCGCCTGGCATACGAAGGCAGAAATGAGGATGTGGTGCCCTGTCTTCGCTGTAACGCCTGCCACGGGTGGGGGTCTTTCAAATCCTATAAAAGCCTTTGTGCGGTGAATCCCATCTGGGGGTGGGAATACAAGATCCATCGAATGATCGCGCCGCCCACGGATAAGAAGAAGGTGGCGGTGATCGGCGGCGGGCCGGCCGGCATGGAGGCCGCTTTGATCGCCGCCCAGAGAGGGCATTCGGTCACGCTGTATGAAAAGACCGGCAGCCTGGGCGGCATCCTCAAGCTCATCGAGAAAGTATCCTTCAAGTGGCCGCAAAGAGACTTTAAAGATTACCTGGTCCGCCAGGTGAACAAGGCGGGAGTGAATGTGCGGCTGAATACCGAGGCGGATCCGGCCATGCTCAAGAAAGGGGGCTATGATGCGGTGATCGTGGCGGTTGGCGGCGTGCCGAGTATCCCGGACATTCCCGGGGTAAAGGGCAAGAACGTCATTTTCATCACCGACGTATACGGAAAGGAAGACACCCTGGCGAAGGATGTGGTGATCCTCGGCGGCGGAGAACATGCCTGCGACACGGCCATGCACCTCGATGAAAAAGGACATCGGGTCACCGTCCTGGGAGAGTCGAAGGTCCTGGCCCCGACGGCGCAGCGTATCCATTTCCTGTCCATGTTCACCGAAGCCTGGGAGAATCACAAGAACTGCAAGGCGATTCTGCAGGCGCGCTGTAACGGAATCACCGCGGATGGGGTGACCTACATCGATGCCGACGGCAGGCAGCAGTCCGTCAAAGCCGGCAGCGTAGTGCTGGCGATGGGGATGAAGCCGAACGCCGAGCTGGCCTATAGCTATCGGGAAGCCGGCAAGGAGTTACATGTGGTTGGGGATTGCAAAAAGCCATGTGATATCCAAACATCCATACGCAGTGCATTCAGCGCCGCTTCAACGCTCTAATTCGAAGGAATAAACCACTGGCATGCCAGTGCATGCCAGTGGTATGAACAATGGCTATGCCATAGATTAGTGCCGAGATAATTCAGCAATGAGGATGACAATGCAAATATCTTTATTGTCACATCTATCGGCAAAATCCCATCGCCTTACAAGGCAGGTAAAGACCTATTTTACTGTTATCGGCCTCTTGGCACTATTATTGGGTGTGCCAGCCTTCGGTTATTCTGCGGCGCCCGTTGTCTCCTGCGAAAGCCTGGCCAAGCTGGTGCTGCCGGATACGACCATCACCATGGCGCAGACGGTAGCGGCCGGAACGTTTCGGGCGCCCCGCGTGGGAGAGCCGGGGGGGCCGGAGGAAAGAATGCCGGCGGTATTTGGCGCCGCCGACGAGAGCGAGCATCCATCTTTCTGCCGCGTTGCCGCGACGCTTACGCCCAGCGGCGACTCGGACATCA
>JBECKW010000222.1:0-3224 GCA_040235505.1 Desulfobacterales bacterium
GTGGCCCTGCTTTCGAATATCGCCACCCTGCTGGGACTTCTGGGCACCATCATGGGACTGATCGCGGCGTTTACGGCGGTGGCGAATGCCAATCCCTCGGAGAAGGCGGATCTTCTTTCGGCCAGCATCTCGGTGGCCATGAACACCACGGCATTCGGTCTGATGTCGGCAATTCCGCTCCTTCTGCTTCATGCGAAGCTGACGTCCACCACCAGCCAGATCGTGGACAGTCTGGAGATGGCGTCGGTCAAGGCACTGAACAGTATTTCCAATTTCAACCGGAGGCATTTCGAGACAAAGTCCGTGCCTTCCGATGAAAACGGACAACTTCCCGATGAAAAGCAGAAAGTGGCAGCGGCTCAGTAGAGCGGTTTGAAGATGGGCGGATAAGCAGTGTTTTGAATAACGACCAGCTGACTTTTAACCGGAAGGAGAAAATAATGCAAAAAAACCAGCGTGTAGCCTTTGGCCTGGTGCTGATGGCGTCCATCTTGTTCTTTACGGTTTCCTGTGCCAAAAACATGAACCAGACAGAGGAGGGCCAGGTCTCGGCCCCACCGGAAGTCTCGGCGGCACAGGAGAACTCTCAAAATAACGATGCACAATTGCAGAAAGAACGGCTGAAGGCAGAAGCCGCCTCCCGGAAAGCTGCCGAAGCCGCGTTTGTCGAGGAAAAAGTACCCTTTTCTTTTGACAGTGCGGTGCTGTCGGAACAAGCCAGGATGATTTTAAATAAGAAGGCCGATTTCCTGCGTTCCAGCCCTGCTACGCACATTACGGTGGAAGGATACTGTGACGAGCGTGGTTCGGATGAATACAACTTGGCTCTGGGGCAGCGTCGCGCCGATTCGGTCAGAACTTTTCTCATCGATACGGGCATTGCCGCCGATCGGATGAAAACCGTCAGTTTCGGCGAGAACAAGCCCATCGCCACGGGTCATGATGAAGAATCCTGGGCCTTGAACCGCAGGGCCGAATTTGTAATCAACTGATTATTTTATATTCAACGTTCCTCCACCGGCCAGATTGTAACTGCCTTTGAGCGTGCAGCCCTTACCGGCCGAGGCGGTGATGGTGACTCCGGCCGGGGCGTCGAGGCTCGACACGTCGGCGTTGCCATTGAGGGTAACCGTTGAATCCGCTGTTGCCGTCCAGTTGCTGCCCGCATCGAGGGAAACGGACGCATTTTTTATCGCTCCTTTCAGCTTCGTGTCCGTGAAAGCCAGGGACATGGTGCGCTGGGTATCCTCGTGGAGAATGTCGCCCTCGAGGGCCATGTTCGATAAAGTGACCCGAATGCCCGGAACCTGCTTGTCGCCTGGTTTGGTGGCGTAGGGGTCGGTGTTGATCATGGATCGGACCAGAACGCCGCTTTTGCTGGTGAGCTGTGCGCCGTCCAGGGTGATATCCGCATTGGCGCTTTTGATCAGGATGACGGCGTCTTCGGTGGCGATTTTTCCTCCCTTGATTTCCAGGATTCCGATTTCGGTGGGATCGCTTCGCATCACGCTGTGGATCATGGCGCAGTTGCCGCCGGAAACGGCATTGGTGTTGGTGAAATGGATCTCCCCGGGCCCGGCCACGATGCCTGCGTAGGTACCGACATTCATATTGGAATTGTTGATGACGACCTTGCAGTTCCAGTCCGCATAGGTGCCGTAGCCGCTGCCCCGGACCCAGACGTCGCAGTCATTGGCCTCGAGATAGACATGATCCATGGCGATGTCGGTGGACAGTGCGCCCCAGCCGTCTGCGATGATGGTGGAATCGTAGAAGTAGCTGGCCGAGTTGTTCAGTGTGAGGCAGGTCCTGGCGGTACCGCTGATGCCCAGGGGCGCCGGCGGTTCCATCATGCCGGCCCCGATTTTGGGTTTATACCCTTCGGGGAGCTGGCCGCCGTTGGAGATGAGGGTCGAGTTGTAGACTTTCAGAGTGCTGCCGCTCGTGGAGGCGGTGGCGGATGATATGACCCCGTTAGTGGTGATCCGGACGTTTTTCAGGATCAGGGTGGCCCCGCCGTCGGCCATGGCCCCGGCTCCCAGGCCCACGAAGTCGTTGCTTCCGTTTCCGGAAAGATTGATGACCGAATCGGAAAGCGTATAAGGGGCCTTGCCGCCTTTTACATAAAACCCGTTGAAATCATTTGCATTGCCGGTGATACGAAGTCCGGATGCGGCGTTATCCCCAACGGTTCCGCCGGAAACGGCCGAAGCGGTGGATTTTTCCGGGCTGTATTTCCCGGCATTGATATACACGGCCGGTGTAAAATTTATTTTTTCGGTGGAGATCCACTCGGCCATTCCGCCGCCTGAGCCGAGATTCTGGGTCGCCTCCTGGCCCAGGGCCACCAGCGTCGCAGAAACTGCCAGAATCACTGCGGCGGCTCCCATTACCGCCATGTACGCTACCCGGGATTTCGAAATATTTTCCATTTCAATCATTTTATCCCCCCTTTTCATGCCGCAAATGGAATCTGTATGAACTATCATACCCTCGTGCCACAAGGCATGCATTGGCCGGGTGCGCATATTTATTGATATTTTATGCAATGAAAGGCTCGGCGCCCCTATATGTATTCAATGGCATCCATGCAGAGGACCCGACGGACGGCCTCAATCAGGCCGGTGCAGCCGGTCATCATATTGTCTCCCCAGGGGGCGCCCCAGGTAATGGGCAGCCTGGAAGCGGAAAGCATCCGGCGCTTGGGCCCGGTGGCGACGATCGCCTCGACGGCATCGTATCCGACGGCCGTGCGCAGGTAGGCCCCGTGACCGCCTTCTTCCAGGATCCGGGCGTGTTCCAGCTTTCCTTCGGGAAGATCTTTCAGAAGCTGCTCCAGCCGCTTTCGGTCGATATCCCGGGTGTGGTACTCGAAGCTTGCCTGGAGACTGCCGTCGGAGAGCACCGCCCCCACGGTGTGTGAGGTGGCGATATCGAGCACCATGAAGGTTTTTTTCCCTGCCAGGGAGGGGTCCAGGGAAGCCCCCAGAATGGCGGCTTGACCGCTGTCCATAACGAACACCTTTTCCGTCGGAAACCGGCTGACGGCTTTGGAAATACTTCCCAGGCGGTTGAATTCCGCGGGCAGGCTTTCCGGGTCAAACAGAAGGGTGTGGGGGTGAGGCGTCCGGTCGAGGCGGGTTTTGAACAGCCGGTGGCGAAATTCCAGGTGCGAAACCCCCGGCGGGGCCGCCCCGTGATCCTGGGCGCAGACCGCCACGGCT
>JBECKW010000226.1:0-3497 GCA_040235505.1 Desulfobacterales bacterium
TGCAAACACCATCAAAAAGGAAAGCGATCTTCAGGGCTATGATGCCGTAGTACTTGGATCCGCCACATACCATGGCGAAATGCTGCCTATCATGAAAACCGTTCTGTTTCTGGCCGAAAAAGCCAACCTCCAGGGGAAGATCGGCGGTGCTTTCGGCGCCTTCGGATGGAGCGGAGAGGCCCCGGATCGAATTTTCGAAACCATGACACATATTTTTCAGATGAAAATGGTGGATACACCCCTCCGGCTGAAGGCCAGCACGCTTGGCGGCGGCATCCAGATGGCGCAGGCATATGGAGGCGATATCGCAAGTAAAATGATGATGGCTTTGTGAAAACTCCTTTCTCCTACGGCGCCGAAGGAACAACGGATAGCCATAGAGAAAGGTGCAGGATATTGAAAAACGTAGCGATCAGATAATGGAGGCATCATGGCCACAACACCACAACATTGCCCGGGTTATGCTAATTTCAAACACTTGAAATCCTTCACCTGCAAATGCAGCGAATGCGGTGAAGAAAAGGAAATCTTTTCGGATGAGTTTGACAAGGCCCATTTCTGTTCATCCTGCGGGAAACCGATCGATTTCTCGTCCTGCAAGTTGACCGGCGAAGCCGGGAAAGTGTCGCCGTGAGACGCTTCCGAATTGGCGGGACAACAGGCCTTGTCATGTTTGTTTTCGCCGTCATGTTCTGCGCGAGCACGATGGCGGAAATTGACAAAGGACCCGAAAAGATCATGATCGATGCCGGTCCGAAGGGGGCGGTCTCTTTTCCGCACAGACAGCACCAGGAAACCGAAGGGATCACTTGCAAAACCTGCCACAAGCTGTTTCCGCAGAAAGCAGGCAGCATCGATCTTTTGTTAAAAGAAGGCACCCTCGCTCCCCGGCAGGTAATGAACGACCTGTGCATTAAATGCCACCGGGAGCGGGCCGCCGCCGGCAAGCCTGCAGGACCGCGCATGTGCCGGAAATGTCACGGGGACCGTGGTTGAAATATGAGAGTGCTGGGGCTTCAGGGCAGTCCGAGAAGAAACGGCAACTCCCATTTTCTTCTCTCCACATTCTTGAAAGAAGCGGAGAAATTGGGTGCGCAAATCCACACGGTGAAGGCGGACAGGCAGAATATCCAGCCTTGCAGGGAGTATATCGTCTGCGAGAAAAAAGGGACTTGCCCCATCGAAGACGATATGAAGACGCAAATCTACTCTCAGATTCGATGGGCGGATATCATCGTGGCAGCCTCACCGGTTTTCTTCTTTAATGTCACGGCCCAGTTGAAAGCCTTGATCGATCGGTGTCAGGTTTTCTGGGCGCGAAAGTACAAGCTCAAGCTGCGGGATCCGAACGCCGGTATGCGCCGGGGGTGCTTGCTGGCCGTCGGCGCCTCCAAGGGTCAAAAGCTCTTCGACGGGGTTCACCTGACGGCACGGTACTTTTTCGATGCGGTGGATGCCGCCTATGATGAAAGCCTTACGTACCGGGGAATTGAGAAATACGGAGACATGGCGGCGCATCCCGCGGCGGCTGAGGATGTCAGATTGTGCGCGGCCAGAATCTTTGCACCGTTTCAAAACAGAAAAAAGATCCTGTTCGCCTGCCCGGATAATGCCGGCCACAGCCGGATGGCGGCGGCGTTTGCCAGGATTATGGCCGGTGATCGAGTGGAAGTCTGCAGCGGCGGTATCCGGCCGGCCGATGAGATCGATCCCATGATGGTTTCCGCCATGGCGGAACGCGGCATCGACATGGCGTTTCAAGCCCCACGGACGATTGAATCCGCCCTTCGGGAAACCGTACCGGATATTATGGTGACCATCGGGCAGGGAGAAAATTTTCCACAGCCTGTGGGCATCCGACATTTGGAATGGGATTTTCCGAACCGGACCGAGGGGGACATGGTGGCCATGCGCGCCATTCGGGACGATATTGAAAAAAGGGTTGCCGAACTTGTCGGCTCATTATAGAAAGAAAAAGGTCCAAAAGATATTAACGCCTTACAGGAGGATTAAAAAATGCAAAAATACGTCTGCTCTATCTGTGGCTATGTGTATGATCCGGAACAAGGTGATCCCGATAACGGCGTGGCGCCGGGAACTAAATTTGAGGATCTGCCCGATGATTGGGAATGTCCGGTATGCGGCGCAAGCAAGGATGATTTCGAGCCTGAGGCATAACGCCGGGCTGCGGTTTTCTCAGCCGATGTCAAATACCCCAAACTTAGGATAAACCTGAGCCCTTTTTCGCCGGCGGCATTTTTCGGGAAAAAGGGCGTTTCATTATAATGCCGCCGGCTTTCGATTTTATGAAGATCAAGGAGTCAATATGAAACCGATTCAAATTGCAGAAGGCGTTTATGAGGTAGGTGTTATCGATTGGAACGTTCGCGACTTTCACGGCTATTCGACCTATCAGGGCACCACCTACAACGCCTACCTCATCATGGACGAGAAAATCGCTCTCGTGGATACGGTCAAAAAGGAATTCGCGGACCAGCTACTCGACAACATCGCCCAAATTGTCGACCCTAAAAAGATAGATGTCGTCATCAGCAATCATACGGAGATGGATCACTCGGGGGGCCTGCCCCGGGTCATGCACCGCATCGGCGAAGATACGCCCATCTACTGCTCCCTGATGGGAGAAAAAAATCTTTCCATGCATTTCCCACAGCCCTGGAAATATCGCGCCGTAAAAAGTGGGGAAACGCTGAGCCTGGGAAAACGGACCCTCTCGTTTCTGGAAACCCGCATGATCCATTGGCCGGACAGTATGTTTACTTATTTGCAGGAAGAAGAAATAATCTTCTCCAGCGACGGATTCGGGCAGCATTTTGCCTCTTTCAACAAATTTGACGATCAGGTGGGGGATGCCATCATGCCCCATGCCAAAAAATATTTTGCCAACATTCTGCTGCTGTATGCGCCCCTGATTCTGAAAGCCATCGACGGTATTACCCGGATGGGGCTTCCGATTCGGATGATCTGCCCGGACCACGGCATCATCTGGCGGGATAACCCGGCAAAGATCATCGGGGCTTATGACGAATGGAGCCGTCAGGTGGGGAAAAAGAAAGCGGTGATCATCTACGATACCATGTGGCACAGCACCGAGGAGATGGCCCTGGCCATTGCCGGTGGCATTCGGGAATCCGGGGTGGAAGCACTCCCCATCCACATCCGGAAATCACACCGCAGCGATATCATGACCGATGTGCTCGATGCGGGGGCCGTGGTTGTGGGCTCACCGACTCTCAACAACGGCCTCTTTCCGACAATCAGCGATGTACTGACCTATATGAAAGGCCTGAAGCCCAAGAATAAAATTGCAGCGGCTTTCGGATCATACGGATGGAGCGGTGAGGCGGTAAAACTCGTCAACCGGGAATTCGAAGAAATGAAGATGACCCTCGTCGATGAGGGCCTGAAAATTCAGTACGTGCCGGCAAAGGAGCATCTGGCGGCCTGCCGGGAATATGGACTCAAAATCGGAAAGA
>JBECKW010000279.1:0-3538 GCA_040235505.1 Desulfobacterales bacterium
GCCTTGCTGTCCGGGTAGCGATTCTTCAGCACTCTCAGAACCGCGGCGCCCGCAGAAACAACTACGGCCGCTCCGCCTATGATTTCCGGCCAGTGGTTTGTGAGATAATTCATTCGACCTCCCTTACCCGCCGATAGCGGCTTTTATCAGTTCGGGAATAATTACATGCGCCTGCAAATACCCGGCACCAATTAAAAAAGCCGCTAATACTACGGCGGCCCATATGACGTTTTTTTTTACAACGAACATTTTTCTACATGATGCTGTTCGCGAGTGGCAGGTTTTATTGAGTGATTTGATACTGGAAAATAGGAGCCATTCCCGGTGTTCCGGGGCGAAGCTCTTATACTCTTCTTCGCGGATTTTCTCTATTGATATATCGCCGTTCAATGGATCCCCTCCTGTTGTGAGAAGGGGCTGGGGATTGCTCCCGCAGCCCCAGACACCAACCCCGATGGGTGATCCTTGGCATTATATTGGTTGGAAGTTAAGACTTTGGTGCGACTGGTCGCATATGGACACTTCCATGGCGGTTTCTTCTGAAAAAAATTCTTCGCTGCACCACACGCAAATGTTCAATCGGATGTCCCGGCCGTTGTCCTGGGTGATATGGCCTCCGCGCTTGCGAGGGTGCCGAGCTTCATGGCCGCAGTAGGGGCATTTCATGATCAGCCCTCAAGCAAATTAGCTGACACCCACGCAGCCCTCGCGGGAACCTCCTTCGCGTAGTCACTGTCGAACGCCTGTTTTGATGCTTCCTCCCAGTCACCGGACTTGACGGCCTTTATCATTTGTCGGAACTGTATGAATCCGGTAAACCCCAGCTGAAACCTCATATCTATCAGGGCATGCTGCCGGTTGAGAGAATATGTTTGGAACTCCGGGAAGATCGTGAGAAGATCCTGGTAGGATTTACGGAGATCGTTTTCCAGCATCATCTCCGCTTCGTCCGGCCTGATTCCGCAGTCGTCCAGGTTCCGGCCGACTCCGATGGTCAATTTCCCCGCGGGGCATCGGTAGGGTTTCAGTTTTATGCCTTCGTGGTTGATTTCGATTTGCTTCATGTCGGACAAAATCATCGGCTTATACCCTCCCTTTAGATAATCATAACCTTCCAACGGTTGAACTCACGGGGCCGATGTTTTACCGGCTCCCGTGAAGATTTTTTTATTTTCCTACTATCTCCAGCATATCCCCCGCCGCCTCTTCAATCACATCGAGCGACAGCGTGTTCGTTCTTGATCTCATGAGCCCCGCAAGCATATGGACCCGCGGGTCTGATCCAAACCGCTTGGCAGCATTCTCAGCTTTTTTAGGATCCTTTTTTTTCTGGGCTCTCCTGACATCGAGAATTAATTTTTTAAATTCCATAGCCATGTCAAATTGGCGCCGACCGATTCTCTTGATCGCCTGTGCGAAGGTCATCTCCTCTGCCCCGACAATCCCTGCGCCTCCCTCGGTTGCGTTGATGTATGTTCGCTTGACGGCTTTTATCATGCCTTCGGTGTTGGCCTTGGCAGCCTCGGCATAGGGCTTTTCTTCGGGATGGTTGTTCCCAAGATTCAGGATCGTGCCGGTGGCATGGTCCCGCCCTCCGGTAAGCTGGAAATCATGGCCTAGGAAAATGATCGGATCGCATCCCATGATCTGCGCGGAGAAAAGCGCAAGGTTCGAGCAGTTGGAAATTGAGTTAGAATATACACAATCCACCCCCAGGATTTCGTCAAAGATCGCTTTGTAAGAAACTCCGAGGTAAGCGTAATATTTTTTCCCGAATTTGATATCCGGGACCTTGTATGTGACCTCCGGGATAAAAACGCAGTCCATGTCCTTCCACATCCAGAAATAATTCAGGCCGTAGAACTTATCGAACGTAACATCCTGGTAATCAACGGTGGCCACATAATCCGGAGCGCGGAGGCCTGCGTTTATCATCGGCATGAGGGCGGCGTCCACTCCGATGACGATGACATCGTCCCGGTTTTCAACCTGGAGGATCTGCTTTATGTTCCGGTCGAGCGATGGGCCGGCCGCCACGATCACCGCGGCTTTGTTCCGGTATCGCATGACGAGGTTGTTCGCAGGTTCGCAGTCCCTCATGGTCGATAGGTTTTTGATCTGGTTCTCTGTGATCTTTTTCATTATATCCAGGGGCAGGTTGTTCATTTCAAATTCCTTTCCGTAAAGTTGCAACCGTCTTGACTTTCGCATATTTGCTTTGAACTGGACCACCAGAAGCATCTTTCTTCAGCGCATTCCGGCCACGTCAGCGTGATAATCGTCTCCTCGTTTCCCGTCGTTTTTTCCTGACTATTTGTGACGCCCGAGACTTGCTTGGGCGAATCATCTGCAAGTAGGCCTGCATGGACCAGCCCATCGATTGCAGCTTTGCATGAGATACCGTCAGGGTCCGCGAGTCTCCGTCGCTTGGAGTGCACATGCAGATGGCACTGTGAATATAATCCCTTAATTTTTTTCTTTGCATCGGGTGCATGGCCAGGATCCTGTTCCATGTCGGTAATGGGATCGGCAAAATTATTTTTATTTTCATTTTTCAAGGTTTCCTCCTTGTAGTTCGGTATTCCTAATCATGACCTACCTACCCTACTCCTTAATTTCGCCCCTTGATGCAGCCGTACACAGGGCCATTGTAACGATTCCGACAAAACACCCTACGAAACATCCAATGATAAAAAGAATCATACCGTGCCTCCTATTTTTGAGGGTTCATTCCATTCTAAGGCCAGAGCTTTCGAGGCCTTTTCTGGATTTCATCGGGAATGCCGGCGAGTCTTTCGATGCCTGATCATACCCGGATCCGAATCGCTTCCAGTTCTGGCAGTCGCCGCAAATAGCCACCTGCCGGTATTTTATGCCGGTGAATTTGTTGGCCACTCTGAAAAAAAGAAATCCTTCCCCATGGCAGGATTTGCATTCAATGGTTTCAGTTTCCTTCTCGGTGGCCCGGTAGGATTCGCAATATCTGGCGTAATAGATCCTGAATGCTCTAGCTATATTCCTGGGTGGAGTATCAAAATCATCTGTGATTTTATCGGTGATCCAAGGAACTGCTTTTGAATCAATAGCGGAAACCTTGTCGAAGATCATCTCCAGGCGCCGACGCTCGGGAGCCTTGTATTCGTAATACCGGAAAATCTTTTCGACCGCATCGGTGAAAGTCATTTTATCCATTACATTTCTCCTGCTGCCTTCCGGCGGTTGTATTCAGCCCTCTCTTCAGGGGTTAGAAAATCATCTTCTGGAGAAGGGTCTGAATTGTTGGATTTATTTTTAGGTTCGTAAAAGGATTGCCAGCAATGGTCTATTGCTGTCTGAATTATTTCTTGCTGGTTGTGCCCTTGGTCGATTAGTTTTTTAAGAGCGTTCAAAAGCCTCTTTATTGTCAGGTCGGATGTTATGGGCTTCTTAATTTTCGACCGCATTCTTTTGAAGTCAGACCATAATTTTTTATCAAGCCACTCAGGAAATACAAAACCCCCTTTGGGGGATATAGGGGGTATATCTTTTCCTTCTTTAC
>JBECKW010000308.1:0-11021 GCA_040235505.1 Desulfobacterales bacterium
GCCTTCTCGATCCTCGATTGTTTTTCTTTCATTTTTCCGTGGCTTTCTTGGACTTCTCTCAAATCGTTTTGGGTTCAAAGGACTTCAGCTTCGGACCGTTCAGCATTTTCTCGTTGATGAAAACCTCGGTCCTGAATTTTCCGATTCTCTCCGCAGAAGAAACGTTGTGTGCCGCTTGCTCCAGGGTCGTGTCCCCCACGGCGACGACGCCAAAACCGGCCACAATGCAGCAGCCTTTGTACCAGCGAAGCATGTTCAAAATGGGGTTTTCCGGAGATCGGTTGTTCAGCTGCGAAATATCCACCAGCCCAACCCTCGGATTCAGATAGATGGCTTCGGCATCGATGGGTTTGACCAACGGATGATCATCCTTGGTATAAGAGATGCCGGAGTCCCTGCCCAGAATGCATTCCATCCCGAACCGCTCTGCCAGCACAGCCATGCCGTCCGCAGTTGCCAGGGGATTCGAAGTCATCATGCAGGTAGTGAAGTTCGTATTGTTGTAAATAAGCTTATGGAGGGCCAGTTCAGCGTCGTCGTCTTCACGCATCTCCGTGGATATTCTGGCAAGGGGTAAGGCCATGCCTGAAGGCACCGCGGATACAGGGCAGTAGATCATCTGGCGGGATGTCACCTTCTGGCTCATCGACCCTGTTCCGTAAGCGCCGATCAGTGTGTTGTAGATATATTCGCACCAGTATGAGAAATCAGCGAGGGTTGAAGGATCCTCAACCCTTGAACCTTCCGGCATCTCCTTTTTCTTATAGCTCAAGGAAGAAAAAATTCCGGATGATTTACCCTTTTCCATGATATGACGCTGAAGAGGTTCCAAATCGATTCCCCGTCGAACCAGATTCATCGCCAGGGTTGCGCTGGTTTCCAGAACGCTGACGTTTCGCAGGCACGCTTCCAGAGACGTTCCCCGGGTGAATGCACCATGGCCGCGGATCAGGGTAAGGGGCAGTTCCTCGAGATATTTTGGTATCCGTTCCTCCATCTCGATGGAACCCACCGGTTGCTTATAGGTACCTACTTTTACCCCATCCAGAATGGATGCCCCGTTGACATCCACCGGCTGGAACAGGAACTCCTCTCTCCCCTTGTCGTCAGTGCTCAGATATCTGAGAAAGATCTGTCTCTCGACTGAATCGAAAGTGATCAATGTGGAAAGAATATGGTGGCAGTGCATGCAGGCGTTCACACCGGGGATATTCAGTATCTTCCGATGTATGTTGGATTCCGTAGAGGCTCGCCCGTCTCCCCACCTGACATCTGAAAAACTGAGGGGCACAATGTCTCTGGTGACGAGCGCACCCACCTGAGAGCCGGAAGCCGTAATGAAAAACCGGTCGGGATCGTTGGGATCCCGAACGGAAAGGTTTCCGCTGTGCGTGTTGTTTCCGTTTACCCTCAGCAGGGCCTCCCCGGCCTTGCTGAAATTCTCGTAAACGGCTGCGATGGTTTTTTCTTCAGACATGTCTATCGCTCCGAAAGTCTAACATAAGCTCCTCAAGCCCAAGCACCTTGATGGTTTCGGCTTTCGGAATCCCCTCTTCGCTCCACCCCATGGCCTCGTAATACTCCTGATGCATATGGTGAAAGGCCTCTCGGCTGCACACCACGGATCGGCCTTCGATATCCAGTTTTTCTGAATAGAACCGGGGCGGCAGCCAGTCGTCCTCACGGGTAAATCCGGCGAGTGTGTTGAACATCCGTTCCAGGGTGAGGGTTCTCCAGGCAATTTTTTCCAGGCTTCCCGCGCTGTGATTCAACCCTGTCACCGCATTGACGAGGGAGGCGAATTCATCCAGGGTCAGGGAGAGAGAGGCGAAGGCACAGGCGCCGATAATATCGATGGTCGTATTGTGAAGTGCTGCGTTTCTGGCAATGACCGCCGTACCTTCCACCCGGTCCCCGGGCCACTCAGCATATCCGGCGCAATAGTCCCGTATGGCCGTGTATCCGTTTTCAAGATGACATGCACCCCTGTTGTTCATTTCATAGCACAATCCCTGAAGAAAGGCTGCACGGGGATCGTAGGCCGGCATTTCGAGCTTTTTGACACTCATGGAGAGTTCTTTATGACCGTATTGATCGCAGAACCGGTAGGATCCCTGGGCCAATGCCTTTCCAATGCCTTTCGATCTTCCGATGGCATGAACGAGAGGAACAAGTATTTCTTTTCTGCCGAATGCAGGCTCACCATGGCGTTCCACAAAGTCTTGAACGTCTTCTAAAAATTCCTCTTCCCCGGGTGTCTTCTCCTCTTCCTTGTTTTTGATATATTCATACAGATCGATGAAAGCGGCGATGGTGGCTCCCAGGGTAATGGTGTCGAGGCCGTACCGGTTTGCCCAGTAATTGGCCTCCGTTACGGTCACCAAGTCATAGATCGACAGGTTGGCGCCCATGAGGGCAACGGTTTCGAACTCGGGCCCTTCGCCGTGATCAATGACATTCCCCTTTTCATCCCGGATCTTCGTCACCCGGGTACATGCGATGGGGCAGTTGTAACAGGCGCCTTTCTGGGATTCAATTCTCTTCTTCCCGGAAGAAGTCCGTCTGGAATGGGTCCTCAACGCTTCGCCGCTGATCTTTTCGATGTTTTCAATGCGGTGCTTCGTGTCCCGCATATTGTTGTGGACAAGCTCGTTATAATTATTGACCATCCCCAACAGGCCGAGGGTACCCATGGACGGCAAGATGCCGTAGGACTGTTCCTTTCGGGTCATCTTGCCCAGTTCCAGCTTCATCCTCGACTTGTATCCCACCCCGCCCTCGTCGGACACGCGAAGACCATCCGGGTCCGCCACTTCGATACGCCGGGCTGCGTCCGGAACAGCGACAATCGCCATCAGATTTTTCGAACCGAACACCGCACCGCTGCCGCCCCTGCCCAGAGCCCTGCCGCGATCATTCATGATGGCCGCCATGCGGGCCATTTTCCGCCCTGCTTCGCCGATGGTCATGACTCTGGATCCCTTGGGAGACTGTTCGGTGAGCAGGTCTGTAATCTCCTCGACGTTGAGGTTCAATAAGGATTCAGCATCTAAAAATTCAACCCCTTCGGAGGACATGTTCAGATAAACCGGGGTTTCCGATCTGCCTTTCACCACCAGCACGTCGTGTCCGGTCTTTTTGAAGGCCACCGCCCATTTTCCGCCGGAATTGGCACTGCCGATTCCCTCGGTCATTGGGGATTTGAAATTGACGTGGAATCTGCCCGAAGCGGGCATGGCGGTGCCTGTGGTGGGAGAGGTCGAGAAAACGAGAACATTGTCCTCGGACAGGGGTTCGACCTCCTTGAAGGCATTTTTATATTTCCCGCTTTTCTCCAGGGTCTTGAAATGCGACACCAGAAGAGCAGCCCCAAGCCCCCTTCCCCCGAAGTAGAGGTCTGTCATGGACCGTTCCAGCGGCATCACATCGAACTTCTTTTCTTTCAGGTCAACCGTCAGAATTCTCCCCAGATATCCTCCGGGCAGGTCGTACTCATTTTTTTTCATAAAACTATCTCTTATTTGCCGTCTGTTACACTCACCGACACTTATTTTTTCATCCAAACCGGCGCCGTTACAAACCAAAGGACCATACCGATCCACATGATGGTTTTGTGGGTATCGAGTTGCATGACCCCGCAAAGAACCAGGATGGACGGAAGCACGGTTGCCAGCAGTCCGACGTAGGAAATCGTTTTGCATATCGTTTTCATGGTGTGCGTCCCTTTCGTTTCAGCTGTTTTTCTGAATCATCCTGCTGCCGATCATATAAATGACGGCGGCAATGAACCATGCAGGAATAAACAGGAAGAACTTTTGCACGCCTGCCTGCAGGGCCAGAAACAGACAGATCAATAAGGTCAGAATCCAGGCGGCACCGGCGGCCCAGTTGATATTGATGCCTGAGACTTCCGCATAGAAACTCTTCATACCGAGTTTGGGAAGTACCCAGAAATCAATAAAGATCACCGTCCCCATGGGCATCAGAATCAGACCGTAAATAGAAACAAAATCCAGAAGCTTCATGACCAGGGCCGGGAAAATAGCGCCAATCGTGGCCAGTGTCCCGGCAAGAATTGTTACCCTGAAGCGGCTCCATTTCTTGAAAATAATCTGAAACGCGAGGCCTGCCCGATAAATGGTCGGGTTGGCGGTGGTCCAACCGGCCACGATCACGCAAACGGCGCCTGCAAATCCCACGATGCTCACCGCCATGGGACCCGGAGCAACGGCCGTGTTGGTGGGATCCAGCATCAACTGGTGCGCGTAAAGAAGGGCCGCGGAGATCCATGCCATATAATGCCCGACGTACATGCCTGCTGCGGAGGCATAGGCGTATTTGGTTTTTTTTGCAAACCGGAAGATGGAAAGGTCGCTCATTCCCACGTGCATGGCCAGATTGCAAAACCAGGCAAAACAGAACACATGCCAGAACCCGTATTTTGCCTGTCCGGCGATCGGTACGCCGGTCCAGACCACCTTGTTGGCAACCGGCCAGAAATCTTTCAGGGAGTGAACTCCCAGCTGGGGCAGAACGGCCAGGCCGCAAGCCAGAAACACCAGAACCATCCAGGGGGAGGCGATATTCGCGAACCGGGCAACCGCGTCATATCCCAGGGCGGCCACAATCGAAATAACAGCCCCGACCCCGATGACCGCAACGATCCAGCCGATGCTGTTGGGAAGCCAGTCCCCCAGTCCCGGCATGGTCATATGGAAGGGAATCCCCACGGCGGTGGCGGAGACCGAGACCATGGCCCCGGCCAGGAAGCAGAACATCAACCCGTTCGCCAGATTGTACAGGGAGACAAGGTGTTTTCCGCAAATCCGTTCGAGCTGATAATAAAGGGTCTGGCGCACCCGCACGGCAATGGGCGCACAGAGAAACCGCCAGCTAAGCACCGCCATGAGGTTTCCCAATAAAAGCCCTACCAATACGTCGAATGCGGAGACACCGTACGTGACGAACAGGGGTCCGATCATGAATTCCGTGCCGGCGGCATGCTCCCCTGCGTACATGCCGAGAAAACTCCGGAATCCCAACAATCGACTTTTCGGAACTGATTCGCGCTCGTATTCCCCGGTATCGGTTCCGGTGTCAACCGCCTCACTCGCATTCATTGCCAATTCTTTCGCCACGTTAACCTCCGGGTTAATTTTGTGTTTTCAGGTTGAACCATCATACAGGGCATTCAAAGAAACGTCAATATTTATTACGTTTTTAGATTCTTTCGTAAATTTTCGAAGGTTTTAAAAACAACATCAACACACCATACGGTACCCTAAAAAACTCCGGGTTTTTAATTCTCATGGTAATGACATTTTGATGTTATGACTTTTTTATATTCCGGCTATCGCAGACAGCTGAGAAATCCCATCTCAAACCAGTTTTACCTCGACATGATTTTCATGAAATAGAGAGACGAGATCCTTCGGTGCCTTCTTATCCGAGATAACGGTGTCAATCTGTGGGAGTTTCGCAAATGTATACGCGGCGACCCTCCCCCATTTTTGCGCATCGATCATTGCGACGACCTGCCGACATGACTCGAGAATTCGTCGTTTCAGTGCCACCTCGTTGAGATTCACATCGGTTAAGCCTTCTTCCAGCGTTATTCCGCGGGCGCCGAAAAAACCGGTCTGAATGTTGATGGAAGGCATAGGGCTGTCGCTGGTCAGGCCGACCAGGGAAATCGATTCACGTCGCAAATGCCCCCCCGGTAGTGTGACTTGGATCTGTGGTGTATCGAGAAATGCCAAGGCGACCTTCAGGCTGTTTGTCACAACGGTGAGTTCCGAAAATTTTTTCAGATGCGGAATGATGGCATGGGCGGTTGTGCTGGCATCGAGGAAGATGGTATCTCCGTCATTGACCATGGCAGCGGCTGCCTTTCCGATGCGCGCCTTCTGGGCTGCATTCTGCTGCTGCCGGACATCGAAAGAAAATTCCGGCATTTTGTTGGCGGAAAGCGCACCGCCGCGGGTTCGCAGTAGAAATCCCTGCTCGTGAAGCTCCTGGAGATCCTGCCGGATGGTAACTTCTGAAGTATCGAACCGCTCGCTCAATTCCGCGACGGATATCTTGCCGACTTTTCTCACAACCTCGACGATTTCCTGTCTTCGTTCCGCCAGACGATGTTCTTTGCCCAAAATTCCCCCTGTATTTTCAAATTGTTTCGAATTAATTTGAAATAATAGAGCTGAAATATATTGTCAATTTATTTTGCAACCGAATTCACCTGCTTCTCGGTCCGGATGTTTGATTCCTTCAGCACATCCTGAATTCCAGGCACAGTGAAACTTGTATTCGCCGGAACCGATTTCCTTTACTTCTTCATTCGGTAAAAAAACCGAAGCCGTGGTGTTGGGCGGAATCCTGACATTCAGCGTCAAGTTCTTTCCCTCGAGTCTCCATTCCGATAGAATTTCACCATAGACCGAATGATAACCGGCTTTTGCATAGGTAAGCCTGCCGTCTGGCTGCGGTCTGATAATGACATGTTTATATCCAGGCGAATCCTTATCCAGGCCTGCAACGAACCGATACAACCAGTCCCCCACGCATCCGAATGCGTAGTGGTTGAACGAAGCGATATTCACCTTTCCGTCGGGGGCAATGGCATCCCATGTTTCCCAAATGGCGGTCGCACCTTTTTCCACCTGATACAGCCAGGACGGACAATCTGTCTGATAGAGGAGTTTATGGGCGACATCTTTCCTGCCGTTATCACAGAGAACATCCATAAGGTGAGGAACTGAAACGATTCCCGTATCCAGCCTATATCCATTTTCTTCTAATAAGCCCACAAGCTGATTTACGACCGTCCCCCGCATGTTATCCGGGACCATTTTCATCTTCAGAGCCAGCACGTAGATGCCCTGAAAATGGGTCTTGAAGCTTCCATCTTCCCGAAGATACTCCTCGGTGAAAGCTTGGTGTATATTCCTGTTCAAGTCCGAATAATGCTGCGCATCCGCTTTTTTCCCAAGCGTATGAGCAATGTCGGCCAGAAGCTCGGTGGAGTATGCGTAGAAGCAGCAGGCAATCAATTCCTTGGTGGCATTGGCAGACTCAAAGGGATTCTGGTATCCGGCCGTCATGCTGGGGATGAGCCAGTCTCCGAAATGGAAACCGGTATTCCAGAGGTATTTGTGACGTTCCCTTCGTTCCGGTGTCATCTCGCCTTCGAGGCTCTCGGGAATTCCCTCCTCAGCCATCTTCTGAACATACCCCACCCATTTTTTCATTGTGGGATAGATTTCCTCGAGTATCCGAATATCGCCATAAGCATTGTAGATCACCCACGGCACAATAATGCAGGCATCGCCCCATCCCGCGGACGTATGGGACCCTTGCATGGGAAAGAATGTCTCTTCGTAGCTCCGCCAATACGGGGCGGTGGTGGGCACCTGGCCATCTTCCCGTTGCTCCAGGACCAGGTTCCTGAGCCAGCGGGTGAAAAAGGCATCCACATCCATATTGAAGCAGGCGGTGGGGGCAAAGATCTGAGCGTCCCCCGTAAACCCGGCCCGTTCCCGCTGAGGGCAGTCGGTGGGGATGGACAGCATATTGCCCCTTTGGCTCCATAGAATATTCTTCTGCAGCTGGTTGATGCGCTCATCCGAACATTCGAAACTCCCCGAAACGGTCAGATCCGAAGCGAGAACGATTCCGGTGAAGTCTTCCACCCGGGCCGCTGTCGGATAGCCGCTCACCCGTATGTATCTGAAGCCGTGGAACGTGAACCATGGTTCGTAAACCTCCTCACCTTCGCCCTTCAGGGTGTAGAAGTCTTTCTGGTCTTTGTTTCGGCCCAGAATATTCATCATAAAATTACCCCGGGCATCCAGGACCTCGCTGTATTCCAGGGTGACTTCGGTTCCGGCTTCCCCCTCGACACGCATTCGGACACGTCCTGCGATAACCTGCCCGAGATCCACCACCGTATCACCCGCCGGCGTCGTGAGAATGCGAACCGGCTCGATTTCCCCGAATACCCGGACCGGCTGACCATGCTGGGCCACCAGATTGGAAACGCCGTAATGCGCCGTTCCCACACACGGCCACGCCCGGTCGTCGTAACCGGCCGCGCTCCACCCTTCCATTTCAAGGCGGGCATCGTATTTTTCACCGATAAAAATATCGGAATATGCAAGCGGCCCCGTGGATGATCTGAAACTTTCGTCGGATACCATCACCTGTCTGGTTCCATCCGCATATTCAATTTCAAGCTGCAGAAGCAGCGCCAGTTTGTTGCCATACTGGCAGCTGTCGCCGGGGAGACCGATCCGTCCCGAATACCAGCCATCGGCCAACACCGCACCAACCGCGTTGGTTCCATCCTTGACAAGGTCTTTCACATCATAGGTCTGGTACTGGAGATACTTGTCATAGGCCGTCACCTCGGGAGCAAGTTCCTGGTCCCCCACACGGTGGCCATTGAGTTCAAGCCGATAGATGCCATGGGCCGTTGCATAAATCCTTGCCTGCTTGACATCCCCTCTCGATTCGAAATTCTTTCGAAGGAAGAGAGGGGGCTTGAGCCGGGTGTAGTCCCGCTTGAAATCCGGGGGCGGCGGGGCGAGCTTCTGAAACAGATCCAACTCGGGTTCCGCTGTGGTGGGTTCCTGGAGAGGCTCAATCCATTCGGCTTCCCAGTCGTCCGCCTTCAGCAGGCCCATTTCCCACCAGGCTGTTTCACTCCATTCGGTGGCGGCACCGGTCTCATCCCAAATGCGCACCCGCCAGTGGTATCGCTGTCTGGAGTTGAGTTCCGGCCCGTCATATTCCACGTGAACAGAGGCGCCCGAAAAAATCTTCCCGGAGTCCCAGAAAATTTCCACATTGGAGGAGAGTTCATCCTCCGTTTCCGCCACCACTATCTGGTAGGCTTTCTGCAAGACGCCATGTCGGGCCGATACGATTTCCCAGCTGAATCGAGGCCTCGGCACATCAATGCCGAATGGGTTCCGCAGATATTCACTTCTAAGGTTCGTAACCGTCGTTATGCTTTTATCCGCGGTCATACCGGCGACGCCTTCCATCTTTTCAATGCAAAAACAAACAGGAAGCCGGCCAGCGCCGCCAGTGAGATGATCGTAATTGCAAAGCTGTAACTTCCCCTGGCACCCACCGCCCACGAGGTGACAAAGAGGCCAATCACGCCGCCAAAGTTGCCGAGCCCCGCAACAATCCCATACACTTTGCCCAGGGTATGCACCGGATAGTTCAATCCGACAAAAAGGGGAATGGCCGCGGAAAGGACAGCGATACCGGAGCCGGCAAAAATAAGGCAGACAATGAGAAAGAATCTGTTGGTATAGACCGCCGGGAGGAGCAGGAGATACATGAATATGCAGCACAGGGCAAAACCGATGAATATAAACGGCCGAGCGTTCGCCTTGAAGACCTTGTCCTGGATAATGCCGCTGACAATGGGCGCCAGCATCATGGCCACGGAGAACCAGATCATGAGATTCGATGCCGTCATGTAGCCGAATCCCAGTCCAACAGGGCTTTCCGCCGACATGTAGACGGGGGTATTGAGGATGAGGGTCTGGAGCAGCCAGGCAGCAAAAAAGCTCACCAGCAAACAGATGTACAGCAGGGGCTCCGCCAGTTCCTTCCTGAACGCTCCATCCCGGGCACTTTCTGTCGCATGGGCCTGGGACGGCAGTTGGGGTTTCGGCATCGCCATCAGAACCAGGACCACCAGGAATCCCACCCATCCGATGATTGAAATCCAGGCCGACATCTGCTGCCAGCTTCCGGTGGCTTTGAACAGGGCCGAACTCAGGGGGAATCCGACAACCGCGCTGAAAGCGATGACGCTTCCGAACAGGCCGGCCACAAGCCCCCGCTCTCTCGGGGGAAACCAGATGGTCATGATGGGGGACAAAAGACAGAAGGCGAAACCCGTCCCGATTCCCTCAAGAATTCTTGCCAGGAGCGTCGTTGAAAACACGCGACCGACCAATGGCATCAACACCGCCCCGCTGGCGGCAAACAGGGTGGAAAGCACAAGGATAAACAGAACCCCGAACCGGTCGCAGAGAAACCCTCCGGCAATGACGGAGACGACCACGGCCAGCATGAACACCCACATAAAGGCGTTGGCGGCAACAATATCGATGTTGAGACCCTGTGAGATTTCGGGCAAAATGGCGGCAAAAGAAAGGTTGAACATATTGCCCGCCATCAGGGCGATGGCACTGGCGATGAACACCAGCCATCTCATACGCGGATATTCCATTGAAGAATCCATTCGTTTATCCTTTATTCTATTTTATGGTGGGAAAACAGGTAAAATACTGCTCATCAATTTCCGAATAGGGCATAAATTTTATAGGCGTCTGGTCCTGGCTTAGTGTGTTGGCACATTGATTCAAGACACCTGCGGAAGCTTGCGTGCCGTCCCGAACAGCTCCCGCCGGTCCGTCATGCGGCCGTCCGGTATCACGACCAGAATCCACGGCTTTTCCCGGTCAGTGATTTTCAAGGCCCACTCGAGGGCCAGTTTTTCTCCTGTACCCAAATCGAGTTTCAATTGCTTCTTCTCGACCGTCGCGTTGAAAACACGAAGTTCCAGCGCGTGCAAACCGGCACCCGTCAAGCGCGCTGCGATCTTTACCAGCTCACCTGCAGGCGTTGCCGCCGTAAGTTCCATCTCGATACTCCGGCGGGGATCCAGCGCCAGCTGATAGTTCTGTCCGTTCACAAAAACCATCCGCCTGACCCTGTCGCCGTAGGTGATAGTATAGTCACCGGCGGCGAGATTCAGGTCGAAAGATCCGTTATCCACCCGCGTTTCTCTGCCGGTTCTCTTTTCACGGAACGTCGTCCTCGAGATGGCTGACCCGCTGACCCGGGCGGAAACGCCGATATGGGCCAGGTTGAGGGCCATCCGACAGCTGGAGAAGACCCACAACTCCTTGTAGGGGAAAACCGCATTGTTGGGCCAGGCTGGTGAATCGTTGTGGTAGGAGTTGAACCCGAGGGAAAGTCCCCCGACAATGTTAGGC
>JBECKW010000319.1:0-16665 GCA_040235505.1 Desulfobacterales bacterium
GGCTGAGCCGTTTCAACTCGCTGTAGGCAACCCGGAACATGCGTGCGATGGGGCTCCCCTGCAATTGTTTGGCCTTTGCAAAAGCCTCTGAAAAATCCCGGCTTTCCCAGAAAAATTCTGTAAAAGACGCCGATTGCCGGTAGGCTTGGCGGATATAGCGTAATTTTACGATAATAATCGCCCAGGAGGAAACGGAAAAGACAAACAGCAGGAACAGCACGAACTTCACCACCGGACCTGCATCTTGTATTATCTTTATCAGATTTAAATCGGTCCCCATGAAATACTCCGTTGGTTATTTGTTTTGATTCAGCACCAAGCGTTTTTCACTTTGCAATACTTGCTGTTTGAGCAGATAAAATTAGAAAAAAACCTTCAAGAAGTCAAGAAAATTGGTTTTTGGGTTGCGTTTGCGGGCAATGCCCATTAGAAATTGGCTCAACACATTCCCCTTAATGGAGGCCTGATGGATCACATTGCAAACCTTCTATTGGAAGCCCGCATGCTGAAACAGATCCCCCGTTCCGGTTACCAGTTCCTGGGTGCGGGAAGCGAGTCGGTCGCAGAGCATGTCCATATGATGACGTTCATCGCCTATGTCATGGCCAAGATGCTTCCCGAAATAAATATGGCTAAACTTCTGTCCATGTGCCTGCTTCATGATCTGCCGGAGGCTAGAATCGGAGATCTCAATGCGGTACAGAAAAAATATGTCCGTGCCGACGAGGTAAAAGCGGTTGCCGAGCTCGCCGCCCCCCTGCCGTTCGGTGGAGAAATGATTGAATTAATGTCGGAGTTCAATCGCCGGGAGACACCGGAAGCCCGTCTTGCCCATGACGCGGATCAGATTGCCTTCCTCCTCGACTTGAAAGCCCTTTCGGACATGGGCTATAAGACCCCCGATAAATGGATCCGCAACGTAGCAGGCCGGATACAGACGGATATTGGACTGAAAATCACCCGGAGCATCCTGGCCACCCAGTGGGATCACTGGTGGCTGAAGGATTATTCCGAAGAGTGAGCCCGGCTACCGGCCAACGCCAAGATATGTAAATCCGGCTGCTTTCATCTCGGCTGGGTCGTAAATATTTCGTCCATCCACCAGGATGGGCCGCTTCAAAAGCACCTTAACCGCGCGCATGTCCAGGTTCCGGAATTCGTCCCATTCGGTGGCCAGCACCAGCGCATCACAATCGCGAATGGTCTCGTAGGGGTTGTCAAACACCTTCATTTCCGGAATCTGCTTTTTTGCATGTTCAGCGGCAATGGGATCGTAGGCATGCACAATCGCCCCCATTTTCAAAAGAGAAGCGACAATGGCCAGCGCCGGCGCTTCCCGAATGTCATCGGTTTTCGGTTTGAAAGAAAGGCCCCAGACCGCCACCTTACTCCCCGGAATTTCGAGGGCGGAGGAAAGCTTTTCGATGGCAAGCCCCTTCTGGCCGTCATTGATCCGATGTACTGCTTCAAACAGATCGGCCGGGCAGTCGTTTTGTTTCAAAGTGGCAATAAGCGCCCTGACATCCTTGGGAAAACAACTCCCGCCATAGCCGATGCCGGCATGAAGGAACCTTGATCCGATCCTGCCGTCAAGCCCCATGCCCCTGGCGATATCCCGAATATCGGCGCCCACCTTCTCACACAGATGCGCCAGTTGGTTCATGAAACTGATCCGGGTGGCCAGCATGGCGTTGCTGGCATACTTGATGATTTCGGCGCTTCGAACACCGGTGAGCATAATGGGCCGGCCGGTACGGGCCACCGAGCGATAGACAGAGGTCATGATCTCTTCGGCTCGTTTGCTGTCCGTGCCGATAATGATCCGGTCAGGGTTCTCGAAATCCTTCACCGCCGCGCCCTCCCTTAAAAATTCAGGATTGGACACGACATCCACATCCATAGGGGTCGGTTGATTCTCCAGAATAATGCCCTTGACAAGATCGGCCGTCCCCACCGGTACGGTGCTCTTATCGACCACCACCTTATAGCCGTTCATGAAACGGCCGATGAATGCAGCCACCTCCTTAACGGCCGTCAGGTCCGCCTCATGGAACTCATTCGGCGGCGTCCCCACGCAGATGAAAATGACTTCAGAGGCTTCCACGGCCATTTTGGCGTCGGTGGTGAATTTCAGGCGACCGCCTTTGAAGTTTCGTTCGAAAATCTCCAGCAAACCCGGCTCATAAATCGGAAGTTTTCCCGCTTCGATCATGTCGATCTTGGCCTGGTCCACATCCAGGCACACCACGTCATGTCCCAGGTTGGCAAACCCAACCCCCGTCACAAGCCCCACATATCCCGTACCGACTATCGTAAATTTCATTTACCATCTCCCACCCCCCGAGTCCGGGGGGTTTCTCGTCTTTATTCCTTTGTGCCTCTGTGCCTTTATGCCGTTATCCCTCTGTGCCTGGTTTTCATTTCCCATAATATTCCCGGTACCACTCGATAAATTTTGCAATTCCCGTTTCAATGGATGTCTCGGGTTTAAACCCTACATCCGAAACGAGCGCATCCACATCAGCGTAAGTGGCCGGAACGTCTCCAGGCTGAAGATCCAGGAATACCTTTTCGGCTGTTTTACCAAGAGCCCCCTCGATCACCTCGATATAATGCATCAGTTCCACGGGACTATTGTTGCCGATATTATAGTTCCGGTATGGCGCATAAGAAGTTCCCGGATCCGGAGCATCCCCCCGCCAATCGGGATTGGGAGCCGCCGGTTTCGCCATGACCCGGACCACGCCTTCAATGATGTCGTCGATATAAGTAAAATCCCGCTGCATTTTCCCGTGATTAAACACCTGGATAGGCCGTCCCTCCAGGATCGCCTCGGTAAAAAGAAAAAGCGCCATATCCGGTCGCCCCCATGGGCCGTACACCGTGAAAAACCGAAGTCCGGTACAGGGAAGACCGTAGAGATGACTGTAAGTGTGGGCCATCAGTTCGTTGGACTTCTTGGTGGCGGCATACAGTGAAACAGGGTGATCCACATTGTCATGTACGCTGAAGGGCATTCGGGTATTGGCGCCGTAAACCGAACTTGAGGAGGCAAATACCAGGTGTTTCACATCGCTATGGCGGCAAGATTCAAGAATGTTCACGAATCCCACCAAATTGCTGGTTACGTAAGCGTGGGGATTCGTTAGTGAATAGCGCACACCGGCCTGGGCGGCCAGGTTCACGACCACCTCGGGGCTGGTGCTTTTAAATATGTCGTCCACCGCTTTCGTATCGGCGAGATCGATCTGGAAAAAGGAAAAACCGTCATACGCGGAAAGAAGAGATAAACGGTCCTTTTTAAGATTGACATCGTAATACGGCGTCAGATTGTCGATCCCCACCACCTGCACACCACTCTCAAGAAGCCGTTTCGAAAGATGAAATCCGATAAATCCGGCCGCCCCGGTGACAATTACCCGGCTGAATGGAAACGTCATCGTCTCTAATCGCCCCCTTTAAACCATGTGAATGTTTCTTCGAGTCCCCTGTTAAATGCATATTCAGGTGCAAATCCGAGAAGAGATGCCGCAAGCCCGATATCGGCCACCGATTCCCGAATGTCTCCCGCCCGGGGCGGGCCGTATTCGGCGGAAATCGAGATACGTCCCAGATGCTTCACCGCCTCCCAAAGCTCGTTGATTGAAATATGCTTTCCCGTGCCCACGTTAAACACACGGCCCCCGACCTCGGAAACGCTTGCCGACAGCAGGTTGGCGGCCACCACATCCCGGACAAACACGAAGTCCCGGAACTGACGGCCGTCTCCGTAAATCACCGGAAAGGTTCGATCCACCGCCCGGGACATAAAAATTGAAATCACGCCCGAGTAAGGGGAGCCGGGATCCTGGCGGGGACCGTACACATTGAAATAACGGAGGCAAACCGTTTCCAGGCCGAATAACTCGTAATACATGCGGGCATTAAATTCACCGGCGAGTTTCTGGACCGCATAGGGCGTCAGCGGCTTCGGGCTCATCGCTTCACTTTTAGGAAGCGCCGGATCATCCCCGTAAACTGCACTGGAACTGGCCAGAATCACACGCCGGCTTCCGCTTTTGCGGGCGGCTTCAAGCACCTTCACCGTCCCCAGGTCATTGACGGCCGCGGATCCCACAGGATCTTCCACCGTCTTGGGAACCGATACCACCGCGGCTTCGTGAAACACCACTTCGCAGCCCCTGACGGCCCGGGCCAGAACAGCGTCATTCAGAATGTCGCCTTCGATAAAATCTATACGGTCGGCCACCGGCGCCAGGTTTTCCTTCCGTCCGGTGGACAGGTTGTCGATCACGGTCACCCGGCATCCGATCGCCAGTAGCGCGTCCACCAGATGGGACCCGATAAATCCAGCGCCCCCGGTTACCAGCGCGCTTTTAATGTCAAGTTTCATGCAGGTCCACTCCCCAGTCATGCCGTCGAGCATCCGAATTTAAAACCGCAAAAAAATATTTTCCCGCAGAGGCGCGGAGGCGCTGAGAACAACAAAAAAGGAAGATCAGAAGATCAGAAGATGAGAAGTTGAGAACAAACAAGGTGCAAAAACGTCCAGCTATCAAATGCATAGGCCCTATACGTCTTAACTTCTTACCTTCTTAACTTCTCAACTTCAGCTATTCTCAGCGTCTCCGCGTCTCTGCGGGATAATCGTTTGTTATTTTATCGAATTATTCCTTCTTCAACGCCTGGTCCAGTGCCGCCCGAATAAAGGAGGTAAAAAGCGGATGCGGCGACATGGGCCGCGATTTGAACTCCGGATGGAACTGGCAGCCGAGGAACCAGGGATGATCTTTGATCTCAACAATTTCCACTAACTGCCCGTCCGGGGACGTGCCGCTGACCTCAAGCCCGGCGCTTTCCAGCTTTTCCCTGTAAGCATTGTTGTATTCATAACGGTGGCGGTGGCGCTCCGAGATATCCACCTGACCGTATGCAGTCCTTGCCAGGGAGCCGTCTTTCAACCGGCAGGGATAGGCCCCCAGCCGCATGGTACCCCCCTTGTCCGAGTGGGCGTCCCGGCGCTCCTGCCGACCGGTCTTCTCGTCGTACCATTCCTTCATGAGATAGATGACCGGGAAAGGGGCCTTTTCGTCGAATTCCTCCCCATGGGCACCGGTCATTCCCGCTACGTTCCGGGAAAATTCGATCACCGCCATATGCATCCCCAGACAGATGCCGAAGTAGGGAATCTTATTTTCCCTGGCAAAGCGGACAGCGCAGATCTTACCTTCGATTCCCCTGGATCCGAACCCTCCCGGAACCAGAATACCGTCGGCGCCGGCAAGAGTTTCTGCGCAGTTTTTCTCATCGATCTTCTCGGAATCGACATATTTGAGCTTCACCCGGCAGTCGTTGGAAAAACCGCCGTGGGATAAAGCTTCGTTGAGACTCTTATAGGATTCTGTCAAATCCACATACTTGCCCACAATAGCGATGGTCACTTCGTATTTCGGTGACTCGACTTTCTTGATTAGATCCTCCCAGGGGTCGAGCCGGGGAGCCCGGGTCCAGATGTGTAAAAGTTCCACGATCTTGTCATCGAGCCCCTCCTTGTGAAACATCAGGGGGACTTTGTAAATGCAGTCCACGTCCTTGGCCGTTACCACCGCGTCCTGGCTGACATTACAGAACAGGGCAATTTTGGATTTGATTTCTTTGGAAAGATACCGGTCCGCCCGGCACAGCAGAATGTCTGGCTGGATACCGATACTTCTGAGTTCCTTTACGCTGTGCTGGGTGGGTTTCGTCTTGACCTCTCCGGCGGTCGGCACATAAGGCACCAGCGTCAGGTGAATGAAAATGGCGTTTTCCTTCCCCACATCGGTACGAAACTGCCGGATGGCTTCCAGAAACGGCAGGCTCTCGATGTCGCCGATGGTTCCGCCGATTTCGACGATCACCACATCCACACCGTCAGCAGCTCCCCGGATAGACTGCTTGATCTCATCGGTGATATGCGGAATCACCTGGACGGTACCGCCCAGATAGTCCCCCCGCCTTTCCTTGGTAATGACGGCATCGTATATTTTGCCGCTGGTATAGTTGTTGTTCTGGCCGAGATTGGCATGGGTAAACCGCTCGTAATGGCCAAGGTCCAGATCGGTTTCGGCGCCGTCATCGGTGACGAACACCTCCCCATGCTGAAAGGGATTCATGGTGCCGGGATCCACATTGATGTATGGATCGAGTTTCTGGATGGTCACTGTCAGCCCCCTACTTTCCAACAGTGCCCCAATGGCGGCCGAAGCCAGACCTTTACCCAGCGAAGAAAGCACACCCCCGGTTACAAAAATATACTTGGTATACTTGTTCATATCCCTCCCTCAGCCAACTGTTTGGTGGACGTCAATTTTGTTCGTATGATAAAAACCCGTCCCGGTCAACCATCTACAAAGTTGTAAAAATTACTCGTAGCGTTTTTTGAAATCATCGAGGGTCTTCTGGATATCACTCTGCGGTTGAGTTGTCTGCATTTCTTGCCCCGGCGGAGACTCTTCACCATAGCGCTGCCGCAACCCCTTTATGTCAAATATTTCATCGGAGATTTGGGGATTTATCGTCATCTTGTCCACCACGATCTCCCGAACCAGGTTTTCGTCTTCGTAGCACTCGATCCGCATGGGATACCATAGTTTTTTGTCTCTCTGCCATAAAAGATACCGAAATTCCAGAATGGAACTATTCCCTTCCGCATCTCTCATCGGAATCAGCATTCGAAGTGGATGAAAGGTTTCCTTGTCAATCCAGATCTGGGCCGTTGTCATATCCGGGTACTGGGCTCCCAGGATGTAAACGGGTACTCCTTCGAAGCGGCCAAGACTCGATTCCATTATATCGATGCCCCTCCGGGAAAGCCTTTCCTGCAGAAGAATGCGGGAGTGAAACAGCAGCAGGTCCGGGTAGCGGTCGAAGCGGCTTTCGTTCTGAATGGACACCCGACCATCCTGGATCGTCACAGCGTCGTCAAGGGTATCCACATGAATTCGCGTCAGACTCGGAGAGGTGCTTTCGCAGCGGAAAGCATTGGAAAAACGGTAGGTCAGGGTTTCGGACAATTGGGTTGTGGCGTCTGCCTCGGTATCGTCATGGACGATAACATGCTGGTGAATTTCCAGGCTGGTGGCGCTGCCGAGGTTTTCCGTCATGAGCAAAAGCAGTTGCTGCCCCGGAAGCACATGACCGATGGCTGGGATGGAAAAGAAAAAAACAAGGCACAAAGGCACAAAGGCACAAAGGCACAAAGTTATATTAACCCGAAATGTTGCTCTATCGATGTTCGAGCCGACAGAGCGTTCTGCCGGCCCGAATGTTTCAACCCCTTTTATCATTCAAAGCCTTTGTCACAATAATCAGCGGGCAAGAAATACCTGATCGGAGAACGTCGCGCCCGATCCGAGATCTTCTTCAATCCGAATCAACTGATTGTACTTGGAAATGCGGTCACTCCTGGACATGGAGCCGGTTTTGATCTGGCCGCCGCCGACACCCACCACCAGGTCGGAGATGAAAGTGTCTTCCGTCTCACCGGATCGATGCGAAATAACGGTGGTGTATCCTGCGTGCTTGGCCATGTCAATGGCATCCAGGGTTTCAGTGACCGTCCCGATCTGATTGAGTTTGATCAGGATAGAATTGGCAACACCCTGCTCAATTCCCCGGGCGAAAATCTCCGGGTTGGTAACGAAAATATCATCTCCCACTATTTGAATCGACCCCCCGAGCCGGTCCGTCATAAGTGCCCAGTTGTCCCAGTCGCCTTCTGCCAGACCGTCTTCAATCGAAAGGATGGGATACTTGTCGACGAGCACCTCGTAGTAATCGATTATCTGTTCCGCGGAAAGAAGCTTTCCTTCGGATTTCAGATTGTATTTTCCGTTTTCGAAAAACTCGCTGGCCGCCGAATCAAGGCCGATGCCGATATCTTTGCCCGGGGCGTACCCGGCCGCCTCGATGGCGCTGATGATCAGTTGAATGGCGGACTCGTTGGACTCCAGATTCGGCGCGAACCCTCCCTCGTCTCCCACTGCCGTATTCAACCCCTTTTCACCGAGAAGTTTCTTGAGGCTGTGAAACGTTTCGGCCCCCATCCTCACCGCCTGGGCAATGCTTCGGGCGGAAACCGGAATGATCATGAACTCCTGAATGTCCAGGGTGTTTGCAGCATGCGCGCCGCCGTTGACAATGTTCATCATCGGCATGGGAAGCTGCCTTGCCCCGATGCCCCCCAGATATCGGTACAGTGGAAGCCCATAGGCCGCTGCCGCCGCTCTGGCTGCTGCCATGGATACCCCCAGCATGGCGTTGGCACCGAGCTTTGATTTATTGGGGGTTCCATCCAGCTCGATCAACCGCTTGTCCAGTTCCATCTGGTGGGCTGCATCCATCCCCTCAATACCCGGCAGGATCGTATCCAGGACATTCTCAACAGCCTTGGTGACGCCCTTGCCGCCGAACCGCCCCTTGTCCCCATCCCTGAGTTCCAGAGCTTCCCGCGTTCCGGTAGATGCCCCCGAAGGCACCGCTGCCCGCCCCAACGCACCACAGGCAAGCATTACATCCACTTCGATGGTCGGATTCCCGCGAGAATCGATAATTTCCCTTGCCTTCACGTTAACGATCTCGGTCATTTGATCACCTATTATTTACCGGTTTTCTTTCTGATTTCCCAAAATTACAAAAGACAGGCCGTCTGATGAAAGGGATCTTGACAAATTTCTACCAGATGTTAGTTACTCCTCTAAACAGTTGTTGTCAAGACATGGAGCCGTTCCCCTATGGAAATAAGAGACTCATATTCACAAGCCCACCTGGTAGTATCGGCGATTCGGGTGCTGGAACATCAGCAAAACGCCCCGCCTTCCATTGAAGGGGTGTGCAGCATGCTCGAATACACTCTGGAACAGGGGTATATGATCTGCCGGAAGCTGAAGGAATCGGGCATCATCGACATAGTTGAAGGCGCCTTCGGTACCCGGCTTTCCATTAAGGACCACCTGGCGATTGAGGAAATTCCAAAGGGAATCCAGGAATCTCATCTCGACAAGGAACTGAAGGCCTTTCAGACAACCCGGAAGGAACGAACCAAAGAAATGGAAGTCCAATCCTTCAAAGCCAAGCAGGAAGAAAAGAAGAAAGCCCTCTTTGCGGAAATCGAAAAAAAGCTGAAGGGCAGTATCGATCAAAAAAAATCACCCTGATATTCCAAGCCGCACTCGAAACAACATCCTGATCCTCGTAACCTGTTACAGAACCAATGCTTTTTTATTTTCGTGATTTTCGTGTCTTTCGTGGACCAGGAAGTAGTTGTCTTCTGTAGTTTTAACCGTATCACTCCTTACCGCAGCCCCACACTCCAGTTCCAGATACCCGGCCTTTTTTTCAAGTCCACACCCTTCGGAACCGGCTCGCTGAGGGAGATAAAAAGCTCATAGCCGGCCTGCTCCAATGCCGGACGCTTTTCAGTCAAATCGAACTTCCAATTCGGGAAAATCCAGTAGTCGTTGCCATACTTTTTCGCCCATGCCCCCTCTCCCTTTGGACTAGTAATCAGGGTTTCCTGCTTCAGATTCTCTGCAAGAGTTCGGGAAATACTGAGGGGAAACCCGCCGTTCATTACCACTCCGAGGGGAAGCGGACTCTCCCCGGGCAGTGCCAGCATCTCCTTCTCCCCCAATTCGGGACTCACCACAGCGCCGGAAAATCCGAGCCCCTTCAGCATCGACAGCGCCCATGAATTTGCAGTATTGCAAAAAGGCCCCGCCCACAGTTGGTGTCGTCCCGGCTCCCTGAAAAACGATACCTGCCAGGGCGCATTCAACACAAACCGCCGGGCCCCGCCCCGCATGGCCTTATCCACCAGTGAAGCCCACATATCCTCCTCCGCCGGCCAGATCACCGGCGGCAGCCACCAGAATATCTGCCCTGAGCGGTCGCCTGATATGGCGGCGGCAGTCTCCTCCGAGAGCCAGTACCCGGTGGCCCCCGGCCCCCGCTTTTTGGCCAGTTTCCGGAAAACCGTCAGTTCGACAGATTTATTCCCGCCTCGTCTTTTATTGCCCGCCCGGGGGCCACCGATGGAAGCCCGTCCTCCGCAGAAGCTCTGCTTCGGAGGGAGGAAGGGATGACCGCTTCGCTCGGACGAGGGACGCAAAAAACCGTCCGAGGGAGTTGTCTCGCCTTTTCGTCCCTCGTCCCTCGACTCTCGGCCCTCGGTCACGAAGCTACCAATCTTCTCATTAAGCGCCGCCTCCATACGATCCACCAGGAACACCGGAATCCCCGCCTCCGGTCCGGGTCCGCGGCCTTTGGGCAGTTTGAGATGAAACCGGCCGTGCTTGGGGACGTATTTGCCCACCCGCTGAATACCATGCCACGATTCGTCCTCGTAGCCGATCCGAAGAACATCCCCGGCCAGAAGAGCCTCCCTCGGCACCAAAAAAGACTTTCCCCCGCCGCCCTTGATCCGCCCGATCATCATACCGGAGCCGGTATGCAAATCCGTACTGATGGGGTTCTGGGGCCGCTGGGGTAGAAAGTTATAATGGGTTCCCGGCCGCCCCAGGGCTCTTTCAAGAAGAGTCAGGGCATCTTTTTTGACCTGGGGATCACGGCCATGATCCCGGAGCATCCGGTAAGCGCTCACGGTATAATACACATAGTGCGGACCCTTTTTCCGGCCCTCGATTTTCCATCCGCGAATTTGGGGAATCTCCAAAAGCACTTTCGCCAGAACATCCACGCTGAAATCCAGACAGGAAAAGAATTTGGCATGGACGTCCTCCTGGCCATATACCCGCCGGCAAGGTTGAACGCATCGACCTCGAAGCCCGCTTTTCCCCCCAAGAAAGCTGCTCCAATAGCACCGGCCGGAAATTCCATAGCACAGGGCGCCGTGGATGAACATCTCGAGCCCAAGTCCTGCCGGACAGCTTTCGGAAAGCTGCTTGATTTCATCGATATTGAGTTCCCGGGGAATCACCACCTGATCCACATGAAGCGACTCCCTGACCATCGAAAGAGCCCGGGCAAAGGTAACATTGGAGAGGGTGGAAAGATGGATTTCACCTCGAAACCCCACCTGCCGGATCAGGGGGATAAACCCGAGATCCTGGATAATGATTGCGTCCGGGCGAACTTCCTTCACCAGCGTTTTCACCATCCGCGCTGCATCTTCAGACTCTCCGGGTTTCAGCAGGCTGTTGAGGGTAATCAAAAGCTTTGTATTTTTTTCCCGTGCCAGATCCGCCAGGGATGCAAGCTCCTTAGTGGAAAAATTGATCGCCGCCATACGGGCGGAAAACGTTTTAAGACCGCAGTATATCCCGTCGGCTTCCGCAGCCAGGGCGGCCAGAAACGACTGACGGCTCCCGGCCGGCGCCAGGATCATCGGTTTATGTAACGGTTCGGTGTCCATAGATTTTCATTCCTTAATGTGCCGATCACCATAGCCGGATCGTCTCATTTCCTCAAGGAATAGATTTGAGGGAGTGCCTTGAGTGCCTTGAGTCCATAGAGTGCCTGGAGTTGTTGAGTCGTTTCACTCCGCCATTTTATATAAAGATAGAATACCTTAACTCAAGGCACTCAAGCGCACTCGATGAACTCCAGGCAATTCTCCCGCGGCAGATTGACCTCCCCGGTGTCTATGCTATATTGTGAAACCGTTACAGATATCAAATGAAAGGAATCAGACCATGAAACTTGCAATCAGCGGAAAAGGGGGTGTCGGAAAGACCACGTTTTCATCGCTACTGATCCGTGCCCTGAACGCAGAGGGCAAACGTGTGCTAGCCATTGACGCCGATCCGGATGCCAATCTGGCTGCGGCCGTCGGCATCGCCGACGCAGACCGGATCACCCCGATTTCCGAGATGAAGGACCTGATATACGAAAGAACAGAAGCCCAGCCCGGCAGCATCGGCGGCTATTTCAAACTCAACCCGAGGGTGGACGATCTTCCGGACAAGCTTTCCGCCCGATTCGAGAATATCAAGCTCATGCGATTGGGCGGCGTTAAAAAAGGCGGCGCCGGGTGCATCTGCCCCGAAAGCACCCTTCTTAAGGTGCTTGTCATGCACATCGTGCTGGCCCGGGATGAAGTGGTGGTAATGGACATGGAGGCGGGTATCGAGCATCTGGGCCGAGGAACCGCAAAGGCAGTGGACAAGTTGATCGTGGTAGTCGAACCCGGCCGAAGAAGCATCGAAACCGCCGGGCATATCAAGCGGCTGGCCTCGGAGATCAACCTCAACCGCGTCGGCCTGGTGGGAAATAAAATTCGAAACGATGCGGACGAAAAATTTCTACGGGAGAATCTCCCGGATTTTGAATTTCTCGGATTCCTTCCATACAGCGACGCGCTCATTGAAGCCGACCTGAAGGGGAAAGCCCCCTATGATGTGGACTCCCCGGCCAGAGCAATCGTGGAAAAGATGATAAAAAGCCTGTAGGAGCCTCGGCCCCATCTAAATCGTCAGAATGCAACAACTTTAGGCACTATAGGCACTTTTAACAAATGTCCTCAAAACACCATATCCGATCATTCAAACACCCCCACGGCGGTAGGCCCCGGAACTCCGGCCGAAGATTCGGGAAAAAACCCGAAGTCCCACAAATCCGTCCCGCCGCGGATCCGAAGCTTAAAAAAGTGTTCGAACGGATCGGCGTCCCGGGAAAAAGACCCTTTCGCCCGGACCCGTTTCAACTGGCCGCTGTCGAAGCGATTCAAACCGCCGACTGTCTTGTCACCGTCCCTACGGGATCGGGGAAAACCTGGATTGCCCAGAAAGCGATGGAAAAAGTGCATGAAAGTGGGGGAAGCTGCTGGTACGCATCCCCACTTAAGGCTCTCAGCAATGCCAAGTATTTGGAATTTTCGAATGTATTCGGATCCGAAAACGTCGGTATCCTGACCGGTGACCGGAAAGAAAACCCGGATGCGCCCATTATTGTGGGCACCACCGAAATCCTCAGAAACCAACTTTACGATGTGATGCACAGGGGTGAAACATTTTCCGTGGATCTGGTTGTTCTGGATGAAACCCATTTTCTGGGAGACCCGGAACGGGGGGTCGTCTGGGAAGAGGTCATGATCTACCTCCCCGCCAGAATCCCCCTGCTCATGCTTTCCGCCACCATCGGTAATGCCGAGGAGATCGCCCAATGGCTTGGGGCTGTCCGGGGAAAAGAATGCAAGGTCATCAAGGAAACGAAACGGCCTGTTCCCCTGTTTCCGCTTTTTTTTCATCCGACCGGGAAACTTTATCCGCTGGTCACTCCGTCTCCAAACGGAAAAAACCGGATACATAAAAAAATCCGTGAATTTCTGAACACGCCCCGCCCACCCCGCCTATCCGCACCCGGTAAACTCCCGCCTTTCGGGGACATTATTCGCGTCCTTCAAAGGTATGATCTGCTCCCGGCGGTTTTTTTCCTGAAATCCCGCGCCGATTGCGATACAGCCCTTAATTTATGCGAAACGAACTTTATCCACGATGCGGATCGCCGGCTTGAGTTGAACCGCCGGATGGGGGAACTTACCCGGCAAAGCACTCACATCGCCAGGCACCGGCAACGGTGGCAGATCGAGAACCTGGCCGTCGGAGCCCATCACAGCGGGCAGCTTCCGGCTTGGAAAATCGTCATCGAAACCCTCATGACGGAGGGGTTTCTGGATGCCGTGTTTGCAACCTCCACCGTGGCAGCCGGGGTAAATTTCCCGGCACGGACCATTGTGTTCCTGAACTCCGACCGGTTCAACGGCACTGAATTCATGCCCCTCACGCCCACGGAATTTCATCAGATGACCGGCCGGGCCGGTCGCCGGGGAATGGACCGGATCGGATTCGCCCTGGCGGTGCCCGGAAAATTCCTGGACATCCCTTACGTAGCCCGGCTCTTTGACATGCCCCCGTCCGATGTGGACAGTCAGATTCGGATCAACTTCTCCATGGTCCTCAATCTGCTCCTGTCCCACACGCCGGATCAAGTGGAAGATCTTCTGAAGCTTTCCTTCGCCCGGTTTCAGCAGAGTGGAAAAAAATTCCGGCAGTTCGAAGACGCTTCCGGTGAGGAAGCATTGTGGCAGGCGTTTCAGCACCACCTTTCCTTTCTTGAAAAGCTGAAGTATGCCACCAATGATGGCGCTCTGACGGATACCGGGAAATGGGCTGCCATGCTCCGGGTCGATCAGCCGATTCTGATTGCAGAGGGATTTCGAAACGGCCTGTTCCCCGAATCGGACCCGGCCCTGCTGGCGGCCACCATTGCCATGTTCGTCTTCGACCGCGACACAGGGGACGACATCGACCGTCGTCTGCTGTCCGATACACTGCTCGATTCCCTGCTTCGGGTGGGGGAAGGGCTCCATCCGCTGGCAGATCAAATGGCAGCTGAAAATTTTCCCGTCCGCCCGCTTCTCATCAAACCCGCTGCCGTCATTCATGCCTGGGCAACCGGTATGCCGTGGGAAAAGGCGGTGCGCCTGGGGGGTATGGAAGAAGGTGATTTTTCCATGCTGGTACTTCGCACTGCAGACAACCTCCGCCATGTCAGGGCACTGAAAAAAGTCTTCCCGGATGCAGCCACGGCAGCGGCAACGGCGATCGATCTCATCATGAAGGACCCGGTGCTGCCGGGATATTGACACAATATCGGCAGAGGTTTCCCCGACGACGGGATCTTTGAAAGGTTTCAGGTTGTTGATAGCAAAATAAGATCGCCGGCCTTGACTTTTCCTGTTTAAGCCGCCATTTTTATTCTATATAGAGGATCAACACGCCAATTGATTACAATATAAAGGAGTGATCATGGATGCTACAAAAGATGTTATCAACACGGGACTCAGAGGAATTACCGTTGCCAGTACAAAAATCAGTGATGTACGGGGAGAAGAGGGCAAGCTCATCTACCGGGGATACCTGATCCAGGATCTTGCAGCCCATGCATCCTTTGAAGAAGTGGCATACCTGCTGATCAATGAAAAGCTGCCGACCCGGGATGAACTTGCGACCTTCAGCAACCGGATGGCCCGGGAACGTACGCTCCCCCCGGGTATATTAAGTGCGCTGGGGACCTTCCCGACCGATGCCCTGCCTATGGATGTCCTCCAGGCGGGTATTGCCATGCTGGCCCCCTATGATCCGGATATACGGACCCGGACCCGCGAAGCGGCTGCGGAAACCGCCCTTCGTCTGATCGCCAAAACCGCAAGCCTGGTGGCGGCATGGCATCGCATTCGGAACGGCAAAGCACCGGTAGTACCGGACGAAAGCCTTTCCCATGCCGCCAATTTTCTCTATATGCTCCTGGGAAAAACCCCGGATCCGGAGACGGCCGGTTTCATGGACACCTGCCTGGTGCTTCACGCCGAACATTCCTTTAATGCCTCGACCTTCGCCGCCCGGGAGGTCGCCTCGACCCGTGCTCACATGTACGCGGCCACCTCCGCAGCGGTGGGTTCCCTTTCCGGGGAGTTGCACGGCAGCGCCAACGTCCGGGTCATGGAAATGCTTCTCGCCATCGGCGACCCCGCCAATGTGCCCGCCTATGTGGATCGGAAGCTGAATGCCGGAGACCTGATCATGGGCCTTGGCCATGCAGTGTATAAAACCGACGATCCCAGAAGCTTTATCCTGGCACCCATGGCTCTGAAAATGGGTGAGCGCACCGGAGAGACAAAATGGTACGAAATGGCCAAACAGCTTGAAGTTCTGGGAAAGGAAGGCTTCCGGAAGAGAAAAGACCGGGATATTTTCGTCAACGTCGATTTTTACAGCGCCCCGCTTTACTACACCATGGGAATTCCCGTGGACCTTTTTTCTTCGGTGTTTGCCGTGTCCCGAATAGCGGGATGGTGTGCCCATACCATCGAGGAGTATTTTGCCCTGGCGGCACCCAAAGCGGTCCTTTACCGTCCCGCATCCGACTATGTGGGCAGCTACTGTGGCCCGGATGAATGCACATTCATTCCTCAAGAAAAAAGATCATGACAATCGATAAACTCAACCTGCGGATGACCCGCCAAAGGCGGGTCATCCTCGAAGAGCTTCGAAAATTCACCCATCACCCCAGTGCGGATGAAATCTATGACGTGGTCCGACGGCGGCTTCCCCGGATCAGCCTTGGAACGGTATACCGTAACCTTGAGGTTCTCTCGGAACTGGGGGAAATAAAAAAGCTTGAATTCGGAGGCACTCTCAAGCGATTTGACGGAGATCCGGAGGATCACTACCATATCCGCTGCAACCTGTGCGATCGTGTGGACAACATTCCCATGCCACACCTCAAGGATATTGAAAAAAGCATCCGCCGGGAAACCGACTACCGCATCATCGGACATCGACTCGAATTTTTTGGCCTCTGCCCGGAATGCGCGAAGAATATGGTGTCGCCGGGGTTGAAAAAGCTTATGACAGATAATCTGATGGGAGAAGACGATCCGGAAGTCTGAGGGGAAGAGTATCTAAAGTGTTCTATAGTGCCTGGAGTTCATAGAGTGCCTTGAGTTGTGGAGTCGTTTCACTCCGCCTTAAATATAAAAAAGACAGAATACCTTAACTCCAGGCACTCCATAACTCAAGGCACTCTATGCACTCGCAGTCATCCCTCCCCCAAAAGCTCCCCCTCAAGCCACTCCCTGACATCCCCTTCAATCGAATACACGCC
>JBECKW010000233.1:0-12328 GCA_040235505.1 Desulfobacterales bacterium
TTTGAAATAGAATGAATGCGATTATCGGATGCATCGGGCTTTTTCCAGATCAGTGGCGTCAACATGGGTCAAAGCTCCCTGGAAGGCGGCCAAATGCACCGCCTTCCAAACAACGCGAGGAACTACCAGCAGTACCCTCCGCCGTATCCATACCCCGACCCAAGAGCAGTACCTGGAAATTCTTTTCGCAGGTCGAGCCGGTATTCCAGTCCCTTTTCATTCAACTGGGACTGAAGATTTGAAAGCTCTTTCTCCAGGGTGACTGCCTTGTCACGATCCGGTGTCGTCTTTTGAAGCTCCTGGTTCAAGGCAAGCCCCTTCTGCTGGATTTCGTTTCGAAGTTCCTGGGTGTCGTTGAAAAATTTTTGCTGGGCCTGCTGCAGCCTGGCGACATCTTCCGATGACAGGTTGGCATATCCATTCGGCCCGTACCCCATCATATGACCATTGTATCCCATGCCGTACCCCATCATGCCATTGCCGTAGCCCATCATACCGTTGCCGTAGCCCATCATGCCGTTGCCATAACCCATCATTCCCGGCCCCATCGTATAACCGCCGTATGAAGTACCGTTCCCGCTTTGCGCCAGCGCCACTGCAAAAATACCGATCGTCAGTACGGCAATGATCAAACCAATCTTTGTTTTGAAATACTTCATGATAAATACTCCTTTCACTTCTAAAAATATGATTCTCGTGATTGACTGATTCACGACTTCACCTGATTTAAGAGCAATATGTATACCAGCCATTTTACGGATGGCGGCAATATACTGCTTTTCATGCAAATTTTTTATGTTTTGATTTTTGACGAAGGCGGATGACTGCGATGACTGCCGCAGTACCTGAACTTTATAGTAGAATTTTTCTTATTGAATTGGACCGAAAGTGCGAAAAAAAGACGCATTCCTCCCATAGTGCGCAAAATTTTAGCGGCTTCTTTATCTTCTCTTTTATCCGGCAGGGCAGATTGGTGGTATTAATATCAAAGGACGATCGAGCAATTTCGAGAAGGCGTCTCAATTTACATCCCGAACGGCCCACACGCAGAACTCGGGCAAATGTTTAAATCCCACACCAATGGCGCCATCCTTTGGATACAGCACCCAGGCGTATCGGGTTTCATATGCGCTGGTGGTAGCAGACCAATATCCCTCAGCAACGCTTCGCGGAAAAAATTTTCTTGCCAGGGCCGGTGAATGCAAGCTCAAGTCCACCAGGCTTTCCAGTTCGCGAATGTTCGGAAGCCGCCAGTCGTCATACCCGGCCGCAGTCTTAGCGTTCAAGGTGTTGATGATGGTGATGGCTTCTTCCCATGTGACGGCCTTATTCGTTTCGGCTGCGTAGATCAGCCAACGCCGATCGGTAAGACGATCCAGAACCGTATTTTTGTAGATTGCGAATCTGTCGGACGGATTCGTTTGATTCGGCAGCGGGCCGGCAACGGGCCAAACCATGTAGGAATTGTCTTTTATCCCCCGATAGACGCGACCGCCGCCTAGATGAATATACCAGGCCTGGTTCGCCAGGCGGCTGCACGGGGAGGCCGTCCAGTAATAGCCGGGAAAAACGTCGGTAAACGGGTGCGCCTCATGCAGCGACGGGTTTATGAAACGATGGCTGATAAGCGAATAGAGTTCCCGGCGTGTCGGAAGGCGCCAGGCATTGATCCCCAGATATCCGGAGAAATTAAGCTCCCTGACGTATTTAAATGCTTCGCGCCATGACATCGGGAAAGTGGCGGGACTTGCGCTACGACTCCAATTCAAACCCGTGAGTTTATCGATCACCACACCGTCTTTGAAGAGGAATCTTACTGCCGGCGCTTCCGGTGCCGGACGGTTCTCCGCATCCTGGCCACTGCCAAAGCAGGGGATTTCATTTCCGTGCGCATTATAGCAGTTCATCTGATCGGTATTTAGCAATATGGAGTGTCTCATGAGTTCCTCACTGTTTGGGGATGCAGGTTGTATAGAAAGTACCCAATGGGTCGTCAGGATCCCCCAGCTTACAACGACCCGGCGGCACAAACTAATAAAAAAATATAATCATAACAAAATGATATCAATATGGCATCTGGGCCTTATCTCATGGCATGCAAATTGCTCTTTAAAAAAGCAGTACCAAGATGCAATAATAATTAAGAATGACAGGAGGTTTGTAATGAATATGAAAAAAATATGGCGACGAGCATTATTGATCCCGGTGTTGAGTCTTGCAGCATTTCTGCCCGCCGCTGTGGCGTTGGCCCAGCACGGCGGATATGGCGGATGGGGGATGGGACCCGGCATGATGGGCAATTGGTGGGGATTCGGATGGTCCGGCGGTATTTTCATGATCGTATTCTGGGTGGTGGTCGTGTTGGCACTGATTCTCCTGATCAAATGGCTGGTGCAGTCCAGCGGCCGGAATAAAACCGTCGACGGTGGCAGCGACCAGGCTCTGGAAATTTTAAGGGAACGTTATGCACGCGGAGAAATCGACAAGGAAGAATTTGAAGTCAAAAAGAAAGATCTGACGAAATAGCTTAACGGCGTAGGCACAAAGTGAAAGCGTAACGTCAAGGCACAAAGGCACAAAGTTAAACGGCAAGGCACAGAGGCACAAAGTAAACGACCTTTTTCATTGTGTACGCTTTTGGAGTCTTCGTTTAGGTGCGTGAATGTTTCTGTCTGAAAAAGAGTCTAAGTCATAAGGAGTTGATCTATGAACACAAATTACGGCTTTGGGAAGGAAGTGGCGTTTTCGTTTGAAACGGCGGTTGAAAAGGTGACCCAGGCACTTCAGAAGGAAGGCTTCGGCGTTCTCACCGACATCGATGTGGCGGCCACACTGAAAAAGAAACTGGGCCAGGACATGCCCCCCTACCGAATTCTGGGCGCCTGCAACCCACCCCTGGCGCACCGGGCCATAGAAACCGAGCCCTCCATCGGCCTCCTTCTGCCATGCAATGTGGTGGTCCGCCAGGACAGCAGCGGTGCGGTAATTGTCGAGGTCATGGATCCGGCAGCAGTTCTGGACCTGGTGGGTAACCCCGCCATTGGTGGTGTTGCGAGGGAAGTCCGGGCAAAGCTACAGCGGGTTCTGGAGACCCTGTAGAATCTTAGGCAAGCCCGAACAGCTTAGGCACAAAGGCACAGAGGCACAGAGGCACAAAGTTAACTGCCTTGGTTAACAGCTGAAACGCCATTCAGAGATGCCGAAGTCAGATTTGCCTTCATCGTCACTGCCAATTCGAATGAACGCCACCACAACGACTCCGCCACCCCGCCCGTTTTTACTTTGTGCCTATGCCATTTCGCCTTTCCGCCTTCCCTTTGTGCCTTTGTGCCTCTGCCGTTACGCCTTTGTGCCTTGCCTTTACGCCTCTGTGCCTATAGCCTATCGCCCATAGCCTCCCCGTTTGCGGGGCCAAGAAAATTCCTTTGTCCCCTTTCCGTCTCTTATGGTAACATTCCGGATGTATACTCCAAAAACATGAAGATTTTGGGTATCGAAAAATCCGGTATCCATCAGATCGACAATGGGGGCTAATTTAAAAAATGCTTGATCAGGTTTTCTTTCACAACTCGGTTCGGGATTGGCTTACGGCAGTCGGTGTGGCGTTGGGTGTTTTTGTGGTTCTCTGGATTGCCAGGTCAATCCTTTCCCACGTCCTCAGCCGGAAAATATCGGAATCAGATACCGAAGAGCGCGGACTGCTCCTGGCCTTGACAAAGAGAATTCACCTGCTGTTTCTGATGGTGATGGCCCTTTATGCCGGATCCCGGGTGCTGTCGTTTCCGGAAACCACCTCGGGATATGTGGACAGAATCATACTGGTGATCATTCTCCTTCAAGCGGCTCTGGTCGGTTCCCGGGCCATCCGGTTCGTGATCGAGCGGTACAAACGCCAAAAGCTCGAAACCAACCCCTCCGCGGTGGCCATGACGGGCTCCATCGGATTTCTGCTTACGTTTCTGCTTTGGGTGATATTCGTTCTGCTGGTGCTGGATAATTTCGGAATCCATGTCACCACCCTCATTGCAGGACTCGGCATCGGCGGTATCGCCGTGGCCCTGGCCGTTCAGAGGCTTCTGGGTGATCTTATTGCATCTTTCACCATAGTTTTCGATAAACCCTTTGTGATCGGTGATTTCATCATCGTCGGCGATTTCCTGGGCACCGTGGAGCACATCGGACTGAAGACCACGCGAATTCGGAGCCTGTCCGGAGAACAGCTGATTTTCCCCAACGGGGATCTTCTCCAGAGCCGGGTTCGCAACTTCAAGCGGATGCAGGAACGGCGGGTCGTGTTTACCATCGGGGTTCTCTACCAGACGACCCCCGAGCAGCTCAGGGAAATTCCGGGTATTATCCGCACCGCCATCGAGTCCCAGCAGCCGGTCCGGTTCGACCGGGCGCATTTCAAGGAGTACGGCCCGTATTCCCTGAATTTTGAAATCGTCTACTGGATCCAAAACCCGGACTACACGGTCTACATGGACATTCAGCAGGCCATCAATCTGTATCTATACGAACAGTTCCAGGAAAGAGGGATTCAGTTCGCCTACCCGACCCAGACGCTTTTTGTCGAGGGAAGCAGCTCACCGCAAACCGGCAATTCCCAAGCGGGTTCGCCATTATGAAACGTATTTGGATAGCGATCAAAAAAATCAGGGGCCAAAGACTTATCCCCACAAAGATGCTGCGGGTATATTTTGACGCTATACCGCACTAGGGTCCCATTAACAACTGGCTTGCGTACCCGGCAAGAATGGCGTGAACCGCCTTCGCCGGGTGCATACCATCCCAAAACAGGTATCCATCAAGATTTTTACAATGAAAACGAATGAGGCCATAACGCTTTAAATTCCGAACAAGATTTTGAATCTGTCATTGGCAAACAAACTGCCGCTTAAGCCACTTCGACGTTGGTATAGTCCTCCCAAATGCCATGCAGATTGCACTTTAATTGGATAACCAGGGGGATCGTTTTTCCCTTATACTTATCATCCAGAATGACATTAAACCTTGCTTTCGCCTTCAAAAAACCATTCGACCTGAAATTGACCGTTCCCGCAGGCTCATTTACGATATTGAGCTGCAAATATTCAATCCAGTGGGACGGCCCCATGGGATGAATTATTTCGCCGACAACAACATCCAAATCAAAGGGTTCGCCTGCTGTTACTTTCGCCGGAGCATTAATTACTGGCACGTGTTTTTTTTCCAGCCCTGTTTTATTTGCCGGATCTTTAACTCTATTGATGCCTTGAAAAAGTCCGGCGTCATCCATTCCCTCGGGGTACTGCATCGCGAAAGCGCTTCCGCCTGAAAATGCGATGGCAGTTCCACCTGCCAATAAATATTTGAGCAGCTCCCTTCTTTTCATGGCGATCTCTCCTTCCATATAATTAAAATGATTTTTCCGATATTCTATGGATTTTATCTCAACTCAAACACCATAACAAGATCGGCGCCCGAAAATTCGTTTGTGCATGAATATATTTTATCGTATTAACAGCAGGATAGCAGATGAATGGAGACCTATTTATACACCACCATCATGGACAGGGGAATACGCAGTGTTACTGCGCCCACGGGGCAGTCGTTGACACATGCATTCTCGTGCCAGCACTCATCCGGATAGGAAACAACCGGCGTCTTCCCTATTTCAGAACCGAAGAAGACGTCCGATGGGCAAATCTCGGCACACTTTCCGCAACCGTTGCACAGTTCCTTGTTGATGACAGGCGGCATGACGTTTTCCTTTTTTTATCATTCATTGTTTGATCTTTTTGCATCCTTTTCATCGGTTGACCGGAATCCACGCGGTGACCGGCTGTCCGTCCACCTGCCGGATCAGGTGAATTTTGTTCCCCAATAACGGATCGTTGAAGGTATAGTCCGTTCGGACATGCAGCGCCCTTGTTTCCCTTCGATCCAGGGCGCTGATCAGTACCAGTTCACCGATGTCTATCTGGTTCAGGACCTGGAGGCAGTTCATGAGGTCATGAGGATTTTCGGCCGTCAGAGAAGCCCGTGCCTTTTTCTTCAACCGCCTGACAAGGTCCAATCCCGCTTCGAGAAGGACGCTCGAACGCACGGCGCCGCAGTAATCGACCATGACCTGCTGAAGACCCGACAGGGTTTCCCGCCACGTGGCGCCGTTCTTCCGGGTTTTGATGCTGTCTATAAAATCTTTCTTTTCCTCGATGAACGTCCTCGAAGTTTCAATATCTTTCGCCTTTACGGATGAAGCATATGTTGCGGCATTCTCACCTGCGGACCATCCGAACACCGCCGCATGGGAGATGGTGCCGGAGACATCATCGCCTGCTGCATAAAGGCCTTTGACGGCGGTTTCCCCCCGGCAGTCGGCTTTGACACCGCCGTCCACCTGCATTTCGAATGTCTGAAATTCGACGGCGGCTTTACCCAGATCGAGTCCTTCACCCGCCATGTGGTTCAGAATGCTGTCATTTCCCTCATTTTTCATGAAGTGGACCATGTAGGCCAGGTCTTCTTCCGTAATCCCGGTCATATCCATGTATACCGGACCCTTGCCCGATTTTCTGTATTCCTCGAAGATGGTTTTGCTCACTTCGGTGGCCATGTCTCCGTAGGTCTTATCGGGCCGGGACGCCCAAGGTCCCACGGCATTTCCATTCCGGTCCCTCAACACGCCCACCCAGGTGGCCTGCCCGCATCGGGCGAAGTATTTCGGACCCGCGTGGCGATGGACCAGTTCCAAATTCTTCAATTCCGCCCCCGCACGATAGGCCATGGCCCTCCCATCTCCGGAATTGCTCAAGGGAAAGGCGCGGTTGTTGTCGGCGCCCGGGGTGACCGAGGGATAAATTCGGCTGCAGTTCCCCGTGCTCAGGATCACGCCGGCGGCCTCGAAGACATAGATTTTGTCTTCGCGAGTGCAAAGCCCGATTGCCCCGATGGCCCGGCCCTCTTCATTTTTCAGGATATCGACCCCCATCACCCGGTTGATGATTTTCACTCCCCTTTTCTTCGCTTCCCTGGTGAGGACCGGCTTCTGGTTCATTCCGGAATACTTTAAATGGTTGAGCTGCTTGCCCGGGAACCCGTGCCCTGCAAATTCATACCGGCCCTGATAAGTCATCGGGATGCCCCAACTGTTCCACAGCTTCACGATGTCGAAACTGTTTTCGAACCAGTATCGGATATAGTCCGTGTCCAGCTGTTGGAAGAAGCCGACCATCTGGCCATAGAAAAGCTCCCTCCAGAACGTGTCGAAATCACCATGGATCTCCGGGATGTAGCATTGAAAATGATCATTCCCCATGCCGCCGGCGCCGCTTCGAAGGGTGTTGGATTTCTCGACCACGACCACCTCGACGCCCGTGTCGGCGGCTTTGATCGCCGCCATCAGCCCTGCGATGCCGCCGCCGATGCACAGGACATCACACTTTACTTTTTCTTCCTGCATGGTCGTCTCCTTCCTTAAATCGAACGCCCCGGAACTTCTCCGGTTTATCTTCAAGTGTTTCCTTCCGATTCTTTTTCAGGGCATTCAGCAATAAAAAACAATATCGCATCCACTCCCCTGTGTAAAACATAATTTGTCTCCGGACCGGGCAGGAACGTTTCTGCAAGCTATCTTGAAAAATTGCGCCTGGTGACCGGGTTTCTGCAATTCCCTGCTTGATATCTTTGAGATTTTGCTGCAACATTACCCAAGCGGGATATAAAAACAATGATCCAACGCCTCCATCGCTCTACTTTGGGGAATTCCTTTATGAAGCCGGATCAGCGCCTTTGGCCTCCCGCCGTCCGCAATCACCAATCCGAGTCACTTTTATCTTTCTTCGGGAGGCACGTGGGATGAAGCGCGCTCAAGGCTCGACAATCACATTGATTGGGATCCTGTTTATCACCTGGGGCATCTGTTTTCTTACCCGCATGTCGCCCCTGTTTCTGGCGCCCTACCTGGTGAAAGGATTGGGGCTCACTTCCGGAAAACTCGGGATTCTGGCCGCAGGCACGGGAATTTCGTGGGCGGCCTCATCCCTTTTTTTCGGAGCCCTGTCGGACAGGGCAGGAAGAAAAATCATTCTAATTCCCGCGATATTTGCATTTTCCTTTATCAATGTGTTTTCCGGATGCGTTCATACATACTCCCAGCTTCTATTGGTGCGGATACTGTACGGCATCGCCGCCGGGCCCTGCTGGACCATTATCACAGCCATCATCAAGGGAGCCGCCTCTCCAGAGCACCGGGGGCGGGACGTGGGCATCGTGGTCAACGCATCCTCCCTGGTGGCCCTCGGCGTGGGGCCCATTCTCCTGACCCAGATCGCCTCGCATTTCAATTGGCGAACGGCTTTTATCGTGGCAGGGGTTCCTGGTTTGATAATGGGTGTGATTATCTGGATATTCGTTCGCGAACCGGCTCCCGAGGCGACCAAGGAGACAATGACGGAATTTAAGGCCTATCTGTCCGTATTACGCCATCGAAATGTGTGGCTGGCCTGCCTTGGGTCCGTCGGGCTCATCACCTGTATTACGAATCTGAACACGTTTGCACCGTTATACATGACCCAGGCGGCCCATCTGACGCCCACCATGGCCGGATGGGTGTTCGGCATTCATGGTGTCGCCGGATTTTTTTACGGCTTTCTGGGGCCGGCCATGTCCGATCGGACGGGTCGTAAAAAGGCCATCCTCCTGTTTTCCTCCGTTTCTGTTATCCTTCCGCTATTGTTCCTTTTTCCGATTGCATACGTCAATCTGTTCCTGCTCATGGCGCTGGTCGCCATCACGAGTGTCCAGATGCCCCTCGGGAGCCTGGTGATGGTACTGGTGCCCAGCGAAAGCGCCCCCAAGCATCTTGCCGGAACCGCCATCGGCCTCGCATCCATGGTGTCTGATATTGTGGGTGCGACCATATCCCCCATGCTGGGGGGATGGATGGCCGAAGTCCAGGGGCCCGGGTTCCCGCTGATACTTGCAGCCGCAGGAGTGGTGATTGTGTTTATTGCCGCGGCATGTTTGAAAAAATCGGAAATGCAGGGGCCGGATGCCGGAAAAGCTGCCGCATTAAATAGATGTTAGCTGCAGCTTTCCCCCTTTTTCCAGGAAAGTAGTTGAAGATAAAAACCGAGAATCCGGAAAATCTCCCCGGCTGTCCCGGATTTGAAGAAGAGCGGCATCCGGTTCCGGCAGGCGGATTAACTGTCCGCCATACGGGCCAGCGATTTCGACAGCTCCACCAGTTCGGATCCGTTTTCAAGCCCTTTGATAAATCGGGTGGGAATACCGGAAAGCCCGGCCTGGGCGCCCACCAGGGCGCCGGTCAGAATGGCCCGGGCCTGGTTCTGGCCTCCGCCGTTTATGGCATGGAGCACGGCGGATTCGAAATTCCCCCGGAAACGCGCCGCGAGGTAGTAGGCGGCGGGAAGCATATGATAGATGGCGCAGGGCATGCCGTAGACGATCGATACCTTCCATGCCGGCTCGATGCGAATATTCGGATCATTTGCCGCCGCGGCCATATAGGACGGCGTGAGCAGGGCATCGGGTGAAGCGAAACGTCCGGTCCGGGGCGGGTCCGGATCCCCGGGCCGGGGCGGGCGCATATTGTCCCGGACCACGGAATGAAAGGGAAGTGCGCCGCTTCGAACCAGGGCCATGAGTTTTTCCGACAGCTTCTCGTCAAGGGAATGCCCCTGAACCAGCATGCCCAGGACCGCCCCGAAGGCCACGGTCATGGAAACCACGGCGGGATCGGTCTGGGTGAGGCGGGTGTTTGCCGCAACATTCTCGGCAAGCTTCTCGGGGTCCCGGGCATACCGAACCGAAATGGCCAGGGTGCGTTCAATGGCCTCGGTGGTGTCCGCGGGCCCTCCCACGTCACCCCAGGGAAGCCCCTGCCCCACCCGTTTTCGCCAGGCATCCCGGATCGACTGGCTCGTGTAACCGCCGGGGCCGTTGGCAGGGGTTCCGTCCAGCAGGGGAAAAAGCTCGGAATCCATCCGGCGGCAAAAGTCATCTGCGTCATACCCGCCATGGGCCACCAGAGACCGGAGGAGCATCGCGAGAATGACGCCCGCCTGGGAAGGCTGGCCCGCCCTGAGGCCTTCGTGGTACCGGCCCGGCTTGGGGGTCGAATAATCTTCGATCCATTCGCCGTAATCCCGCCTCAGTTCCGAAAGATCGTAATACCAATGGGGCCCGAGGCCGAGCGCATCCCCCACGAATGCGCCCATGATGGCGCCGGTCGCGCGATCCTGAAAATTTTCCGTGTGCATTATCCCCTCATTTTTGAATCGGAATCTCGAATCTGCAGTTCGGGCAGACCTTGTTCGAACGCTTTACCAGGAGCCAGCACAGAATGACGAGTGAAAGAATGAAGAGCGGCCAGAACAGCAGGAAAAAAGAAGCGACAAGCAGCAGAAGAAACAGTATCAACAAACCGAAATCCGATTTTTTTATCAAGGATTTACCCTGGTAATTGCATTCGGGGCACTCGATGGGTTGGGGTCGAATTGAAATTGCCATGGCATCCTCCTTTGTGATTGGGAGAAGCAGTCAGCGGTCAGCCTTCAGCTATCAGCCAACGACTGTAAATTGATATGCTTTTTGCTGACTGCTGATTGCTGATAGCTAAACGCTACACTAAGCTTTACATCTATATTATAACCATCCATGCCCGAGTCGGCAAATGACAAAATAAATCCTCTCTCGATTCCATAGTATCCAGGCTCTTAACCCATGCTTCATCCGAAAATATCCTATTTTTAATGGACAAAAAATTATTTCACCACGAAGAGCACGAAAAACACGAAGAATAAAAAACGTTATGAAATCTATCTGTTTTTCTTAGTGCTCTTCGTGTTCTTCGTGGTATTTACAACGCATCATATGGGTATAAAAGCACGCTTTACAGAGTACCTCCATGCTTAAAAGGAGTATTTTAATCGAAGGGTCACCGATTTTCCGTAATCCCCGTATTCACTGTAGAGTCTTCCGGAAGCAAGCTGTCCGATGACCAGAAGATCCAGGTTGGTTGCCAGGGAATGGGTCAGCATGGGGACGATGATTCGGGAGTGATCGGAGGGGTTGAAAATACCGAACAGAGTCGCCCGGGTGAGCGGTGTGATATCGTATGCCACTTCCTGGTAGATCGACCAGCGGGCGGGCGAGAGCATTCCGGCGGAAAGGGCTTCTTCCTGAAAAACGCCGGCATTGCGGGTTTTTCCAGCGCTGCCGTACAGGCACTCGCTGTGAAGATAGAGGGTGTTTGAAAATGTGTAATCGGCGGAAAGCACAGCGCTGACCACCGGATGACCGGAAGCAAACATGGAACGGCCGGACTCCGCCGGCACTGTGTCTATCGGCTCCTCATCCCGGTCCGGCGCCTGGCTGACCAGAACCTCTCCCCGGAAGCCCCCGTCCAGGATCGAACCGGCCCAGGCGCCGCCCACGACCCAGCGATTTTTCCGGACCCCGGCCACGGCGAAAAAATCGTATTCGAAGGCATTGACGGAATAGAGCCCGGCGATGATGGCCTCCTTCCGGCTTTTTGCCGGTCGAGCCGCCACTTCCACCTTGGATACCGCCCCGGTGTAATACTGCACGCGCAGGGCGTCGGCCCCGGGTTTTTCCTCGTAATCGAAATCCAGCACCGATTTGGGATTGAACAGGTCGATCACGTTCCAGACCAGGGCCGTTCCCCAGGCGATGCGCTGGCGGCCCAGGGTCGCCTCCAAGTTGCCCCGGGTATACCCCATCCACAACCGGTCGATCTGACCGTAGCCGAGGCTCCGGTTTCCGTTCCGGGCCACCGCATCGAGATTTGCAAACGGATAGTCGGTTTCAATCATCTTCGAAAAACCGGGGATTTTCTCCACCGAATCTCCGTAAAAGGCCCGCATCCGGACATCCATCTCCCCCCGAAGGCTGTCGGTGGGATACCACGCCGTGTTGATCCTGGCGTGCAGAAGCTGGTCATACAGCCGACCGCTTATCCCCGGCACATCGGCGGCGCTGGAAAGATATTTAACATACCCGGTGATATCGACATCCAAGGCTTTCGCCCCGGCGACAGTCGGCAGAAGAAGTATCAGAAGAACAACTTTTCGGAAGATCTTTCTCATGGGTTGATCCGCTCGCAAATAGAGACTCGAACATCGAACATCGAAAGTCCCACTTCAAGGCTTTAAATAAAAAACAGAAGAATACCACAACTCTAGGCACTTTAGGCACTCTATGAACTTTAGGCACTTTGGTTTTTGATCATACCATCCTCCAGAGTCACCACCCGCTCCGCCCGCTCGATGACCCGGGCGTCGTGTGTTGAGAAGACAAAAGT
>JBECKW010000363.1:0-3196 GCA_040235505.1 Desulfobacterales bacterium
ATTATTGTGAATTGTCGTAGATCCACTATATATCAACAGACTGGGCTCATCAAGCTATTTATTCATAAAATCAAATAATTAGGCCATATTTTTTGCTTCTTCAATCCATTCCCGAAAGTTGAGTTATTAATTATACATCCAGACTCAGGAGGCATAACCTATATGGAAACCCAACATAATAAAATGGACAGAAGAGCCTTTTTAAAAACGACAGGGATTGGGGGCGTTTCCCTCGCATTGTCCACCGGGCTCACCGGCGGCACGCTGATGGCCGAAGTTGACAAAGACAACGTTTCTAAAAAAATGCCTACCCGCATTTTGGGGAAAACCGGTGTCCCCCTATCCATCCTCGGTATGGGGGGCAGTGTCGACACCACTGGTTATTTAACCCTTTTGAGAATAGGCCTTAACATGGGGGTCAATTACTGGGATTCGGCACACAGTTACGGGAATGGAAAAAACGAGGAGGTGATCGGCCAATTCTACCGCAAATATCCCGAAGAAAGGAAAAAGGTTTTCCAGGTCACCAAGGCTTCCAGAACCACCGAACCGAAGGGCATGACACAGCAGCTTCAAACATCGCTGGAACGTATGCAGACCGATTATATCGATCTTTATTTTATACATATGCTGCAAGATCCCGACCTTTTGACACCTGAAATAAAAGCATGGGCCGAAGAGAAAAAGAAAGAGGGTAAAATCAGATTTTTCGGATTCAGCTGCCATGCCAACATGGCCCCCATGCTGATGCGTGCCTCATCGCTGGGCTGGATAGATGCCATCCAGTTTTCTTATAATTATCAACTCAAGGAGGACGATGACATTCAAAAGGCTATCGATGCATGCACCAAAGCCGGTGTGGGGCTGGTTGCCATGAAAACCCAGGGCCAGCGACTCGGGCCGCCCCCCAACCCGTCCCGGGGCCGGGAAGGAACGCCACCGGATTCCCAGGGACCGCCTCAGGGAGAAGAGAGCCCCCCAAGCCCACCTTCCGGACCGCCGGCACAAGGTTCGGACACCGAACCGGAAGATCTTACAGCCCTAAGCCATTTCATGGACAAGGGGTATACTCCGCATCAGGCGAGGCTGAAGGCGATATGGGGGGACAGCAGAATAACCACCTGTCTGTCGGAAATGACCAATCTTACGATGCTGAAGGAAAATGTCACCGCCGCCACCGATGGTGTCAATCTGTCGGAAAAAGACCGGGACATGCTGAAAAGGATCGCCTGGACCAACCGTGGCCTCTACTGCAAGGGATGCATGCAGTGCGAATCCGTAATGGTCACGACGCACAGGATTCCGGATGTTCTTCGATACATGATGTATTACCACAGCTATGGCAAAAAGGACGATGCCAGAAGACTCTTCGGGGAGCTGCCCGGGGCCGTTAAAAAGGCCCTGGCCAACAGCGACTTTTCTCCAGCTGAGAAGGCATGCCCGAATCAGATCCAGATTGGCACTGCAATGAGAGAGGCAGTGAGGTTGCTTGGATAGAAGTCGAGCTGTTTCCTCTTCCGCGTCAGAAAGGAGTTTAAAATGACCGCTGAGTCTCTTCTTTTTACTTCGTTTCGTATCCGGAGACTTACTTTAAAGAACCGGATCATCATGGCTCCTCTGTATCTGGGGTATGCCAATAACGACGGCACCGCCAGCCAACTGACACTCGATCATTACAGTGAAATGGCCGGTTCCGGGGTCGCCCTTGTCGTGGTCGAACACACCATGGTGCACCCCTCCGGGATAGCTACGCCGAACTGCCTGCGGGTCGATGACGACCGATACATCCCGAGCCTGTCCGAATTGGCCCGTGTGATCCAGGGGAAAGGAGCGATCGCATTCCTCCAAATCAATCATTGCGGCAGGTACGCGTTCGTCCCGCCGGAAAAATGGACGCCCTCGCCGATAAAAGTCGGTGATGCGATGACAAAGGAGATGACAAAAGAACAGATCGGTCAGGCCGTGCAGTCGTATGCAGCAGCGGCAAGGCGGGTCCGGAAAGCCGGCTTCGACGGGGTGGAGATCCACGGAGGGATGGCCTATCTGATCGTTCAATTCCTATCTCCGCGAACAAACCATCGAACCGATCTTTACGGCGGGAGCCTGGAGAACCGGATGAGGTTTCCCCTGGCCGTCTTTGATGCCGTGAAAGCCGCCGTGGGCGAGGATTTCCCCGTGGGGTATCGCTTCTCGGCAGACGAAGAGATGCCGGACGGGCTTCACCCTGAAGAAACCAAAGTCCTTGCCCGGGAACTCGAAAAACGGGGGGTCGACTACCTTTCGGTCATAGCGGGATCCTATGATGCCTATGGCCGGAACGAGTATAGAGAAAAAGAAAAGGGAGAAGCCCATATGGTTCATTACGCCGGCGAAATCAAGGGGGCCGCCCCGAAAACCCCCATTATCACCGCCGGAAGAATAAAAACTCCCGAAACCGCTGAAAAGATCCTTCGGGATGGCAGCGCGGATCTGATCGGCCTCGCGCGTGTTCTTCTGGCCGATCCATTATGGCCGCAAAAGGCCAAAGACGAGGTCAGGGAACCGATTGTCGAGTGCAATCCCAACTGTTCCTTTTGTATGAAACGAACGGCCGGCAGAAAACCCGCTTTTTGCGCTCAGTGGGAAAAGGCCCGCCGCGAAGCCTTTCTGGCAAGGATAGGGGAAAATCTGGAAGATTAAAAAAGGCCGTACGCATTATGATGCGTACGGCTCTGTCTAAACCATTACCATCACATGGGACCTGACGAACAGTCTGAATCATATCCGTCAACACGGCCATCGCAATCGTTATCTATGCCGTCATTACAAATCTCTGGGCCACTGCAGTCATTCACCCCTTGACCCAATGACTCTTCGTTATTAAATGACTCTTCGTTATTACCGGAACAGGCATTTATAACACCAAGATCGGTAACCTTTTTCGGGGCAACATTCACACTCGGAATTTCTACGGGAACCTGATCTTCAACCTCAACCATCGGATCGTAATCGCCTGCAGGAACATACAATAGCGAAAAATTTCCATCAAAATCCGTCTTTGCCATGAAAGACAATCCCGGGATATAAACAAGTGCGCCCTCAACCCCTTCTCCACCACACTGGACCGTACCGGCAATTTCACCGGAAGATGTCAGCGCTTCAATAGGATTATTATTTTTTTGGGGGGTTTTAGCTTCCGCTGTGGTGAAAGACAGAG
>JBECKW010000377.1:0-2701 GCA_040235505.1 Desulfobacterales bacterium
TCCATGGTAGGCGCCAGAGGGAAATACATGCCGACGGAAAATGTCGTCACTCGGCCGTATAATTCGCCGTTGATAAAATTTCCCAACCGTCCAAAGGCATATCCCATGGGGATTGCCGGTACAAAAAGATCCACGAGATTCCACCAATCCAGTTTCGTTTTCCGGACATAGAGCCAGGCAGCCAGCATGGTGCCGATCAACCCACCATGATACGACATGCCGTACAGGCCCGTGAAGGCAAATCCGTTTGAAAACGAAAATGGGAGAAAGACTTCAAGCGGATGATCGAAATAATAGGAAAAGTTGTAAAAAGTCACGTACCCCAGACGACCTCCGATAATCAAACCGATGATCATATAAAATATTGCATCCTTCAATTGTTCGGTGCTCATTTCAAACCGGCTCTCACGCCTGATCCGATATCGCACGAGGAGAAATGTCAGCACGAAGGCCACGACATACATCAGGCCGTAATACTGGAGCTTGAAGAAGCCGATTTCAAATATAACGGGGCTGATATGTTGCGGCAGGTGCTGCCACCAGTTCCAGAATTCCGCCATGGTTTAAATCTCCTTTATATTCAACATATGCATTCACGCGACCTTTCACAACGGTTAGCCTGCTGCGGACGTTTTTCTTGACTTCAAAATGCAGAAGATTGACAATGTTATCTATAATAAGATCAAGCTTTCAAGGTTTCCGCCGGGAAATTCTACCGCTCAACTTATCCCCCCTTAATTAAGGAGAAGCCAAATGAAACCATTCTGGATCTCCATTTGTACGGTATGCGTCTTAATCGTTGCCGGGGTCGGGTTCGCGCTGTCCGGGCTCTATAATATCTCTGCCACAGTCCCGCATCTATCGCCCACATTCATGTTTCTGGAAGCGGCCCGGGAACGCTCCATCGCGCACCATAGCAAAACCGTGGAACTGCCCGCCCTGGATAATGCCGAACTTGCACGGAATGGGTCGATTCATTTCGATGAAACCTGCAGAAAATGCCACGGCGCACCGGGTCTTCAGCAAGAAGAATTTGCAGAAGGGCTTTACCCGGCGCCGCCGTCCCTTGAGACGGCCACGGATGAATTAAGCCCGGCTGAAATATTTTGGGTCATTGAAAACGGACTCAAAATGACCGGAATGCCCGCTTTCGGTATCAACCACGAAAGGGAGGAAATCGCCGGCATGACGGCTTTCATCGAAGCACTTCCGGAGCTGGATGCTGCCGGCTATCGGCAATTTATTGATGAGGCAAAGACCCTTTATTCAGGCGAACATCATCATGACCTTGGAGAAGTATCCCCTGAAACGTCCACGTCCGACACCCAGGGGCACATAGATGAGGATGAGGATCACCACCACTGAAGTCTTTAAAACCAGCGCACAAAGCCGATGGAGGCTCCTATATCTTCAGCACCGTCACTTACGCCTATCAACAGAGAACCCCGGACGGCGTATTGCGGGCTCAGGACATGAAACCCGCTGACGGCAATGCTCCGGGCAGTATCCGCTCCATCCACGAAAGCCCCGTCATTTTCATACACGGCTGCCAGCTGGCTCCTGTTGAACGATTTTGAGATACCCACAGCATACATCGGTGTATCGTTATAGGTTTGAATCGAAGCATCCCCTCGTACAATATAACCGGCCTGAGCCATAAAGGCGATTGTGCCATAACTTTTCTTCAGCAGGATAAACGCACTGTAATCCGTCCCCCCAGTACCGAGTCCTTTCGTTTCATCCGCAGTGGGCATTTTCACAGCTACACTGCCGTCAACCTGAATCCCGGTCGATTTTTCCGAAACAAGTCTCCGGCTGGCCTGGATCAGAATGTCGCCGATTCCAGACGCTGTTTGCTTCCCCAGCTCACCATCCGCCTGAAGCGTTAGAGTGGGAATAGAGAGACTTGCCTGCCAGGTATCCGATACAAAGCCGATTGATGGGGTCAGGTGAATAAGTCTAAAGGTTGTGTCCGTTCCGAAATCCCCGGACCGGTATCCGGCATCGGCAGCAAGGTAGGTGCGTCCGTCTGCGGCTGCGCCAAGGGCGGTCCACATCAGACAAGCGAAAAGAACCGCCGCGCATAATAATGCCCGGCCTTTTTTCAGCTTTCCTTCCCGAAGGTAGTGATGCCTTTGGAAAAATACCCGGTATTCCCCTTCTTCGATGCCGAAAAAGATTGGATGGTTCATCGTTGATAATTCCTGTTAACAGTGGTGTAAAAAGAGAGCTTGGATGTTATCCTCGTGCGCTTCGTGTTCTTCGTAGTGGCCTCATGGTTATTTCAATTATTACTGCGAAGAACACGAAGGCGGCACATCATTGAAATGCTGAATCATACCCCTGATGCATGCCGAATCAAGGGGTTGTTCCCGCCTGGATCTCGTCCATCCATTGGTTCATCTGCTGCGTCCGCTGTTGCATCTGTGTGCTGGTTTCAGGATCCAGATGTCCCTTGGCCATCTGCCCAGACATATCGTGCATATTTTCGGACATGCTTCCCATCACCTGGGACATTTGCTCCATCTGCTCGGGTGTCATATTACCATTTGTCATTTGTTGCATGGTCTGATTCATCCGGCCCATCATATCCATCATCCCCTGCATCATGTTCTGATTCATGCTCTGGGTCATCATTTGATTCCCCGTCATTCGACCAGTCATCATCTGGCCGCAGCCCATACCGGACATGCCACCCGAA
>JBECKW010000027.1:0-10348 GCA_040235505.1 Desulfobacterales bacterium
TCATTTTCCGAGCCCGGACATGAAAGCACACCGAATCCGCTGCGCCACTGCGCCTGCTGCGCATTGTCGAACAAGTTGTAATCAGAAACCGTATTTTCGGTGGTTTTTGTTAGGGCCCTCCCCTGAATTGGTGTTAGCACACGAGCTGTTGTTTGTGTGGATGATTGTGCTGTGGGCGGCGCAGGCTGGGTCGAGGTGCCTGCTCTTGCAGTGGGAGGCGCCGGCTGGGTCGAGGTGCCTGCTCTTGCTGTGGGAGGCGCCGGCTGGGTCGAGGTGCCCGCTCTTGCAGTGGGAGGTGCCAGCTTGGTTGCCGTTGTCTGTGCCGTATTTATCGGCTTCAAGATAAGGGGTTTTCCATAGTTTGGTGAAGGGCTGCTGCCCTGCGCTTGAGATTCTTCGGTGTTTTCCCCTTCGGCAAGCTCAATGGCATCTCCAGTTGTATCCGGCTCTTCCATATCTGCCTCTGGCATTTCCAATTCGTTGCTGCTGGTCCAGGTTTTTTCCAGATTATAGACCAGGACGCCAAAGGGACGATCGGGATCCGTTTCCCGCAACAGGAACAGACAGACCTGATCGTAAGTCACTTCTTCCGAAGGCAATCCCCACCCCGAGGACTCTGCCCCCCCCCAACCAATAGTCAGCGTTGCGGTGCCGCTTTTAGCCCGAACGGAAGATACTGTACTATTGAATCCAGCAAGGGGTTCACCCCATTTCAGAATTTCACCTTGAACATATACGCCGTCTTTTCTTTTAACGTTTTTGTATTTTACTTGGAGCACAAGGGCATTGCCCCGTCTTTCCAGGAGAGTGACTTCATCAATACGACCTTTATAGGTACCTGCTAGTTCGTCAATACCTTCTTCAAGAGAGTCCTGCGCCGCATTTCCCAGCGCTTTCAAAAGGGTATCCATAAAACCGCCACCCTTCTCATCGGCTTTTTCTTCTGAAGCATTGTCTCCCTGGACCTCTTCCACTTGTGCGGAAACAGGCGAGGTAACCACAGTTATGAGGAAACAAACAGCCATTACCAATATAATCTTGTGCTTATCCTTTTTAATCTTGTTCTTATCCATTTTCCATCTCCTTGCCGGCCAATTGATATTAAGTTATAAATATTATTCAATTTTACTGTTAATTAGCTTTTTGAATTGTGTGCTCAACCGCCTCCAGATCAAGATGCCAGACGTCGATAATTATCTAGTAGTGCCACAATATTACCGATGATTAAAATGCGGGTAATGCTGCGAATGGTTAATTTCTCCTTATTGTCGGTCATTTATTGCGACAAAGTATTCCAACCTTAATGAGAAAAAACCTTCTTATATCTTTTTTTATACAAAACTTTAGAAGCTTGCTTAGATATGAACAGATATTCGGCGATTAGTTGTTTGGCAGCTTCTTCAATCAATATGACCGTGGGGGGATGTCAACTTGTCAGAACAGGTTTATGTTCAACAATTATGAGAAAGTACGGCAAGTTTATAATAATTATGCTATCCTGGCCATACCACTCTGTCAAGAAAAATAAATAATTTTGTTTCTATTACAATACGTTATGCATTCTATAGTAAACAAGCACGCATGTTGGCAGTGTTTTTCGTGGTGAAATTTATCTGCGAAAATCAAATTGGTACCCTTTTATCAAACAAACCAAATTTATAAATTCTAGTTATCAGTATGCTGTAATACAAACATGTTTGGTAATCTCACAAAAATTGAAGTCCCTAAATTTACAGGAATCTTACCACTTTTTGCATCCGAAAGCGGCTGGCCTAATACCAATATATTATTTTCCTTACAGTCTATGAAACTGTGATGTCGTGATCTATTCAAAGGATATCTGATAAGGTTAATACTTTTGATACGTCTGTATTATATGAAAACATAGTGGCCTTGGGAGCCGGACGGTTATGCCTCTCATTAGCTTATAGGTTGGACGATGATTGATGCGAACTGCTTACAAAGTGCTTGTATGAAGGGAAAAATAAAAAGGGGCTAAAACTTCATCAGTCTTAACCCCTTAAATTCTATGGTACGCCCGGAGGGATTCGAACCCCCGGCCTACGGATTCGAAGACATAAAAACTCAAATTTAAAATTTTAAACTTTTTCAACACGTTGATTATTTGGACATTTTTCATTGTATTTTTGGTTTCGTTTGTTTTTATTTGAAAATATTTGACCTTGACGGGCACAATTTGGGCACACCCCGGAGCCGAGGGATTTCAATCCTTGGCTCTTTTTTCACTCGAAAATTCAATGGTACAGGATGAGATAAACGAAGTGAAGGAACGCCTTGCCAATAATCAAAATGGCGTAATTTCGATGCCTTTATTAATAATGTGCTTCAGCAGCGTCCCGGGTTTTGCCCGTTTCACTTGAGACGGCGAAAAACCTAACACGTCCAGTGGGCATGGGATATCCATCGCTGCCCGGCCGAGATAACCCGCCTTGTCCCACAGGCTCATCTTTTCAAACAGAGGAGATATCACCGCCAGGTCAACATCACTGTCGCTCACGGGATTCCTTCCGGCCTGTGATCCGAACAGATAGACCTGTTCGACCGGCACCCCCATTTCCATAAGGCGGGTAATGTATCGGGCAATCAGTCTTTGGATTTCAGGTGCTGTTTGAGCCATTTTACAACCCTCTTTGTATCGGTTAAAATACGCCTCGTCGTATTTTTGTCGAACTCTTTCTTTAGTTTTCGAAGATCTTCCGGATATCTGGTGACAATACTGACATTATCAATCCGTTGAAAGAAATCCCTCAGTTCCTCTGGAGGGGACACATCTGCTCTTTGCGCCAGATGGATCAGGTTATGTATTTTCGGGGGTATATCCTCCGGCTGCTTTTGGGCTACTAACGCTTTAAGCATTTTTTCCATGGCAAGATGGCACATGAATACGACATAGATGTACCTACCGGCCTTATACATGGCCTCAGCGGTTTTAATATCGTAGTTGGATGTGTCCACCCAATTTTGTATTATTTTTTCCATGTGATAGCCATTTTCCTCTTTATTTTGACATTATATACAGCCCGGTAGGATGTCAACCACAACCTGCCGTCAACGCCGAAAAGGATACCATGGAGGTATTTGACGAAGCATTTTCAAATGAATTTTCAAAAAAAGCCCCACACCACGAAAAAAGGGCCTACCACATAGTGTGATAAACCCTTGATTTTAATGGTACGCCCGGAGGGATTCGAACCCCCGGCCTACGGATTCGAAGTCCGGCGCTCTATCCAGCTGAGCTACGGGCGCACAAGCGATAAGACCATTGCCGCGGCCAAGGTTGCTGCAATGGTCCTAATTTTTTTATGGGGTGAGTGATGGGACTTGAACCCACGGCCACTTGGGCCACAACCAAGTGCTCTACCAACTGAGCTACACCCACCATAAAGAGACCCTCTGTGTAGCAGATCGGTTTCGGCATTTCAAGGGGAAAGTGTGGATGGCAGCTTTCAGCTTTCAGCGGTCAGCGGTCAGCTGAAGTGGTTTTTCAAACCTGTTTTTTGGCTGGAAGCTGATAGCTGACTGTTGACAGCGGACAACAGCATCAGGTGTTGAGACCATGGTGGCCGTGTGTTATAAATGCGGGGATGCTGGGAGGCTGGGAGGCATCACTGTGGACTGCTTAGCGGCTGGGATGCTGGGCGGGAGTTGAATGGCGGGAAGAAGGAAAAGCAGACGATAGGCAAATCAATCTATCAAAGGATATTTTTGTGAAAGAATTTCAGGTATTTGTAATTCGTGTGATTCTGGGGGCGGTGTTCGCGGTGGTGATTTCCCGCGTCTTTTACCCTGAAGCGAATCTCTATTATGTGGCCGGATTAGGGATTATCCTGGTGGGGCTGGCGTATTTCGCGGAATACCTTAGAAACAGAAGGAGAGACAGAACGAGGGGCGATGGAAGACCGCTTCGCTAGGACGAGGGACGCACAAGACAACGGCATTCTTTTATCCGTTTTCGAGCGAAGCGGCGCTTGAAGTTTTTGCAGTTTCGTCCCTCTTCCTAGCGAAGCGGTCGTCCATCGTCCCTCGGTGTATCCTAAATGGGAAAGATGTAGGACAAAAATAATTACGATTGAATAAAGGCGAACGCGTTTTGAAACAAATTATCCTAGGCACTGCCGGACACATCGATCATGGGAAAACGAGCCTGATCCGGGCGCTGACCGGTATCAATACGGACCGCCTCAAGGAGGAACAGGAGCGTGGCATTACCATCGAACTCGGGTTTGCCTCCATGGATCTCCCCAGCGGCCAGCACCTGGGCATTGTGGATGTCCCGGGACACGAGAAGTTCGTTAAAAATATGGTGGCCGGCGCCACGGGCATCGACCTGGTGGCAATGGTGATCGCGGCGGACGAGGGGGTGATGCCCCAGACCCGGGAACATATGGAAATCTGTTCGCTTCTGGGCATCCGCCATGGCATCGTGGCGCTCACGAAGACCGACATGGTGGACGAAGAGTGGCTGGAACTGGTCACCGAAGAGGTTCGGGAATTCTTATCCGACACGTTCCTCAAGGACGCCCCCATCTGTCCGGTGTCCTCCACCACGGGCACGGGTCTGCAGGAGTTTACAAACGAGTTGGACGCTCTCAGTAAAAAAGTGACGGGACGATCTGCCAGCGGACTGTTCCGGCTGCCGGTGGACCGGGTTTTTACCATGAAGGGGTTCGGCACCGTCATCACCGGGACGCTCTTCTCCGGAAACATCGAGGTGGGCGAACAGGTCGCCATCTATCCTTCAGGGATCACGTCCAGGGTGCGCGGGCTTCAAGTTCACAATCAGGCGGTTCAGCAGGCCGAGGTCGGGCAACGAACGGCCATCAATTTGCAGGGACTTGAAAAGACCGCCGTCCACCGCGGCGATGTGGTGGCCCGTCCCGACACATTGGTTGCAAGTTATATGGTGGATGTCTCCCTGCAGTATCTTTCAAGCAATTCCAAGGCAATCAAGAACCGGTCCCGGGTCCGCTTTCACACCGGCACCAGCGAAATCATGGGAAAATGTGTGTTGATGGACCGGGAAGAGGTGCAGCCCGGCGAGGAAACCGTGGCCCAAATCCGGCTCGATGCCCCGGTGACGATACTCAAAGATGACCATTATGTGCTTCGAAGCTATTCCCCGGTACGCACCATCGGGGGCGGCAGAATTCTGACCCCCGTCGCCCGGAAGCATAAGGGGGTCGATTCGGAAACCGCCCTTGAAATCGAACATCTGGCGGACGGGGATCCCGCGGAACTGGCCGAGTACCATGTTCGGGCCGCTTACTACAAAGGCGCCCCATTTTCAGAACTACTGGTGTTGACCAACCTGTCGGAGAAAAAACTCGATGCCGCGCTCCAGCCGCTTCTCTCCGGCAAGTCCATATCGATTGTCGACAAGCCCACTCGAATATATATTCACAGGGAGGTCCTCGAAATCCTCGAAAAGCGGGCGCTGGATCATCTCGACCGATACCATCAGGCAAATCCGCTCAAGGCGGGCATGCCGAAAGAAGAGCTCAAGTCAAAGGTCCCGCCGGTGGTCAGCGACAAGCTGTTCCACTTGATGCTCAACGAAATCATTCGAAAAGGTATCATTATCGTCGATGGCGACCAGGTCCGGCGAAAGGACCATACGGTGAGGCTTGAAATCGATCAGGCGGATGCCCGGGAAAAAATCCTGGAGACCTATGAAACCGGAGGGTTTTCGCCGCCCTATTTCAAGGATGTAGCGGCGTCCCTGAAAATGCCACCCGCCCGGGCAAAAGAAGTGCTTTCACTGCTCCTCAAGGAAAAGCAGGTGGTGAAGGTGAAGGAGGAGCTTTACTTTTCCGCAACCGCTATCGCGGAGATCGAAACGAAGCTGGTTGACTTCCTTAAGAAAAACGGCGAAATATCCATGCCGGAGTTTAAGGATCTCACAGGCACCTCAAGAAAGTATTCGGTGCCTCTCATGGAGTATTTCGACGCCGGCCAGGTAACGCTCCGGATCGGAGATGTCCGGCGGCTCAGAAAGCAGGGCTAAAAAACAGGAAGAGCAGAAGTTGGGAAGAGCGGAAGTTGCGTATGCGGACAGGTTGTTGCATTTCCGGCTCTTCCGCTCTTCGGCGCTTCTGTCTTTCCACCTCATGAGAAGCAGGGGGAATTATGGATAATTTCAAATCATTCTTCACAATACGGGTGATTATCAGTATTCTGGTTGCCGTTGCGATTCTTTGGATTGTCAATGCCCTGCTGAATGGGAAACTGAATTCCACAAAATCCGATGCGGGAAACCCCGTTTCCGAAGTTTCCACGCCACCTTTGGCATCCCCACAGGAGGCGCCTGCCCGCCAAACGGAAGAAAGCGCTTCGAAAGTCGAATCTCATATCGCCGAAGCTCCGAAAATTTCAAGTGATTCGAATTCGAATTCTATTTCGCCGACAAGCGCTCTCCCGGAAACCGCCGCTGCACCAGTGCCCCACACATCCGAACCCTCGGCCTCCGAAAGCACCGCAGCCGAGCCCCAGACCGGTGCCGTAAAAAACAAGGAAGCAACAGGCGTTGCCTTTGTAAATGCAGTAATTGAACCCATGAATTATGAACTAAACGAACGCTTTTACGGATGGCGTCCAAACGACATCCTCAACGTAACGGACAACGTTGAGAATTATCAGCGGGGCGTTCTGGAAGTTACCCGCCGAACGGTCAGAATTCTCACCGAACGCATCTCCCGGACCGGGAATACCGTCGCTTTCAATAAAAACCTTGAAAACGCCATGAATTGGCTCATGGTCAAGGCGGACGCCTACTGGTTCCCGTCCCCCGAAGCCAAGTATCAGGAAGCACTGGACGAACTTGAAATCTATAAAAAAGCTCTCGAAAACGGTAAGGAATCTTTCTTTACCCGCACCGACAATCTCATCCCCCTGCTGCAGGTGTTTGAAGACCTTCTGGGAAGTTGTGAAGAAAATCTTGTAAAAAAGGTCGAAAAGGACGGCACCAAAGTCGGCTTCTTTGCTTCGGACGACTATTTCTTCTATGCCAAGGGTGTCGCCAACACCATGCATACTATTCTGGAAGCCGTCAAGGAGGACTTCGGTGCCACCGTCGAATCGAGAAAGGGCACCGATGAGCTGAACAGCGCCATCGAATCCCTGGAACATGCCACGGAGATCGACCCCTGGATCATCCTCAACAGCGATCCCAGCAGCCTGTGGGCCAACCACCGCTCTAACATGGCCGCCCCCATAAGCCACGCGAAGTTCTACATTGGCGTGCTGATCACCACGCTGTCGACGTAAAGATGAGCCATGATCAATCGCTCCTATATTTCATCGACAAACTGCGCCGTGATGAAATCGTGAAACCGCATGCCGCGGCTGGTGAGGGCGCAGCGGTTGTCCGTGGTGGCAAGAAGGCCTTGCTCCTGCAGGTGTTTGATCAGTGAAGCAAACAGGGTTAAAAACGGGGTGCCGAAATTCTTTTCGAACCGAACAAGATCGATCCCGTCTCCGGTTCTAAGCCCCAGGTAGATTGTCTCCACCATAAGCTGCTCGCAAGTCAGCGCTTCCGTATCCCCAACGGCAGAGTGCCCTTCTTCCATCCGCTTTATGTACGTCGAGACGTCTCGGATGTTCCAGCGCCGCGAACGGCCCGTAAACGAATGGGCCGCCGGTCCGAAACCAATGTATGGGGTATGGTTCCAGTACTTCTGGTTGTGCAGGGATCTCAGATCGCGGTGGCGGGCGAAGTTGGAAATCTCGTAATGCTCGTAACCGGCATCCGAAAGAACTTCCAGGGTGGTGTCAAAAAGAGTCGCTGAAGCATCCTCATTCAAAGGCTTCAAGCGCCCGGACGCCCGCATGCAATCGAGGGGGGTACCGGGCTCATAGGTGAGCATGTAACAGGAGAAATGCTCCGGCGAAAAAGCAAGTCCCGCATGGAGAGTCTCCCGCCAGTCTTGAGGTGTCTGGCCCGGGAGCCCGTAAATCAGGTCCAGACCGATATTATCGAAACCCGCCTCCCGCGCCCATATGATGGCCTGGCGCGCCTCCAGGTTGTCGTGGCATCGGCCGAGAAAAGAAAGTATCTTGTCGTCAAAGGACTGCACCCCGATATTGAGCCGATTGATGCCGGCACTTCGATATGCCTTGAGCTTCTCAAGGCTAATGGTTCCCGGATTGACTTCCATGGTTATTTCGGCGTCGGGGAGAAGAGAAAACCTGCGGCAGACGGCATCCAATACCAAAGAAATCGCTTTCGGCTCCAAGACCGAAGGCGTCCCGCCGCCGATGTAGAGTGTATCCGGCAAAGCAGCAAAAGGCCCTGCGCCTTCAATTTCTTTGATAAGAGCTTCCACGAGAGGCGCATGCAGAGCACTGTCTGCCACCGAGTAAAAGTCGCAGTAGAGACACTTTTGAACGCAGAAGGGAATGTGGATGTAGATGCCGGGAGATTGCGGCTTTAAGGAAGTTGGATTCATTTTCATCCAAATGACAGTGGATAGTAAAAGACATAGGTCGGAGATCGGAGGTCGGAGGCCAGATTAAAAACCTCCTAACGCCCGATCCCTGATCTCTGACCTCTGATCTCTGACCTCTGATCTCTGGCCTCTATTTCCCTTCCAAGACTCTCCGGCTTCTCTTCACGGCACACAAATCGCCACACATGGTGCAGACCTCCTGATCGATGGGCGCCGAAGATTCCCGGTAAGCCCTTGCTTTTTCCGGGTCCATGGCAAGGGAAAGCATCTTTTTCCAGTCGAGGTTCTTCCGGGCTTCGCTCATCTGGATGTCCCAGTCCATGGCACCCGGAATTCCCTTGGCGATGTCCGCGGCGTGGGCGGCGATTCGGGATGCGACGATCCCCTCTTTCATGTCATTCAAATCCGGTAGCCGCAGATGCTCAGCAGGAGTCACGTAGCAAAGAAAATCCGCGCCCGAGGCACCTGCAATGGCGCCACCGATGGCCGAAGTAATGTGATCGTAGCCCGGTGCCACATCGGTCACCAATGGGCCCAGAACATAGAACGGTGCACCATGGCACAATTTCTTCTCAAGCTGCATGTTGGCCGCAATTTCGTTGAGGGGCACATGCCCCGGTCCCTCGATCATCACCTGCACATCCTCATGCCAGGCATGTCTGGTGAGTTCTCCGAGAAAAATGAGTTCCTGGATCTGGGGCGCGTCGGTGGCATCTTTCAGGCATCCGGGACGAAGACCGTCGCCGAGGCTCAGGGTGATGTCATACGCCTTGCAGATTTCCAGAAGCCGGTCGAAATTCTCATAAAACGGATTTTCCCTGTCGTTTTCTTCCATCCACTCGAGAAGTACGGACCCGCCCCGGCTCACCACATGGGTCAGGCGGGGGTTTTTCCGGACCCGCTCCACCGCCATCCGATTGAGTCCGGCGTGAATGGTCATGAAATCCACCCCGTCCTCTGCGTGGGACTCGACCACCTTGAAAAAATCGTCCACGCTGATCCTGGAGATATCCTTTCCGTACCGGGCCACTGCATCGTAAACCGGCACCGTGCCGATCATGACCGGACACATTTCGACGGTTCTCCTTCGAAACGCCCCGGTATCTCCGAAGGTGCTCAGGTCCATGATGGCATCGGCCTTCATATCGATGGCCGCCTGAACCTTCTTCAGCTCCATGTCGATATTGCAGCAGTCTTCCGAAACCCCCAGGTTGACGTTGATTTTGGTGGTCAGCCCCTCCCCCACGCCGCCGCCCGCGAGGGATGTATGGCGCCGGTTTGCAGGGATGGTAATCCGTCCCGCAGCGACCCGCTCCAGAAGCTTATCTTCCTCTATCCGCTCCGTTTCCAGTATATGCTTCATCTGCGGCGTCAGAATCCCTTTACGGGCTGCGTTCATTTGGGTGGTGTAATCGTTCATTATGATTTACTCCCTGTCGCTAAAAATTTGGATGTCTTGTTCCTGGTATAAAGTTCGAAGTGCCTAAAGTGCACTAAAGTGCGCTAAAGTGCCTAAAGTTCAGGAGTCGTTTCACTCCATCATTTTTAAAAAAATTTGATCCCTTGTTAATCATGAATGCCTATTCCATCACGCCATTAATCAACCGGCTCACACTTCTCCGCTTTTCTAAAATAAAGTCGGAACACCTCAACTTTAGGCACTTTAGCGCACTGAAGACACTTTAGGCACTGTGTCGTCTTTACCCTCTGCCCTATGCACTATGCTCTTTGCGCTTTAAAGCCTCCCCCAACCGCTTCACCATCCCCTCAATATCCTCCGCCCCCACAATTTCCGTGACCATGCAGACTGTTTTCGCCCCGCGAGCCATCACTTCGTGAATATTGTGCTCCTTGATTCCGCCGATAGCCACGAAGGGTATGGA
>JBECKW010000082.1:0-36533 GCA_040235505.1 Desulfobacterales bacterium
TCAGCTCGAGGTGATTTCTCCCATCCTGAACGATAATTCGGGTTCTCGGATCTGTCAGGCAGTTGTTGTTCCATGGGTTGAAGAATTCAGCGCCCTTTACGACCTGGTCATTAATTTCCAGGACATCTAACTGGTCGATAGGATAATGCAATACTTCTCCGGCAGTCATACCGGAAGCCAGACCTACGATCATCACCTTTTTCGGATCCGGGTGGAACAGGAGGGGAATGTGCGCAGAAAGGGCCTGGGTCAGCCGGTCACCGTGCGAAGATGCATCTCCCTTCCCACTGTTGAGCATGGTATAATTGACCCGGCCGGTATTACTGTGCCATTTTACCACGGTTGTAAATCCGCCGATGCCGTCACCATAAAAGACCACGTCGATGTTGGCGACATGCTGGGCGAATTTCGAATCACCTTTCCAAAACGCTTCGAACCAGGAAGTCGTGGAAAAATAATTTTTAAAGGATTTAAACTGGTGGTACCATCCCCTGGAGAGAATGTCGTGATTCCAGGAGGGGAAATTTATCAGAAGCAGAAGCGCCATGACCAGCCCCATCGAACCGGTAGCGACTGCACGACCCCGTTCTCCCTCTTTAAGGGCAATGTATATGAATGCGATGAGGGAGACAAAGATCTGAAGCCCTACCACCACCCTCAAGCCGTTTTCTTTCCCAAGAAAGGGGATGAAAATAAACCCTGCGATAAAAGAGCCCAGGATTGCGCCGATGGTATTTATGGCGTATGCCGTGCCGATGGATTTTCCGATTTCCGGGAGCGACCTGGCATAGATCCGGTTGACCAGCGGGAATGTGGCGCCCAGAAAGATGGTGGGGCCGACCAGAACAAAAAACAGTGCAATGGACTGAGCCAGGATCTTTTCTCCAAATTCACCCTGAAAAGTGTATATCAGCTTTGAAAAAAAGAACTGGCTGTTACCAAGAAAATGACTGACCAGAAGCGCCAGGCACGCGGCACAGGCCTGGGTAATCACCAGAAGACGGAAAGTTTTTTTGACCCGGTCTGCCAGCCATCCGAAGATAAGGTTTCCCAAGGCCAGGCCCACGATAAAGGTGGAGACCACCAAGCTGAAGGAGTAGGTGGTGGGACCGAGGATCAGCCCCAACAGCCGGGTCCAGAACACCTCATAGGCCATGGCACAAAATCCCGATATGCCGAAGATCCAGAGCGCCAGGAATATGATTATCCTGTCATCAACGGGCACAAACCCGGATTGAATCGGTTCTTTTTCTCGTACCGCCCTCTTGGGGTTGCAACGGGATTTTACTTTTTCCGTGGAATCCGCAGCAGACAGACCTTTCTTTCTTGCCAACGCAATACACAGGCCACCGATACAAATATTGATGCCCACAGCGGTAAGAATGCTTCCCCACATGCCGAATTGGGCGATCAGAAAAAAACCGCAAAGTACGGCTCCGGCAGCGCCTCCAATTGTGTTGATGCCATACAGTCGTCCCGTGCGTGCGCCAATGTGTCCCATGCTCTCCACATAAAACCGGCAGAGAACCGGAAGCGTGATCCCCATCAGGGTGGTCGGGACAAGCAGAAGGATCGAACAGCCGAAGAATGCGAAAATCCGGTATAACCAGAAATGTACAAAAAGAGAATTGTACGCCAGCACGTAGACCGGCTTTATGAGCGTGATTAAAAAAGGCAACAGCAGGCCGTATATACCAATGGCGACCTCCGCTTTGCCATAAAGGGATAACAGGCTGCTTTTCGATCCGATCCGGTCGATGTATCTTCCAGCCAGCCAGCTTCCCACGGCAAGACCGCCCATGAAGACAGTCAGCACGGTCGCCACTGCAAAAGGGGCGCTGCCGACAACCTTGTCTATCATCCGAAGCCATAGGATCTGGTAGATCAGACCGGCTACCCCGGAAAAGAAAAAACAGAAAAGGACAGCTGACGAAAAGGTGGGTACAAGGTTCGGTCTCAGGTCCCTGGCTGGTTTCTTTGGCATGGTGATTTATCCCAACATGTCGTCCGGATTGTCAAGATAAAACAAAAAACAACCTCTCCCATGCATATTCGCCGGGAGAGGTTGTCGTTTGTATCCAGATCAGAATTTAACGTTTACCATCACACCAAAGGTCCGGGGATCACCCGGTTGGAGACTAATGGGCGGCCCCTGGCTTGAACTGAGTGTCACAGATTTCTTGTATTCCTCATCAGCGACATTTCGCACATAGGCCGTTGCCGAATATAACTGGTTGGCGGATGTCCACGTGGCCCCTATATTGCCGAGAACATAACCGGACTGATGATTATAGGGCTTTTCGCCAAGAGCATCCATCATGAAATTCATCTGGGCAAGATAGTAGCTGCTCGTATAAACCAGTTCCGCGCGAGGCACCAGCGTTGAACCGTTGCCGAACATAAAAGTGTGGTCATAGTCCAGAGTCGCCTTGAACGGGGGGCTGCCCGGCAATTTATCCAACATCAACGCATCGCTTCCCGGGACCGTCGTTCCTCCCGGGCCCATCGGTACATATGTGACGGTATCGGGGCGGTCGGTGATTTTGATGTCCTGGTAACCGGCGGATAATGAGAGCTTGTCATACATTGTGATCAGGTACTCCGCTTCCACCTCCACACCAAACACCTTGAGCGGCACGGCAATACCGGAAAAGATCGGAGGCCCTCCCCCCTCCCTGATATTGACCGCTTCAGGATAGCCCTCGTAATCGTAATAAAATATTGCGCCGTTCAACCGAAGGGTATTATTCAGGAATTGATTCTTGGTGCCGAATTCATAGGAGGTCAGCTTCTGCTGGTCGAGTTGCAGAAAGTTCCAGCCTACAACGGAAAAAACACCGTTTACCATTCCCATTTCGGGCGAGAGCGCCGTATATCCCGGCAGGAAGCCTGTGGCGGTCAGGAAATAAATCATGTTGTCCGGTGTCACGTCATACTCGAAGCGCAGCTTGTAGGTGACATTGTCGTAGTCGTGCTTGTCGCCTATAAGCGAGGCCGTGTTGGTGCCGCTGAAATCCGGGGGATTCATGACATTTCCGTTCACGGTTCCATTGCCGTTCATATAGTAAAATATATCCTGACTGAGTTTTGTCTTGTCATACCGGAGGCCGGCAGTGATACGGAAATCATCACGCACATTAAAGGTCTCTTCCGTGAAGAACCCGTAGTTATCAAAGGTGCCTTTCGTTTCACGGCCCCAAATGGGCACACCGTAACCATTTTCCTGGGTCAGCAGCTCGCCTGTCCTCGAATTGGCGTCCGGCGGGTCATAAGTGGGCCAGGATGTCTGGGCCGAGAAGATGGTGGTGTCGAACTTGTGTTGGAAATAGTTGGCGCCCACGAGCCAGGAAAGCTTTCCATCCGTGTTCGAGGCCCATCGGATTTCCTCCGAATGATTATAATAGGTAGGCCAGGCGGTATCGTCTGCATGGCCTTTGCCGTCCTTCACCTCCTCTGCGCCCAGTCCGGACTGATCGTAATCGTGATAGCCGCCGATCCAGGTAAGTGTGCTGTCGCCGAGGTCATAGTTGAGATTGATGGATGCCTGGTTATATTTGGCCGGCGCACCCTCCCTTGGCTCGGTATGGTTGCCGACACCTGAGGTTTCGATCTTATCCGGCGATGTCAGATATGCCTGCCAGCCGCCGCCCCAGTTCGTTGTCTTCTGTGTGGAGAGGCTCAGCACCACCCCGAGGGCGTCGGTAGGCTGAAAAAGGGCCTTGATCCTGCCCTCTTTGGTGTTGGTCTGTCCTCCCTCGCTTTCATAGTAGCCGTTCCGGTCAAAATAATGAACAGCCGCTCGAAGAGCGACTTTACTACCCACCGGTACGTTCACAGCGCCCTGGACATTGATCAGAGAGGCTGTGCCGAACTCGGCGGAGACATTCCCGCCGAATTCCCCCAGCTTCGGGTCATTGGTATAGAAGGACACCACACCACCGGTAGCGCTACGGCCATACAGGGTTCCCTGGGGGCCTCTTAATACCTCGACGCGGCTCACATCATAATTGCCGCCGATGCCCTGGTAAACCCCATCCACATAGGTTGCGGTGGAAGATGGAAGGACCTCGTTCGTTGCGCCTGATTCCTGGGTTCGCTGAATGCCGCGGATCGCGATGTTGCCAAGGGGATTTGCGTTTCCACCATTGCGAAAGGTTAAATTGGGGACGCTTTCAAGGATTTGGGCGGTTGTAATCTTGCCCTGGTCGAGCAGATCACCACCTGGCAGGGCCACCACCGAACTCGGTAACTCTTGGAGATTTTCGGCGCGTTTTTCAGCCGTTACCGTGATTTCCTCGAGCGTGAATGTGTCCGAGGACTTTTCCTGGGCCAAAGCGCCGGCGGCGGTGAGAACTATCACCATGGCCGCTGTCGGAAAGAATAATAGGCTTTTTTTCATTTTCCTCCTCCTTTGGGCTGTAAAGGGTAGATAAAAATTCTGCAATCGGGGCATCTCCACCGTTGCAGGGGACCGCATGACGGGGGGTGCGTATCCCGTCCAGGGGCTTTTTCCGGACAGGGTGGACCTCTTTGCATCGTTTTTTCCTATAGATGCTGCTGTTGGCAAAGCTTAAAGCTCAAGCAAACGTCATAGACATCGATTTAAAAAACGATTCGAGCTACCTAAAAAATTTAGAAATCAATTTGGATTCGGGTAATGACGGCCATGCATGTTGACCATGATCCCCCCTGCGGGGATTTGAAGCTGATATTAAACCCAGATAACTTGTTAAAAACGCGTCTGCCGCTAAAAAAAATTGACAGTTCGCATCTACTTTTATGTGAATAAATTTATAAAAATGTCAATATTTATTCAAGAGCCAAGAATTATATTAAAAGATAAGCATTGCGATTCAGGATATAACCGCTCTCAGCAATTGCTCGATTCGTTACGTAAAAACTAACAAATCCTCTGGTGGTGTAAAGGACCATCAAAGATTAGCTGTAAAAGTCTTAATCGTCGAATTTAACAAAACCAAACACTAACTTGCCGACCGGTAATCTTTATAGAATCCTTCACACAATTTGTCAAGAAATAATGCAGAAATAATACAGAAATATGGAATTGTGAATGCATTACGATCTCAGCAGTCCTGGAAGGGTCTCGGAGAAGCCGTGTGCCGCTCGTGTGGTCCACGATGGTATGAGCCGCTGGAAATCGCGGTAAGCTATGGAAACAGGTCTGTGGATAAAAACTCCCGGAATTCTCTTATATGTTGAGCTTAATTTTTAATATTTCTTGACAAACGATTGAATTGATTTTAAATGATAAATAACCATACGGCAGGTTAGTATTTTTGGGGGATATCCAATCATTCTTATCTGCGACGGCATTTCCCCATTGTTCAATTTTGAGGCATATTTTTTTCAGAAGCAGCTTCTTTTACACCCAAAACGGTCGCAACCGACATCGGCGGCGATATCATGCCGGCTTTGAATTTCTATAACTATTATAAAAGGGAATTTTTATGCAAGGAGGGTACGTAGGACGGATTCTCAGGGTGGATTTGACCCGGGGACATATCACCGAAGAGGAACTTCCCGACGAACGTATTTTGAGGAAGTTCATTGGCGGCGTGGGGCTTGGGGCGAAGATACTGAGTCAAGAGATATCGGTGGAAACGAAGCCCTTGAGCCCGGAGAACCGGCTTATCTTCATGACAGGGGTCATTACCGGGACCAGATACCCCTGTTCATCCGATACTACGGTGGTGACATTGAACGCCAACCTGGGCTTTACGGTGACGTCTTCACATACACATGGTTTCTGGGGGGCTTACCTGAAAAAGGCAGGCTATGACGGCATTATCATCCAGGGGGCGTCGGAAAAATGGGTATATCTCTGGATTCATGACGGGGAAGTGGAAATTCTCGATGCGGCGGACATGGTCGGCAAAGATACCCATGAGACCGAAGACCTTGTAAAAGACCGTGTCGGAAGAACCAAAGTCAGCGTGGCCGCAATCGGTCCCGCGGGTGAAAACATGGTTCATGGCGCAGCGATTCAAAATGACTATCACCACCTTGCGGCCAAAGGCGGCGTGGGCGCGGTGATGGGGTCGAAAAGGCTGAAGGCCATCGCCGTGAAAGGCTCCGGTAAAATTCCCCTGGCCGACCCGGATGAATTCAGCGGGGTGGTAAAGCAGTGGCAGGATATCGCCTATGCGGACGGGAAAGTGCCGATATTGACAAAGGGAGGCATTACCAGATTTTACAACATGATGATCGGTGAGCAGTATTGGGCGGCTTTTAAAAACCTGCTGAGTCCCGAAGAGGGGCGCAAATGGACCCATGATATGGTGGACGCCTGCAAGCGATTCAAGATAACCGCCAAACATTGCTGGGCCTGCCCCATCGGCTGTGCCTATGAATCCGAAATAACATACGGCCCATACAAAGGGTATAAAGCGACCCTGTCCGGTGGTGGTGAAGGGCAGGAGGGGGCCGCCGGTGTGGTCGGTATTATGGATCCCGGCACGGTTCATTACTTGACGGATGTCAACGATCGCCTCGGGGTGGACTCTTCCGACCTGGGATGTTGTCTGGGCCTGGCCTTTGAATTATATGAAAGAGGAGAACTCACCAGGGAGCAGACCGACGGCCTGGAGCTGAATTGGGGAAACGCGGAGGCTGCCGAGGCGCTGCTTCGCAAAATCATTTATAAGGAAGGGTTTGGTAAGGTATTCGAAAAAGGGCCGAAGAAGGCTGCCGAAATACTGGGCGGCAATGCACCCAAGTACGTGGCCCATGTAAAAGGCTCCGGTTACAATATGCATGATTGGCGGCCTGCCTGGGGTATCATGTTGGGTCAGATTACGGCAGGCTCCGGCGGTACCTGGCAGGGTTCCTACGCCAACGATTTGATCCCTGAACCGGATCTGGGCTATACCGAGCGAAATCCGCTTTTTTCGACGGATGGGTTGTCGGGGGTGGTGGCCCGGTCTTCAATGAAGCGGGTATGGGATGATTGTTACGGGCAATGCCTTCTGGGGAATCTGATGGACGAGTCCGGGGCGGCGCATCTACCGCCCAAAGCGGTGGCCGTGGCGACCGGCTGGTCGGGGTTCGACCTGGATGAGGCCATCACCGTCGGTCACAGAGTTATTACCCTGGAACGGATATTCAGTATGAAGCGCGGGTTGACGATCGAGACCGACCTGGACATCGGTCCGCGCTTTATGGAACCCGCCAAGGAAGGCGTCGCCAAAGGCCAGGACATTCGGCCCCATCTAAGAAATCTGGTGATGGACTTCTATGAGCAGATGGGATGGGAGCGGGAAACGGGAAAACCCACTCCGGAGACCCTGGAAAAACTGGATCTGGTGAACGAAGGAAAAGGATTGTAATCAAAGGAAAGAAAATGACACAGCTGAGCGAGTTGTTAAAGCCGGGTCGAATTAAAAACGTGCGGATAAAGAATCGTGTATCGCTCGCCCCAATGGAGCGGGGATATGCCCATATGGACGGCTCGATCAGTCAGCAGTATATCGATTACCTTGTGGAACGGGCAAAAAACGGCGTGGGGATGATGAATGTCGAATCCACCTATATCGACGCGAAACAGCGGGGGCGTCTTTATCAGGTCGGATTGTATGATGACGGTCTGATTCCCAGCCATAAACGTCTCACCGATGCAGTGCATCAGTATGGTACAAAAATTGTAGCGGAAATCCAGCATCCCGGAAGACAGGCCGGGGCGATGATAAACGGCGTTCGGCCGGTGGCGCCATCGGCAGTCCCATGCATGGCAACCGGTGGAGATTTACCCAGGGAACTGACTGTTCCGGAGATAAAGGAACTGGTGGTGCTGTTTGCCCGGGCGGCGCGCAGGGCCAAAGCGGCCGGCTATGATATGATTTGCATCCACGGTGGCCATGGTTATATCATCAATGCCTTTGCTTCACCTTTCAGCAACAAGCGCAGCGACGAATACGGCGGCAACCGGGAAAATCGCTTTCGATTTCCCATGGAGGTATATGCAGCGGTCCGGGAGGCCGTCGGCAATGATTATCCGGTGGGCTACCGCATGAGTGGCGATGAGTTCATCGATGGGGGGTTGACGTTGGACGAGACCAAGGTGCTGGCCAAAAAGCTGGAGACGGCCGGGATTGACTTCCTTGATATCAGTGCCGGCATCTATGAGTCCGTAGAGATCATTGCTCCGCCCATCGGTATGCCCCTGGGTTGCCTGGTGTTTCTCGCAGCGGAGATAAAGGAGATGGTCGAGGTCCCGATAATCGCCACGGGCCGGATTAATGATATGGTTTTTGCCGAGAGTATTTTGAAGAACAATCAGGCGGACTATGTGCATATGGTCCGGGCGTTTAATGCCGATCCGGAAATTCTGCTGAAATCCCAGGAGGGCCGGATGAATGATGTTTGTATGTGCATGGGCTGTATGAAATGCTCCGATACCATGGCCATGAATTTGCGCAGCATCTGCACCGTGAACCCTGCGGCCGGAAGAGAGCGCGAGTTCGCCCTGGTTCCCGCCAAGACCCGGAAAAAGGTCATGGTGGTCGGTGGCGGCGTGGCCGGCATGGAGGCGGCCCGGATTGCCGCAAATCGCGGTCATGAAGTGACCCTGTATGAAAAAGATGATGAGTTGGGTGGACAAATACGATGGGCATCAAAAGGCACGGCCCATGAAGAATTTTTTCAAACGGCCCGGTATCGCATTCATGAAATCCGAAAATCCGGGGTAAGGCTCATAACAGGGAAAATGGTGACCCTGGCAGATGTAAAGGCTGAAAACCCGGATGTCGTTATTGTTGCCACCGGCGCCGAACCTTTTCAACCGGCCATCCCGGGCATCGACAATCCGATGGTGGCAACAGCCTTTGATATCCTGTCCGAAAAAGTTCGGGCCGGAAAAAGAACCGTGGTTTTCGGTGGGAAACGGATAGGCCTCAGCGTAGCGGAGTTTCTGGCGGAAAACGGCAGCGAAGTTGTCATCGTGGAGCCTTCCAATGCCCTGGGCGAAGATATGGGATTTGTCCGGCAGATGGTGGCGACCCGAAGAATCAGTGAGGAACAGACAATTACCGTCAGACTCAGGACCAGCATAGAAAAAATCGGAAACGGCGAATTGGTGCTGAACTGCGACGGAAAGCCGGAAACGCTGACCGGTATCGACTCTGTTGTCGTGGCCTGGGCAACGACACCGGTTAACAAACTTGCCGAGGAAATCATCGAAGACGGAAAGGTCGGCGAGGTCTACTCCATCGGGGATGCAGTCCTTCCCCGTGATGCTTCCGATGCCATATATGAAGGTGCGGTCATTGGCCGAAGGATCTGATATCGAAGCAAAACAACCGCCTTCACACCATTTTTTCCTGGATAAGAACACTCATGATGGCCTCGGCGGCTTTTTCGGGGGCACCCTCTATCAGGTCGCCTTTTTTGGCGGCCCTTCCGCCTCCGGACATGATTAACCGCATTCTTTCGCTGGCAGAAAGCTGACTGTCCGGTGTAAAAACCTTTTTGGGCTTCGGTCGCGGGGGGTCAAGCGTTGGCAGGCCGCCCAAACCAGACTCCGTGTCAAACGCCACGGTAAGGGAATTTGCTTCTATCCGCGTTATCTTCTGCTTTTCAGACCGAAGCCGATGGGGCAGGGTCGGATATCTTGGCTCGTTCATGCCTCTTTCCACGGTGAACAGCGCCGGCAGGCTGCACTCGATCAACTCCCGGTCGCCCCTGCCGATGGATCTTTCGACCAGTGCCGTTCGCTTTTTCGGATCTACATACAATTTCAAAATACCGGTCGTCTGCCCGATATCCAGAATTTCAGCGAGAAATGATCCCACCATACCGCCATTGGTGTCCATGGCTTTTTTCCCGCAGAGAATGATGTCGCACCCCATGTCTGCAATGACCTTGGCCAGGAGCGTTGCGGTGGTCCGGGGATCGGTGGGATCGCCATTAACGCGAATCATGCTGTCCGCACCCAGAGCAGATGAATAGCGCAAAACCTCTTCGGACCGGGACGGGCCGAGGGTAAGGGCGATTACCTCGGTGCCGGGGAATTTCTCCTTGATCCGGATCGCTTCTTCCATGGCCACTTCATCATAGGGATTGAGCATATAAATCATTTTTTCGGGTTCGATGACGCCGCCCTTGCGATCTATCCCGATCGGGTGACAGATGTGACCTATCTGTTTAATGCAAACAACGATTCTCATACTGGTCCTCATTGTCAGGGTGCGATGGGATTGCCGACAAAGCCACCATGGTTAATTAGATTCCGTCAGTTGCAGAACCAATTGCACGATGTCAACGACTTTAAACGATTGATCCGCGCCCATCTGCCTGACGGCGCTTTCGAATAATATTTCACAGAAGGGACAGGCGGTCACGAGGCCTTCGGCCCCTGTGGCGATTGCCTGCTCAATTCTGATTTCTTCGATCCGCCGCCCTGTCGTTTTCCCGCACCAAAAAGCCCCTCCACCGGCTCCGCAACAGAAACTGTTATTTCCGCAAGCCGCCATTTCCCTGACATTGCTTTCCAAAAGAAGTCCAAGCAGCTCCCTGGGTTGATCGTAAATGCCGTTGTATCTTCCGAGATAGCAGGGGTCATGGTAAGTGAGCAGGCTTCTGGATGGAGATGTGATCGTCAGACGACCTTCTTTGAACAGATCTTTCAGCAGCTGGGTCAGGTGAATCACCTCAAAATCCCCCCCGAATTGGTGATATTCGTTGCGAAGCACATGGAAGCAGTGCGGGCAGGATGTGATGATTTTTTTAATGCCGCGGCTTTTCAGGGTCTCTATGTTGCGATTGGCCAGTCTTTGAAAAAGATATTCGTTGCCCAGCCGTCGTGCCGGATCACCGCAGCAGGCTTCTTCCTTGCCCAGAATTCCGAAACTGACCCCGGCTCTTTTCAAAATGGTGGCGGCCGCCAATGTTTTTGCACGGGTGCGATCCTCATAAAGGGCGCCGCTGCATCCGACCCAAAATAAAAAATCTACCTCATTGTCCTCATACACTCTCGCCGGGTTTAACCCGGATGTCCATTCTTCCCGCATGCAACTCCCGATGCCAAAGGTGTCGCCGAAGGTTTCCATGTGCTTGAACAACTGTTTATACTCCGAAGGAAATTGACTTTTCATCAGCACGGCATAGCGCCGCAAACCGACAATGTCGGTCACATGCCTTGCAAAAATCGGACAGATGTTTACACAAGCCAGACAGGTGGTACAGGACCAGATATCTTCCTGGCCGATCCTGCCGGCCGTATTGAGAAGCCCGGTTTCCTGCTTGCCGCCGGCCCCGTTTTTTTGAAAGGCAGCTTCCATCTGCCGGCCGATCTCGTTGATTACACCGCGCGGTCTCAATGGTTTCCCTGAAATATGCGCCGGGCAATTTTCGTCGCATCGACCGCAACTCATGCATGCATCACTGTCCATGAGCTGTATCCGTGAGAAATCTTCAACCGCTCCTGTGCCGAAATAATCCCCTTCCAGCGCAATGGGCCGGATGGCCGCTTCCCGGCTGTTTTCCTGATGGTAGAGGCCAAAGAGTGATGCCCAGGCATGGCGCATAACCGAAAAAGGCATATAAGCGATGAAGAATAAGACCAGATAGAAATGCAACCGGATCAGGATGTCAAAAAAAAGCGGCGACTCCGGAAGGAGCTTTGAAAGTGCAAATCCGATTGGGCTGAAAAGAAGATGGGCATTCCCCGGCCCGTCCGCGGTTATTGAAAGCCGCAGCCCTTCAGCAATAAAGCCCGTAATCAATATGGCCAGAAGAATCCACAGGGGAATGGACCGCCGGCCGGCAGGCATGTTGCCGCGGAGAAATTTTTTTGCAAGGAGCATTACGGTTCCGGCGATGGCCAGCAGGCCGATAAGGTCCAACAGAAATGAAATGGAATGACCGGCCCAGGCGGGTAAAATCGGCCGGAACTGGGAGATCAGAACAATGGCAAGCGGGATGATAAATCCCCAGAAGATAAAAAGATGGGCAATGTTTTCATAAAGGTTGTCCGTAAAGCGTCTGGGGCGGAAAATAGAAAGGATCAGCCGGCGCCAACCCTTTGACGACCGAATGGTGATGTCCCCGGCAGGGTCCCCCAGTCTCCACATCTTGTGACGCCGCGCGAAGCCCGTTGCCATAAGCACAAGGGATGCGACAATGAATAGAAGGTCCAGACGGCTCAACACCTGTTTTTTCCTCCGCTGCGCTTATTTTTTCTCATGTGCGAAAAAGCCCGTAAAAACTTTTACAAACAAAAGAATGAACCCAAGGAGCCCTATGCTTGAGACAAGGGTCAAAATGACATTCATTGGGTTTGCCCGCCAATCGGGATCGGGATGAAAATTTCCTGAAAGCCATTTCTGACCCTGGCCGGGGAGATGGCATCTCTGGCAATCGAGGTTACTGATGATACCCTGCTCTCCGTGGGCGGCGCGCCCTTGATGACACCCGGTACACATCCCCTCATCAAAAGGGGTCGATAAATCCTGCTTGCCATGGAAGACAATATGAAATGCCGTCAGCCTGGACCATCCCTTGGCGCCGCCGGTTTGCACCGGATGACAGCCTTTGCAGGTATGTTTCAGATTTGTCCAATGGACGGATGACCGCGGGTCGCTGGGGCTATAAATCCTATGGCGGGTGTGACATTCGGAGCAGGGGATGTGGTTATCGCCGGCATGGAGACCTTTTTGCTCGTGGCATTTCCGGCAATCGACGGTTTCCGGATTTTTTTGGTTGAAATGTGCATCGCCGGTGATATCGGTATGGCAGTCATCGCAAGCGATTTCGTTTGCGTGTACCGAGGTCCGATAAGCGGCCAGGTCGATATGAAGTCTGCTTTCCGTGCTGTTCTGGCGATGACATCGAATACAGTCGTCCTGGGAATACCCCCAGGCATTGGGGATTATCAGGATAAAGGCAAAGACCGCCTGAAAAAAGACCGCCTGAAAGGTCATCTGTTTATAAATTCCCCCGACCACCTATTTATTATTCTCCTTGCGTTGACGAAGTTTTTGAACCAGGACCGGAATAATTTCTTTCAGATCCCCATGAACTTTCAGATCCGCGTTTTTGAAAATGGCGGCATTTTCATCGGTATTGATCGCAATGGTCAGCCGCGCTTTCTCCGTTCCCGAAGTAAACTCGCGGGCCCCGGAAATCCCGAGAGCAAAGAGCAGCCGAGGACTGACCGATTTGCCCGTGATACCGATCTGCCTTTCAAAGGCAATGGCGCCTTCATCGACAAGCGGTCGGGTCCCTCCCACGGATGCGCCCAGTAAATCCGCCAGTTCCTCCAATCTGGATGTGTCCTTACCGATTCCGTTCCCCCCGGCGACGATGACATCGGCTTCCTCCAGGCTGATTGTTTTCGGGTCGCCCTTTAAATATTTCAGGTACCTTGTCCGAAGGTCCGGTAATTCGCATCCGATCTTTTCTTCAACCATTTCCAGCGTTGCAGCCGCATTGCTTTTTTCATTATCCGCATCCGCAGGCAACATGCTCAGAATCAAAGTCTTCTCAAATCGATACTGAACATTCTGATAGACCTTGCCATTGTAACAGGACTTGGCAATTACCAGGTGCTCTTTCTCCATATCGATTCTTTTTACTTCCGTTACAAATGGAAGCCGCATCCTCCACGAAACCCTGGCTGAAAGTTCGCTCCCGGAGGATGCGGCGTTAAAAATAATAATCTGAGGATTATATCCGGTGATCAACCCCTGAAGCGCATGGGCACATGCATCCAGAGAAAATTCTGAAAATGCGGCGTCGTCAATAAAATAAACTTTCTCCACGCCGCTATTTTTAAACGAATACAGGCGTTCTTTGATGTTATATCCAAAAAAACAGGCGCAGGTTTTTCCATTCAACTCCCTGGCCAGCCGTTGTGCTTCTGAGAGCAGCGCCAGGGTCTCCGGTGTCAAGCCTGTATCTCTGTATTCTGCGAATACCCAAATTTCATTTGACAGCATATCATTTATATTTTTCTGGCGATTTCGGCCCCTTCATGGGTTGCTTCGAACAGTGTGCGGGGCGAATTGGCGTCTCCGATCGTATGGACTTCCGGTACCATTCCTTCCAGTTGGGCCGCCAATGCGTTTACAGAGACTGCTCCCGCGGCCACAACCACCTGGTCTATCCCCTGGATGGTCTTCTCAAGACCATTTTCGATCACAACGACGCCGTCCTCCGTGATCTCCTTCACCGTGGTATTGGTTCTGATCTTGACGCCATAACCTTCCAGCCGCGGTATCAGTATCTGGGCCACCAGCAGTGGAATGCCCGTGGGCACGCCTACTTCCGGCAGCATCTCGATGATCGTCACATCCTTGCGGCGTTGGGCCATGAAATCGGCCACCTCTGTTCCGATTCCGCCGCCGCCGATAACGACGACCCGGTTCCCCAGATTGGCCCGTCCGGCCAGGATGTCTTCGGCAAGGACGACCTTCGGGTTATCGATACCCGGAATATTCGGCATGCAGGAAACCGCTCCGGTCGCCACCACCACCACATCCGGCGCGATTTGCGCCACCAGTTCCGGTGTCACCTCCTTGTTCAACTCGACCTGTACCCCCAGCTTGTCGATCTGGATGCAAAACCATTTGATGGCAGAAGCAAACTCCTGCTTGAAGGGGGGCACGCAGGCGAGGTGGAAGCGTCCCCCCAGATCGTCGGATTTTTCGTAAAGCATTACCCGGTGGCCCCTCAAGGCAGCCACTCTGGCGGCCTCGAGACCGCCCGGTCCCCCGCCGACGATCAGTACTTTTCTGGGTCTGTTCGTCCGATCGATGACTCCGGCGTCTATCTCCATTCCGGAGGCGGTATTGAAAACGCAAGCGACCGGCAGCCCCTGAACAATGCCCCGGTTGATGCAGCCCTGGATGCAGCCGATGCAGGGCCTGATGTCTTCATATCTTCCGGCGGCGGTTTTTAGCGGCCATTCAGGATCGCAGATAAGCTGTCTGCCCAAAGCTACCAGATCCGCCTTTTCCAGGGCGAGAATTTCTTCAGCCACCGCGGGGCTCTTTATCCTGCCGACCGTAATGACCGGTATATCCACCGCCTGTTTGATGAAGGCGGCATCATCGGCATTGACACCTTCACGGGTTCCGTGGATCGGGATTTCCGACCAGAAACTTTCGTAAAGCCCGGCTGATATATGCAGGCAATCCACACCTGCCGCTTGCAGCATCGGGGCGATGCGCCTGCTTTCTTCAATCGTCCGCCCGTCCGGTACATATTCATTTCCGCTGTAGCGAAACGCTATCGGAAAGTCCCTGCCCACCTCCCTCCTGATTCTTTTGAGGATCTGCAGGGGAAACTGCATTCTGCCTTCCAGATCTCCCCCGTACGCGTCGTGTCGCTTATTGCTGTAAGCGGACATGAATTCGGCGATGAGATAACCATGGGCCCCATGGACTTCCACGCCGTCAAAACCGGCTTCCCTGGACCGCCTGGCCGCCTGGCCGAATTGTTCAACAATCTCCTCGATTTCTTCTAAAGAAAGCCGCCGGGGAATCTCCTTGGACAGAGGCTCCCCCAGGGGGCAGGATATTGCTGAAGGTGCAACGGGAAGACTGCCCCCTGTAAATGCTTTTTCTGTTTGTCTTCCTGCATGAGATAACTGTATGAATATCTTCGCACCGTTGGCGTGAACCGTGTCCGTCAGCTTTTTATACCCGGGAACCGCCTCATCGTCCCAAATCCCGAGCAGCGCCGCCGCACTGCCGCCCCGCGCCACTGCCGTCATTTCCAGAATGATGAGCCCCACACCACCCTTGGCCCTCGCTTCATACCAGGCAATTTGGCCGTCCGTGACCCTTCCGTCTTGACTTGCCTGACCCGTGACCATGGGCGCCATGACAATTCTATTTTTTATCTCCAGTTTTCCTATTTTTATTGGAGAGAATAACAGTTTCAGCGTATGCATTTGTGACTTCCTTCAATCGATTTGATTTGAATGACCGGGTAGAAGTGATTTTCAAACTCTAGTCATCTTTCAGATCTTTAATATTAAACCGTGGATGGTGTGTCATATACATAATCAGGTTGTCCCAACCCACCTGGTTTATGGGAATCACTCTTCGGAATTTGCCCATTTTTTCCGCATCGATTGTCTGTTGAAGCAGGCCGGAAGGATAATGGGCACTCTTCCCCTGCGCCTCTCTCTCCATCTTCAGCGTTCCATGGGTCTCTTCCAGGTTTAAGATTTCGATGGCCCCCTCCGGGCAGATCAGCCAGCACAGGTCGTCTCTTTCGCAGTTGTTTTTAAAAACCGGCGGGTTTTGGGAGAAGTCGATGCTGTTGTTGTTGCAATTATCGATACAGACGGTACATTGGGGATACTTGCACCTCGTCATATCGATCCGTTTGATTGTCGGCAGATAAACAGTCCCCGCTTTCCCGATTTCTATGGCGTCGTTGGGACACACACATTCACATATGGAACACTCGATACAGGTCTTTCGTACCTCGGGCGGGCTAACAGAAGTATCGAAGGCATTCTTCGGGCAAAGATCCATACATGTGGTGCACTCGGGATAAGTGCATCGCGCCTGATTGATTTTTCGCCGGGGACGATTCGTTTCCGGTTGCGCAGGCGTTGTTGAATCCTGCCGCCTTCTTTCCGAGCCGGGAACAAACGCATCGGTATCTGCAACAAAGGGCTTCCAGAGGGGATCGGCATTCGGTCCTTTCGGGACTTCCGGGATCAGATCGGTTTCCCCGGCGGCGATTCTCAGCGCACGCTGTGCCATGTCATAACCAAACCGCTCGGCCTCTTTAAAAGCAATTTCGTCGGGATGGCCGTGGGTGAGATATGGGTAGGGCAAATGCAACACCTGATAGACGCTTGCGTACCAGTCTTTCCATCCGATAAAAGTAAGCCCCTTTCTCATTAAAATCCTGGCAAGGGAGTAAAAAAAACCGAACGGCGACGAACCGTGACAACAGAAGAGGGCACACAGTTTCCCGTCCATTTTTGGCATGTTATAGGCAAAAAGCCTGAGATTTGAACTTTCGCGCCAGTACCACAGGGGACCGCCGATCGCGATGACGTCATAGGCCGCCATATCTTCCGGGTTCAGATTTTTTATTTCCCCGATATCGCATTGATCGAGGACACGCTTCATTCCAAGGTGAACGGTGTTGGCGATTTTTTGGGTATTACCGGTTGCAGAGTAATAGACGACGATACCTTTCATGATTCCCTCTTCATTCGGCTTTTATTCCATTGCCTTTTATTTCACGCTTTCTCCGGGAAACCGGCAGGCTTTCCATATGATTTTTAAGGGCGCCACGGTATCATAGTAAGCGAAGCCGCCGTCGAGGTGCTCTCCGGCCATCAGGATGTTGTAGCCGTCTTCTTCCATAATCCGGTTTGTCTCTTCAAGGTCATCTACCAGGAATTGGATGTGGTGGATTCCCTCACCCTGTTTTTCAATAAAGTCGCTGTAAATATTTTCTCCAGATATCGGCTGAATTAATTCCAGTTCCATCGGTCCGGACCTGGCGACGCCGGTTTTCCATGCAGGGGTCACCGCTTTGCCTTGGTAAGTGACGTCATGAAGCTCCGGCGAAGACAGTTCGGAAATCTCCCAGGGGCCGATGCCCAGAATCTTCCGATAGCTTTCCATAACTTTTTCCAGGTCTTTCACGACAAGACCGATCCGGTTGATGGCTTTCACCTTGATCCTGGCTTGACTCGTCTCCTGATCGCTCGAAGGATATATGACCGGCACAACGGATGGTTCGGCCGGCATTTTTACAATTTCCCAGATAGTCTTCAGGTCGCGGACCGTATCTGCGTAGGCGAAGGCGATCTCATTTTCGTATCGTCCGCCCATTAAAATTGGAAATCCGCTGCCGGACAAAATTTGAACGTTTCGATCCACTTCTTCAACACTCTTCGCCAGTGATTGAAGGTGATTGGCGCCTTCTCCATGCGCTCTCAGGTGGTCATCATAAAGGGTTCGTCCCTCGAGGCTTTGTATCAGTTCGAGTTCTATTGCTCCCACCTGGCAAAAGCTGGCTTTGAATTTATATGCGGCCGGCCTGCCTCCATAGGTCATGGCGTAGCCTTCGACAGGCTCCACTGTGACGATGACATGGGGGCCGATACCCAGAATATCCCAGTAGGCCTTGACTGTTTTTTCGATATCCTTGACTATAAGACCGACTTGATTCAACGCCTCGATTTTGATTTTTGATGAATTCGTTTTCGCCATTGCCATACCTTTTCTAATGGAAAAACGCGTTGCCAATACACACCCTTCATCGTTATGCTAAGCCTTTGATTCTCCAGTCTCTTTTTTCTTCCTAAGAAAAAGCCCAACAAAAAAGCCCACAACACAAATGCTGACCATAATATTTATTGACATCTGATATAGTCCGGTAACATGCAGGGCTCGGGCGCCTGCTGCAACACCGGCTGCTCCCCCGAATATCCCGATTCCCCATGCCAGACCGCCCAATTTTCCGGTGATATTTTTTGGATAATTTCTCGCAAGAAAGCCGATTGCCTGAGGAACGACAAAGGCATAGAAAAAACCGGCAAGTACAAGGCAAGTAATCAGCAGTGTATTGTTTCCCGTTATAAACGGAAACTTTATTAAAAGCCCGAAAAAACCGCCGGCGAGGAATCCCGTCAAAAGCATTGGCCTGCCGTTGCTTTTGAAAACTTTATCGGTAATGATACCACTTGTCATTGCGCCGACCATGAATAACAGTTGAACGCAGGACATGGCCTGCCCCGCCGCGACCTCCCCTTTGCCAAGGCCGATAGGGGGCGCATAGCCTAGATAATTCGGTATAAGGTCCATAAATGCCTGGTAAATCCAGGACAATAAAAATACACAGCCGATGGCGATCCAGGTGACAGGTATATGCAAGGCGGCCTTTAGTTCATTGTTGTTTGAAACATCCGGCGCGGCTTCAATGGTATCAGAGGGTTTGGGAATGAAGCCAATGATGATGGAAAATACGATACCGAGGACACTAATTGGCGCCAGCCAGGTCATTGCGGTCTGCCAGTTTCCTGTGGCCGCGAATATTCTTGGGAAATATATAAAACCCACCAGGAGACCTCCCGAAGTCGCTACACCGACCGCGCCTGTTGCGATGCTTCGTTCATCCCTGGGGAAATAGGTCGCCGCGATGTATGCGCCTGCGGCCATAATCGGCCCTGTACCGCATCCCTGTAAAAGCCGTAGTAAAAACATTCCAGAATAAGAGGTCCCTATAAAAGGCACTAGAAGAGAACCGGCAGTGATCAATATCATGCCGCCGATATAGACTTTGACGATCCCGAATCTGTCAAGGAGGATACCACCAAAAAGCGCAGAAAAGGCGACGAAAAAGTTGAAATAGAACATCGCAACGTAGGTGACCTGTCCCAAAGAGAGATCGGACATGGTTTTCTGTATTGCTCCGATCAGAGGCGCTGGAGAAATTAACGCCATCGCCGTTATACCGGTTACGATAACTGATAGAACCAGAACAAACCATCTAGACTTGGGATAATTGACTCCGTCCATATTCTCTTCTCCTTAATTATTTAAATAATGCTTTACTATCTTATATGTTTTATATTTTAAATATGCCGTGCCGGTATAAAAACACAATGCTAACGGAGATCTGGGCATCAATAAATCAATAAGGATTCGAGCAGGAAAAACAGTATCGAATATGAAAAATCAACTATTTGTACATATATTTAATCCACCTTTAATCTTTAATAATTCCGTTTAAAAAAATATTTTTATAGGTTTCGGATAATTCTTTGGCGGAATCCTTTCTGTCGTGGTCGAACCAGTAGAATGTCCAGCTGCACATTCCAATGAGAGCAAAAGTTGCAAATGTTTTATTAATCTTTCTTGTTTTTCCAGCCTGTTCCAATTCGGAGATTGAGTTTCGAATAATTTGAAACATTTGTTTCCAGTATTTTATTATTGTTTTCTGATGACTCTTACTCAACTTTCCTACTTCATGTATAAGCACTCTTGCCGAGGCATCTCTTACCATGCTTTTTTCGATGTAATTATTTACCAGATATGAAATACGCTCTTCAGGATCTTTGATTTTTTCGGCGCCTTCAATAATGGGTATCAAATCCCTTTTCATATTTCGATCATGGATATAAAAAAGCAATTCTTCCTTACTATTAAAATAATAATATATAGCAGCTTTTGTGAGTCCAAGATCGGAAGCAATCTGCGATAGTGGCGTCGCATCGTAACCTTGCGCTATGAACAGCTCAAGCGCCTTATTGTAAATATCTTCTCGTTTATCCATAGAGCCTCCCTTTAGCAATAAAGGTTTTAAGAGAAAACTAACTACTTAAAATAGAGCCAATTGCGCCACATAGAAACAGCCTCGATGAATCCGAAAAGCAGGATGACAGGAAACAGGGACGTTATGGAAAAGGATGGAAAATCGAACGAGATTTTGCGTGGATATGCAAATTCAACCGCCTGTTTTTGGGGAACAAACCAAATATTGAAGTGTGTCAGGCTTTTTATCACTTTTTCCGCATCATGATTGCGCTAATCAGTTTTATCGTGCCGTCCCTACAGTTCAGTTTCACGGCTATCAAACCAGTGGGACCTACCTGCCGTAAGGTATATAGTTTTTATTTTTTTGTCAAGCAATAATTCTACTGGTACTCATTCGATAACACCGCTATTTTCCTTGAGAACCCGACAATCTGCAGCGAGGTCATTTTTCAACTATCCCCTGAGCTTGATCAGTGCGCACGTTGTCAGGGTGATCCGGCCTGCAAAAGAACCTGCATTTGAATAAGCAACCCGGTCCCTGAAACAGATAGGGGAAAGAATATTTGACAAATTTCATAAAATACGCAATATGGCAACCCATATAAAACCTTGCAGGTGTGCGGCGCGAAGGCCGGTCTAATGATATCCAACTCAGTAGTTTTTTAAACTGGAATTTTATAGCTTCGGGAACGGAATATGAAGATAAGTAAGACCGACCGTAAGTTAATAATGAACCTTCAAAAAGACGGAAGCTTGAGCTTTTCCGATTTGGCTGCATCGATCGGCATCTCTGCCAAGACCGTTGCCAAAAGAATGGAGCGGCTTCTGGCATCCAAAGTGATATCCATCAGGGCGCAGCCAAATCCATACAAACTCGGCCTTTCAGCAAGCGCACTCATCGCGCTCAAGATTGATCCATCAAAAATCGAAAGAATTTGCGAAATTCTGGCGGAGAACTTTTACGTCAATCTTGTCCAAACCGTTTTCGGACGCATGGACATTCTGGCGATTGTCTATTTCCCCAACTTGGAAATGCTACACGATTTCATTAATAACGAATTATACACCCTCGACGGAGTGACGCAGATTGAATTTTACTTTATCAAGGAGGTTCATAAACGATACGAAAGATTTTTCAAGAAAGAGTTGTTTGCCGACGTCCAATCGAAACTGAAAGGGACGGACATGTTTCTGGTGAAAGAACTCGCCAACAACGGGCGCGCAAACCCGAATGAACTCGCGGAAAAGGCCGGAATTCATGTGTCCACCGTATACCGTCGCGTCGAAGCACTGCTGAAAGGGAACTTTATAAAAATAAGCGCGGTACCCAATCCTTCGCGTCTGATTCCCTATTCGGCAAATGCCTATATCACCCTGGATGTAAGGCCCTCGGAAGTGGATAATGTATGCGCAAGCCTTTATCACTATCCGGAAGTACATTTTATCATGACCATGAACAATCGCTCAGGCATTATTGTATGCGTTCATTGCAGAGACACTGATGCGCTTTACCAATTCATTAAAAACCATATCGCGAATCTAAATGGACTTTCCGCCATCGAAACCTTTATAAGAGCCATGGTCCGGAAAACTTATTATGGGTGGCTGATGGAAATGCCGGATGCCTGACAAACGGATTGTCGAAGTGGTGCCACTGGGTGCCACTGGTTTTATTTGGCCTCCTTTTCGAGAGACTGAAATAAAGCCAGCTGCTTCAAAAGTTTATGGTTGCTTCGTTCCAGGATTTCTTCCCGGGACTTACCCTTATAATCATGCCAGCCTTTGCCGGTCTTGACTCCCAGTTCTCCTTTCGATACCTTTTCAACCAGCAGCGGTGAGGAGGTTCTATCGTTACAAATCGATTGTCTCGTTTTGCCACCGGCATGCAATACCACATCAAGTCCGTTAAGATCGTGAATTTCTAAAGGCCCCAGACAGGCCAACCTGAAACCGAACCCCGCTTTGGCTGCCAGGTCCAGTTCTTCCGCTGTCGCAATTCCCTCGTTCAGGAGATAAGTCACCTCCCGATTATAAGCGGCCTGAATACGGTTGACGATCAGGCCCGGTATCTCCTTTCTTACAACAATCGGCTGTTTGCCGACACGCAGCATCAGCTCCCGTGTGGTCGAGATGGTCCCGGCGCTGGTTTGCTTTCCGCCGTGTATTTCCACCAGGGGGACAATGTGGGCGGGATAAAAGTAGTGCAATCCCACCACCCTTTCCGGCGTACGCATCCCCTCGGTAATTTCTGAAACCGTAAGACTGCTTGTGTTGGTGCTCAACACAATGTCGCGGCGGCAACGGTCCAGCTTCAGAAACAATGCTCTCTTGAGTTCAAGTTTTTCCGGAACGGCCTCGACTACAAAATCGAACCCGTCGATACGGATCATGATCGCGTCCGTGTTTTCGATGGCCCAGGTGGAAATCCGGGAGATAATTTGTTCCGGATTTTCCCTGATGACATCGACATGACGCATCTGCAACAGATTGGCTTCAATTTGGTGCATGCTCCGGGCCAAAGCATTGCTGGCGGTATCGACAACGAGTACATCAAGCCCTGCCTGGGCAAAATTCTGGGCGATTCCTTCACCCATGGTACCCGCGCCGATTATCAGCACACTTTGAATGGGGTCACCATCCATATCGGAATCCTCTTCTACGGTGTGCGGGCTGCAGTCTCAGGCAACAGCAGTGAGGCCGCCGTCAATGTAAAGAATCTGACCGGTCATAAAATCCGAAGCCTCCGATGCCAGAAAGGCGCAGACGCCGGCCACATCCTCAGGTGTGCCCATTCTTTTCAAAGGAGAGTTGTTCATCAATATGGCCAGACGCTCCGGTGCGATCGCCCGTTTTATCGTTTCGGTCAGAACAAGAGAGGGGCCGATCGCGTTGACGGTCACGTTGTACGGCGCAAATTCGGCGGCCAGCATCCGTGTGATCATATCCACAGCCCCTTTGGTGGCGCCATATCCCATGTTACCGCCATCCGTGCCTCGAATTCCGCGAACCGAACTCATGTTGATGATTTTCCCCTTCTTCTTATCGATCATCAGTTTCCCGAAGACTTTGCAGGATAGCATTACGCCTCTGACGTTCACGGCAAAGAGCTCATTCCAACTTTCGACAGGATATTCCACAGCCGCTTTCTTGATATTCATTCCGTGGGTGTTTACCAAAATATCCACCGTGCCGAACCTCTGGACCACCTGTCGGGACAGATTTTCCACGCTTTGCTCATCGGTCACATCCACCTGAAAGGCCTCGGTATCCGTGCCGCAGTCTGCGCGGATCTTGTCTGCCACCTGTTTCAGTTTCTCAAGATTTCGGCTCGCAACCGCGATTTTCGCCCCCATCCGGCCCAGTTCCAATGCGCAGGATTCACCGAGCCCCCCGCCGCCTCCGATAATAACGGCGACTTTATCATCCAGTCTGAATTTTGTGCTCATTAGGTCTTATCTCCCATCTGTGCAAGCGGTTATTCTTCGAGAATCCCTACCAGCCTAACCATACCGCCGTCGGCCAGTTCACAGCGAAAGGGAAATCCTGCAATTGTACAGCGCTTTCCGGTCAACTGGTCAACATCGCCACCGGCATTTTCAATGGTCACAACGCCGTTCCGCAAAAGGATTCGGTGGCAGGGTTCGTACTCCGGAAACTCTTCGTCCGGGTTTTTACCGGTCTCTTTCCGGTACTCCTCGTCCAACCAGGGCATGGTCTGGGAAAGCTTGCAATGCCAGAGCGGACTGTCCGTTGCCCCCCAGGTTCCGGCCACTGCCTTTACTCCCTTTTTCACCAGCCAATGTGCCGCCTCCGGACCCAGACCCGGGTAGTGATTGTAATAGACATAGTTATTCATACGCCAGTGATGATGCCAGCCCGTATTGAACACGACAAAGTCACCTCGCTCGATGGTCGGTTCGGCATTTTCCAAATCGTCCGCCGTGATGATCTGCCATTTTTTCATATGCCGAAAATCCACAACGACGCCGGTTCCATAGCAACTTTCAAGGGGAACCTTATCCAGCATCACCCCGCCCTCGACGGGGTGCAGGACATGGCTGGGGGCATCCATGTGCGTTCCGGCGTGGAGGGTCCCCGTATAAACAACACTTCTTTTATGGAAGCGTCCCAGGTATTCACCTCTTTGAAAAACAAGATCCTGCCGCGGGCCGGGGAAGGGCCACAACGGTGTATCCGCCCCGAATGGCTGCGATAAATCGTAAATTTTTGTGCTCATTTTATCCTCCTGTTCATTTACTATTCATAAGGACCAACAATATTACGTTCACCATTTTTCCATGGGCAGACCAAATTTCTTCAGACAGGCGTCAACACCGGACAGGTCCGCCCCAAGGGCCTTTAAACCCGCCCTGGCGATGGGGCCATCCTCCCATGTGGCGCCGGAACTCCCGAACCCGCCAATAATTTTACCCTCCAGCACCACCGGGAAACCGCCCAGGAACGCGGTCCAGCCGCTGTGAAAATAGAGCGGCGCCAATTCTGGCGTACTGCCTTTGAAAAGGTCCCCCCAAAATAGAGATGGAATTTTTCCGAATGCCGCGGTTCTGGCCTTGTTTTGGGCGATTTCCAGACTTAATAAGGCCGCGTCATCCATTTTATGGAGAGCGACCAAATTTCCACCGGCATCGCAAACGGCAAGGGTCATTCGATGCCCCATTTCAACCGCTTTTTTTTTCGCGCCTTCAATAAGAACCAACGCCTTTTCGAGGTTCATCAGGTGGTAATCGTAAGGCAGGTGAGGAGGCCAAGTCCGTTCCCATTCTTTTTCGACCATTTTATTACCTCCTTAATTTCTCAAGTTTAGTAATTGCGAAAAATAGGCATAATGTCAATTAAAATTTGCCCAAAAATTTTTATATATGTCGCATAAACACTTATTTTGTCCTTTTTTGTTGACTAAAAGCGATCGTTCAGGTAAATTTTTACTTCGATCTAAGATGATTACCACTGGTGAGCCAAACCTTATATATGATATTCGGCTACCCCTTATTAATCAATCCAAAATAAAGCGGAATCAATGGGCAAAGTAGCGATTATCGGTGTCGGTCAAAGCAAATTCGTCCGAAGTTATCCCGGATCTCTTCGAGAGTTGGCTTTTGAAGGATTTAAGGAAGCAATCAAGGATGCTCGTATCACCGCCGGGGAGATTGATGCTTCGATCATTTGCTCGGCGCCGGAGTTCGACAAGCAGCGATCACCGGCAGCCGTTGTTGCCGAATATCTTGGACTGAACCCCGGTCCCACCTTTTACGCGGAATCCCTATGCTCTTCCAGCAGTACCGGTTTAAAGTTGGCCTATGCCATGATCAACTCCGGCTTGCATTCCGTGGTTGCGGTCATCGGTCTTCAGAAATTGTCGGAAATTTCTTCGGCGGAAGTTCAGGAGAGAATGGGAAGAGGGGCCGATATTCAATGGGAAAGCCCCTTCGGTACGATGATGCCGGCATACTACGCCATGCATGCCCGTGCGCATATGCATAAGTACGGTACCCGACCGGAGGATCTGGCCGCGATTCGTGTCAAGGCGTCCACTTATGGCCAGCTCAATGACAGGGCCGTGTACCGTCGGGCTGTAACCCTGAATATGTTTGAGGATCCCGAAAATCGAATGTCCAATCCGGTGGCAGAACCGCTGAGGGTCGGTGATTGCTGTGCCAATGCCGACGGCACTTCGTGTGTCATTGTCGCCAGCGCCGAGAAGGCCAAATGCTTCTGCCCGAAACCTGTTTGGATTTTGGGCATCGGTTCGGCAAGCGCCAGCGTCAATATGACCGGGCGCGACGCATACACCAGCCTGCAGGTCTCCAGGCAGGCGGCGGCGCAGGCATATGCCATGGCGGGTGTTCAGCCCGAACAGGTCGATGTGGCCGAGGTGCATGACTGCTTTACGATTGCGGAGTTAATGGCCTATGAGGATCTGGGGTTTGCGAAGCCTGGAGAGGGCAGGGAATTACTTCTGAGCCGGGAAACCTATCAGCAGGGGCGCATCCCCGTCAATGTCGACGGCGGACTGCTTTCCAAGGGTCATCCCATCGGTGCCACCGGCGGCTCCCAGCTGCGCACCATCGTTTTGCAGCTGCGCGGTGAAGCCGGCGACATGCAGGTGAACAATCCGGAAATCGGGCTGACGCATAACATCGGCGGTGTGGGCATTTACGGCAATGTGACCATTTTGGGCATTCAGTGATCCGGAGAAATCAGGTGAACAAAAAAGATCAAGAGAAGGATGTGCGCTTCAGCAAATTCGGCGCCATCAGCTTTACAGCCCAGACCAAAGTCAATGATTTTATCGACTATCTGGAAAACGGCAAGGTGGCGGCCACCCGGTGCAAAACTTGCGGGGCCATGTTCTTCCCTCCCAGGGCTGATTGCTGCTGCTGCCTTTCCAGCGATATGCACTGGCAGGAGATTGTCGGTCCCGGCAGGTTGATAACCTACAGCCGGCTTGAATTCGCTCCGGTCGGTTTTGAAGATTTCCTGCCCTATACCATCGCCCTTCTGGATTATGGCGAATTTCGTGTCTTCGGACACGTTGACGGCACCCTGAGCCCTGACGAGCTCAGCATCGGCATGGCCATGAAAACTGTCGCCAGGCGCCTTCCCGGCGGCCAATTGACGTATGAGTTCAAAAAGATTTAGAGCGCTTCGATTTTCCCGATGAGCACCGGAAGGAATTGCTTCAGGTCGGCAACAACCAGCACATCGGCAATCTCGCCGATGGGGGCATCCTTGTCGGTATTAATCGCCACCACAAATTCGGATTTTTTCATCCCCGCAAGATGTTGGATCGCCCCGGAAATTCCGCAGGCAACATATAACTTGGGAGAGACCGTCTGTCCGGTCGTGCCGACCTGACGGGTATGTTCAGCCCAGTCGGCATCCACCACCGGTCGACTGGCTCCGTATTCGCCGTGCAGGGCCTTGGCCAGGCCGGCCACGAGCGCAATATTTTCCGGTTTGCCGATGCCGCGCCCGGCGCTGACGATGACGGACGCCTTGCTCAGGTCAACTCCGCCCTTCTCGGCATATTCATAGCCTGTAAATTCGATCTTGCCGGTTGCGTTTGTACCGATCTTCTCAACCGTCGGCGTCCCCGCCGGTTCGCCAGTCGGACTGAATGCTCCGGCCTGAAGGGTCAAAACGGTTATTTCGGTCGCCGCAGAGACCTTCCTCTGTAATTTCGAGTTGCAGACCGGTACCACGGGAAGTCCATCGATGACATCCACCACCTCGGATATCTGGGCTGCCTGCAAGGCATGCGCCACCCTCGGGGCAAGATCCCAGCCGTATGAAGAGTGGGAGAAAATCACCATATCCGGTTTCACCTTCTCGATCGAATCCAGCAGCAGGCGCTTATGAACATCCGGGTTGTATTCGCCGCAGGTCGCTACGTCGGCCAGATATAGCGTTCCAGCAAACTTCGGCAACTCGGCTTCATCGCCGACGAGAAAAACAACGCTCTCGGCGTCGATCCTTTTGGCGAAGGCCATCAGCTCATATATTCCGCTTTGCAGCTTTCCTTCTCTATGTTCAGCAACAAGTAATGTCTTCATCGTTTACTCCTTAAGCCAGTGCTGCGGTTTTCTCTTTAAGAACCGCGATCAATCTATCCGCCAATTCGTTAAGATCCCCTTCCAAAACGAGGCCACCGCCTTTCTTTTCCCGGAAATAGAGTGCCGCCGTCGCCTGGCGGGCCGAAACATGCAGCCAATCCGCCACGGGCAACGTGATAAGTTCCTTCTTCTTGGCCTTCATGATATTGGGAAGGGTTGGATAACGCGGCGTGTTGAGCCCCAGCTGGCAGGTCACAAGGGCGGGGAGGGGCAATTTCACCACCGCCTTCGCGCCCCCTTCGATCTCCCGTTTCGCGGTTATCGTGCCGTTTTCAAATGCAAAGCCGACAAGGGTCGTCACGCAGGACAGGCCAAGGATTTCGGCGACAAGGACGCCGACCTGCGCACTGCCCCTGTCCTGCGATTGCATGCCGGTGAAGATGATGTCATAGGATTTGTCTCTGGCATGCTCGGCGATAATTGAGGCAATGGCGAAGGGATCCCTTTTAAAGCTTTCATCGTCCGCCACATGGATACCCCGGTCGCAGCCCATGGCCAGCGCCTTCTTCATCGTTTCCTTCACCCGTTCGGGACCGATGCAGAGCACGGTCAAATCTCCACCCGTCTGCTCTTTTAACTGTATGGCCTGCTCGACCGAATATTCATCATATTCGTTCATCCGCCAGGCCAGATCGGCACCGTCATACCAGTTTGCTTCGCCATTGATCTTGAATTTCGATTCCATATCGGGAACCTGTTTGATACATACGAGAATATTCATTTTTCTTCCCTTGTTGTGTTAGATGAGCCTCAAAGCGTACATCGGTACAAGCGTTGTCCACCCATGCCCTACATTCCAATATATTTCACGGCTTGCTTCCACTTCCTTTTATCCCTTGATAATTCGAGGCAGAAGCATTTGATGGACAGGCGTGATAGAACGTGGATTCTGATAATTCGAACCGACAAAGGCCTGAATGTACTTACGCAGGTGGGGCAAAAAGACGATTTCATCGACAAAGCCGTTCATGGCGCAATACGCAGGCCGTGATTTTTCCGCATAATCCTTGATCATCTGGTTCATCTTCTCGAGCACCGGATCAAGAGCGTTGCCGGCGGCTTCCTCCTTAACCAGCCGCCGGGCATAGGAGGCGGCGGCGGCAGTCTCGCCATACATGACATAGATCTCGGTCAACGGAGTGCCAAGGGTAAAGGCATTGTTGTTGTTGGCCTGGGGCCCGCACATGATGTAGTGGGCCGCAGCGGAACCTTTGCGCAAAACAATACACATCATCGACAGATCTGTCTGCTCGATCGAATAAATCAGAGACTGTCCAAGAGACAGCAATTCGGCTTCCTCCGCCAAATCACCGACATCAATTCCGGTCGTATCCTGCAACCAGATGATGGGAAGATTGTCCCTCCCGCAAAGCGTCACGAATTCGGCCTGCTTGATGAGACCCTCCCGATAATGCTTCCCGCCGACGGCACAATATATCCCGCCCGAGTATTTCGGATAATCCGGGAAAAGGCCCTGATTATTGCCGATAAAGGCCACAGGAAAACCATCGACCTTGGCAAGTCCCGTAAAGACTTCGAGACCATAGTCCGGTCGGTATTCCATGAACTCACTGTTATCGGTGAGACGGGCAAGAACCTGCTGGGCGTCATACTGGCGCTTCTGGTTGATGGGTATGATCCTGTTGAGATCCTCGTCGGGAAACTTCGGAGAGGCAGGTGCTGCGACCCGGAACATGGCCGGGTCATAGGCCGGCATCATGCGCATATATTCCTTGATGCCATCCAACACGCCATGTTCGGAATCATGGACTTCACGGAAATAGCCCGTCTTATCAAAATGCGTTTCGACGCGACCGGGACTCTTTGATTTGAAGTTTTTCGTCGCCTCGATAAGTGATTTTGCCCCTTCTGCGTCGAAGTGACCTCTCGGGTTCATGCCGCCGACAATACCGGCTCCGCCGACGGCAATATTGGCATCCTTATGGGCCAGCAGAATTGTCGGACTGATTCCCTGGTAGCCGCCACCTGCCGGATTGGTACCGTAAATAGCGTTTAAGATGGGAATTCCCAGGTGATTGAGATCGGCATGACGAAAAAACGGCGTACCGCTCGACCGCCGTCCCGCATAGACAGCCTCTTGTTCCATCAGTTTGACGCCGCTGCAATTTGTCAACCAGACCAGGGGGACATTCAGCCTTTTCGCCATATCGGTGACCATGAGGATATTTTCGGACTGACCCGATATCCATGCACCCGCCATGATCTTGTTGTCGAAACCGATGATAACTGCCCATTTGCCGGAAATTTTGCCGATACCGTTGACAACCCCGGTGCATCCTTCCTCGTTGTTTCGAGGGTTATAAAGGGTATGGAGGGGGCACCACGTTCCGGCATCAACCAGATAGGCAAGACGGTCATAAATAGTCGTTGAGCCGCGATCATGAATTTTCTTGGCAGGAATCCCCGCGTTTTCGACGCGTTCGACCTCTCTGGCAATGATCTGTTCCTGCTCCCTGACCAGATCCACATTTTCCTGGGTGCGCTGGCGTTCACTTTCACTGAGAGCACTGCCGATCGCGGGCATATTTTCGAAATATGGACGTAATGGCGTTTGGTTGCGTGACATGCTGACTTCCTTTTCCAGCTACTGAAAATATACTTTATTTTAACGAGCCAATTTCAAAACGTCCCATTTCGGCCAATCTCTGCGTTGGTCGAAAATTTCAATCCTCGGAATACCAATGTATGCCTGCGGTTGAAATTTTCGATCCGCCTTGAGCTTGACCGAACTGAAACGTTTTGAAAATGGCTCTAACGGTTAACAGCATCGCCAAGGGCGATCCCGGCGATAATGATCTTCTGGATGTTGCTGGTCCCCTCGACGACCCGAAGGGACTGCGCGTCACGCAGAAAACGTTCGGCCGGAAATTCGGTTGAAAAACCGAAGCTGCCAAAGATTTTCATGGTCTCGCCGGCAGCATGAACAGCGGCCTCGGAAGCAAAGAGTTTGGCCATGGAGGTTTGGTATTGGTTCGGCATTCCCTGGTCCTTCAACCAGGCAGCCTGATACACAAGCAATTTGGCTGCCTCGTGCTCGGCAACCATATCGGCGATCTGCGACTGGATCATCTGGTAGCTGCCGATCTTCCTGCCGAACTGGGTTCGTTCATTGGCATAACCGATGGCAGCTTGGATGGCCCCGCCACCAATGCCAAGCGCTCCGGAGGCACAGCTGATTCGGGTATTATTGAGTTGCCACATGCAGATTTTAAACCCCTGGCCGACTTCGCCCAGAACCGAATCCTTCGGAATCCTCGCCTGGTTGAAGGCAATTTCACCGGTCGGGGAACAGTGCAGCCCGAGTTTGGTCTCGATTGCGGCTGTGGTGATACCTTCATTGTCTTTGAGATTTACGATAAAACAGGTCATTCCCTTGTATTTCAGGCTCTTGTCGGTATAGGCATAGACCAGGCCCCAATCGCCCACAGAAGCATTGGAGATCCACATCTTCTGGCCGTTCAGTTCCCAATGGTCGCCTCGATCCGTGGCCGTTGTTCCCATGCCGGCAACGTCTGAACCGGAGTTTGGTTCAGTAATGGCGAAAAAACCAAAAGACTCCGCTTTCACCCAGGCAGGGATGAAACGCTCTTTCTGCGCTTGGGTGCCGAATTTATTGACGGTCACCGCCGGACCGATATTCTGCATGTTGAGCGGCAGGCGCCAGGAACCGCTGACCGCAGCCAACTGTTCGCCCAACAGCACCGACTCGAAAAAACCGCAGCCGTTGCCGCCGTACTCTTCCGGAATTGCACAACCAAAAAAACCGAGATCCGCCATCTTCCTGACCAACTCAGGGCGAAATCTGTGATTCTTTTCATCTTCTTTCAGGGTTGGCAGAATTTCCTTTTGGGCAAAATCCTTGGCCATGTCCTGCATCATCTTCTGCTCATCGGTGAGTTTGAATTGCATTGTCTTCTCCTTGTTAAAACAGGCAAAGAATTGAAATTTCCTTGTCGAACTCCCAATCAGGCGTTACGCTCCAGTCGGTTCCTGTAGTAATGAACCATGTGGCCCAGGGCCATCAGGGCTCTGTCGGTTGAGGGGAAAACGCCGACTCCGTTTTGTAGATAGTAATCTCTCAACCGTCTTCGCTCTTGTTCGACGTCCAGATTCCCTTGCCGGTCGCCTCCTTCCCGTAGAATAACGATGACGGGAATTTGATACTTTTTGACGATATTGACCGGTATTTCCCTTAATCCGGGCTGTTCATTCCAGCCTATTTGCTCAGAATATCCCATAACCCGACGCAGTTCTAAAGAGGGCGTCACCTTATCCATGACAATACTGCCCACCTGCCCGCTGGCGGCCAGGTTTTCCATGACCGTTTCCAAAACTCTTCCGGGCGGGAAGGGGGGACCCACATCGATGGGATTGTTCGCGCTGGTTCCTTCTTTCGGCAGGCATGCGGCGATATTTTCCTTCAAATCCGCATCAAGTTCCGCAACGGTTAACCCTGCGCGAGAGCAGGCATCGCTCAATGCGACACCCGAACCACCACCACCACATATCAAGGCGATACGCCGGTCACTTTGCGCCGGCAGATGGTAGAATGCCGAGGCCGTATCCAGGAATTCTTCGAGTCCCATAACCTGGACAGCCCCCGTCTGGCGAAAGAAGCCCTGCCATACCTTTTCATTTCCGGCCATGGACCCGGTATGACTGGCCGTCATCCTGGCGCCGGCAGGTGTAAGGCCGCCTTTCCAGATAATTGTCGGCTTTTTACGCGCCAATCGTCGCACCGTCTTCATGAAATTGGTGCCGGTTTTGACGCCTTCCAGGTAAGCACCGACGATGTGAGTATTTTGATCGGCTTCGAAATATTCCATCAAATCGACTTCGTTGACGTCGCAGGCATTCCCATAGCTGATTCCGTGGCTGAACTTCAGCCCATGGTTTCCGGCATAACGGAAGATGTCTTCGGACAATCCGCCACTTTGAGACAAAAATCCGAATGTGCCACTTTCACGCTGGTAATTCTCTCCGGGGATCTGCGTGACACAACCTGCGGGAGAATAAACACCAAAGCAGTTCGGACCGATGATTCGCATACCGGAACCCGAAAGGGCCGCCAGTTCCTTCTCCAGGCGCCGTCCATCTTGCGTCCCGATTTCTCCGAAACCCCCGGTGAATATTTCTACAGCGGCCACTCGTTTTTGACGGCATTCCGTGACCACATTCCGGACGGCATCGGTCGGCACATATATTCGGGCAAAGTCCACATCCTCCGGGATCTCCAGGACGGAGGCGTATACCGGAAGCCCCAGCAGTTCTTTAAGGTGCGGATTGACCGGAAAAATTTTGCCGCTGAAACCAAATCGTTGAAGCGCTCTCACCATGCACGTGCCGACACCGGCCGGATTTTTTGAAACCCCCACAACAGCGATGGAGCGAGGATAAAAGAATGGTTTCAGACTCTGGAACCCATCAGATTCCGATTGCGCACCCACGCTTTTCTGATCTTCATTCATTTTAGTCATATAGAAAATATTAAGTTTAAGTTAAAAGGCGTCAGATTCGGGATGCCGCCGCAAATGCGGTGCGAGTGGCCTTTGCCACATTACCGTCGATATGTTTCCTCAGATTACCATGAATACTACAGTCGCCGATGGTGAAAAACCGTTTGGCGGCACTATAAAACTCGAGCGCCTCATTTCGCCTTGGCTTCCGGCCGGCGTATATCACCACGTTGTCGGCCTTGATGGATTTCTCCTTGCCGTTGGCATCGATATAGGTCACCTTATCCGTAGAAATACCGGTGGCTGTAACTTCCGTTAAATAATCGAAGTTCGGAAGCGCACGCCACGCCGTACGCAACTGGCCAAAGTAATGAATCTGATTGGCATCGGTTGCCAGATTTTCCTCTTCCGTCAAAACCGTCACCCGATGGCCGTTTTCAGCAAGATAAATTCCGGTTTCCGTACCGATCTGATCCCCGCCAATCACCACAACGTTTTTTCCGAGGGCTTTCTCGTTTCCGTAAACGAAGATAGGGGCCCGCACATTGGGCCCATCTGCACCGGGAATGTCCGGAATAATAGGCTCTGCTCCGGCGGCGACCAGAATTACATCGTAGCCTTTCGACTTGATCATTTCAGGCGTGGCTTTGGTCATCAGCAACACCTCGACACCGGCTTTATAGGTCTGACGAATCAGGTAGTCCTTGTAATTTCTGAGGGGCCATTTGAACGCAGCAAAATCCGTATACTTGAGCTGCCCACCCAGGAAGTCATTCTTCTCATACAGGGTCACCAAATGCCCTCTCTCGGCGGCCACAAGGGCCGCTTTCATGCCCGCTGGCCCCCCACCGATGATGGCAACCTTCTTTGGTGCTGTGGGCGGATCGATCATGCGGGGTACTCTGTGCGCAATACCGATCTTCGGGTTTACGGAACACCAGCTGTACCAGGGACCCTCCATGCCGATTCCATGGCAATCGTTGCACCGGATGCAGGGCACCACATCTTCGCCTCTGCCCTCATATGCTTTTTGAGCATATTCCGGATCGCAGATAAAAGCCCGGGCCATGGCCACCATATCGGTTTTACCGGTTGCGATATACTCTTCGCTTAAGTCCAGGTCCTGGTAACCACCCACAGGGGCGGTAGCAATTTTTGCACCGCTCTTCTTGATAGCCTCGGCATATGTGAGGGTCACGGGGTATTTTTTTTGTGAATTGTAACCGGTGGGGTGGGCAATATCGCCGTCGACTCCCCGAAGCTGAAGAATATCCAGCGTACCCTCCCACATTTTGGCATATTGAACGGTATCCTCAAGGGTAAACCCGCCTTCTTCCGTTTCCTCGCCGCTGATTTGCGCCTCTATCAGAAAATCCTGGCCACAGGCCTTTTTGATGGCCTGAAACAGCTCGAGATGCCAGCGCGCTCGGTTTTCAGCACTCCCGCCGTACTTGTCCGTTCTTTTGTTGATGGCCGGCGATAGGGCATACGCCAGAAGGGAGGCGCGATACGACATATAGATATTCACCATGTCGAACCCAAGGGACTGATAAAGCTTTGCCTGTCTTGCCGCATCATCGTTGATTTCCTGCATCAACTCGACGGGAAGTTCCTTTCCTGCGGGAATCGGCCACGAAAACATTTCGTGCTTCTGAATAGGCTTTTCCAGGTAGCTGATGTTGTAGCCTTTCGGTTCGATGAGGTAGAGACCGACGGAAGCCTTGGCGTTATAGAAATGGATGGCATCCGCCAGCTGTGAGAAATAATTCTGGACACTGGGATCTTCGATGTCCCACATGGTCATATGCGCGGTGTCGCCGCTGAGCTCTTTTCGATTGCTCAACGCCTTGCAGCCCTTGACGGTGACAATGGCAGCACCGTTTCCGGCCACGCTTGCGTAATGGGAAATGACCTGCTCGTTCGGAAAGGTTTCCGGCCCCTGGAGAAAATGCGGAAGGCTCCGGGTGTGCATCATTCTGTTTTTCAGGACCACGTTTCCGATTTTAAGGGGGGACAAAAGGTGACTGTACTTGTCACTGAAAATACCTTTCGTGTCGGCGGGAACGGGGTTTTCAGCCGCATTAGCAGTACCTGCGGATATGCCGGCCGCCCCCGGTGCAATGGCATTTGCGACCTTCCTGGAGACCAGCCCCAATGCGGACGTCGCAGCGGCGCCGATCAGAAACTGTCGTCTTCCCATAAACGATCGAATCAATTTCATTACGCCCTCCTTGTCATGGATGTGTGGATCATAAAAACCATACTAAAATGTCACTAACTTACTGACAGGGAACGAACCCGGAAAAGGAGAAAAGAAATGAGATTGTTTGCCGTCTCCGCCGGCGATAACCACTAAAAACCGATCCGGCGTCAATGTGATGGGGATGAGCTCGTCGTCGCCAAGCGGTCCCATGATCTCTGCCAGCCCCTTCCGATCGCAGGCGGACGGCCACGTTGAAAAGGGAATGCGTGTTTGTTCCCAGAAAGCCTTACGGAAATCATCCTTTTGCCATTTTTCAGACGTCACCAGTTGCGCGTGCTCCGGCCCCAGAGCGATGATGGGCGACAATTCGATAACCTGTGGAACGCCCGCACCGCCCATGTTCAGCAGCGGACTTGCAATGTTGCGCCACCAGCGCATATGTTCTTCAATGGAAGCACTCCAATGATCGTTGTTCTCGACGGGTGGATAGCTGGCCATCACCGTCACCACACTGTCGGTGGATTTATAGCCCCGCTCTACGTGCAGGGGCTTCCACCCGCTCGGAAGCGCATCCTCATTCTCACCGAAAACCCAACAAACGTAATCGGCGGGAGAGGCGAGGGTCGATCTGTCGATCATGGGCGGCCTGGAGCCGCCCACGCCGTAAGCAATCAGGTTGATGGCATACCCGATGGACCCGTTCACGTGATGTCCCTTGCCTGCGGCCCCCTGTCCGCAGCCGATCCCGAGTGCCTTGACGATCGGTCCGTTTACGACAACGACCCATTGGGACGTTCCGGTGCCGGATAGTGCCAGGCGGGCATTGGCGTTCGGATCCAGGAATCCCTCCAGGGCGGCAATCAGCAGAGGCATGTAGCCGGGACGACAACCTGCCATGGCCGCATGCACAGCGGCCAGCTCAACGGTCAGGGTGCCCATTGCCGGTGGGACCTGTCCCAGAATTTCT
>JBECKW010000085.1:0-5406 GCA_040235505.1 Desulfobacterales bacterium
GAAGGCGGAAGGTTATTGCTGATAGATTATAGCTTTTAGTCATCTGCTGATCCAAGATGTTTGGAAAGAATCGGAACTTCAGGGAGGTCTCGGACTGATCTGACCGCTTCGATAAGTATGCCCTTCGAATCCTCGTCCAGCGTATACAGATCACCGTCCGAATAATAAACCAAGGCTTTCAGGACTTCACTAGGTTGAAAGTTCGAACCAAAAAAATTACAAGCGGCAGCTATTCCCCCAGATAGGCTGACGCCGCCCCTCAGCATTTCGGCGATATCAAGATAATCCTTAACTTCAGCACGCTGTAAAACAGTCTTCACTTTGGTCGCCATCAAGTCATCCAGTGAGGCCACCTCAAGCACTCCATCTTTCGTAAAGTCTGGTTGGCCTACACGGCCAAATCCTATTGCACCGAAAAACGAAACTTTGACGTGAGTATGTTCGGAATCGCCATAAGGAACCAGAATACTCAAGGTGTTTCGCTCATCCTGCAATACTTTGGAGTGCGCTGTGAATTTAAAGGCTGCATGAATTGCTTTATGAGCAAGCGGTTTTTCCGAGAAAAAATCAAAATCCACCGATGTTCTGTGCCCAAGCCGCAATGCAATCGCCGTCCCGCCATATAAAACAAATCCAAGCTTCGCCGCCGGTTCAAGCTCAAACCACAAACGTTTCTGTGAAGGAGGTAGGATTTCAAAATGAGGTTTGAATGCTCGGTTCATTCAAACCTCCTGCTTGGAAGCGGCGGAACATGGCCGATGCTTGCAACTCCAAGGCGGTAATGCCAATACGTCCATGACCGTTCATTGAACTGGCCCGGCTCTGCATGAGATAAAACTTCTCGAAAGGCCTCATCACCGACTTGGTTCACAAGCGCCTGAACATCCTCATAGTCGCCGATATTCATCACCTGGGCAATAATGCGTTCAGGCATGGAAACGGCTACATCGGACGTTTTCCACCAGATATATTTTTTTGCAAGCTGCCTCAGTATTTCCAGGTTGGCCTGTTCCATCGAAGCTTCCCCCGAGTTATCATGGTACTCTCCCAATATTAATCGATAATATATCATTAAATCAGAATATTTCAAACCGGAGACAGTAACAACGTAGAGATCAGAGGTCAGATGTCTGAGGTCAGAGACAGCCTGAACGACCGAAGAGCGGAAAATCGGAAGAGCCGAAGAGCCGGTTTAGGCTGACACGATGAACTTTGCCGTTTCTGACCTCTGGCCTCTGATCTCTGGCTAATGATTATCTGCACTTGTATTAGAAATGGTCCCGCTATATAATGACGATGCTATTCAACCAAATGAGTCGACAGATCAATTTTTAAGCAAAATCAGCTGGATTCAGACTGTTTATGATCATTTTCCTATTCTGGACAATAGCTGCGGAGCCATGGCCTTGAGCGATTTAAAACAAAAAATATTAAATATCTCACAGCAGCTGTTTGCCGGCACCCCGGTTGAATTCGCTTATCTATATGGCAGCGTCGCTAAAGACCTGAAAAATCCGTTCAGCGATTTGGATATCGCTATATTTGTCGAGGGGCTCGACACAAAAAAATCACTCAAGCTGGAGCTATCCCTTTCACTTGCCCTGGACGATCTGCTGGATCATGTTATTGAATCTGATGTCCGTATTATCAACCATCTTCCAATGACCGTCCAGGGGGATATTATCACCACCGGCATCCTGATTTATTGCCAAGATGATGCAAAACGAGTTCATTTTGAAACAAATCTCCGAATGGCCTTTTTCGATTTCCTGCCGGTAATTCGCCGCTACAAATTCGAACGGATATGCGCCAAACCAAGTGAAGAGGTAACGAATGGTATCCTCTGAAAAAATATCAGAAAAATTGATAAAACTGGATGAATTCCTGAAGCTGCTCAAACAAATATCAGCCATCCCCTCAAAAAAATTTCTTAAAGATAAGATTCTGATCGGCAGCGCAAAATATTACCTGCAGGTCAGCATTGAATGCTGTCTGGATATCGCCAACCATATTATTGCCGCCGAGCATTATAGAGCGCCCAACGATTATGCAGACTCTTTTAAAGTAATGGAAGAAAATGAGGTCATTCGCCCGGACCTCGGTATCCGGCTACGTCAAATGGCAAAATTCAGGAACCGGCTGGTCCATCTCTACGGCGAGATCGATGATCAATATGTTTATGATTTTATCACCGAGGATCTGGAGGATATCCACAGCTACAAATCAATCATTACAGATCGGTATCTCGGTTAAGAGGGTGAGAGAAAACAGAGGCCAGAGACCGGGGGGTAGAAGCGGCGACGGCAAAGCTACAGCATCTCCCGCAGAGCCGCTGAGGCGCAGAGAAAGGCAGAGATCAGGAGTCAGATGTCTGAGGTCAGAGACAGCTTGAACGACCGAAGAGCGGAAAATCGGAAGAGCGGAAGAACCGTATATCCCAACGAACCCAACAAACCCAATAAACCACGCAGTCGCAAGCGGACGGGGTATTAAACCCGAGCTTCACAATAAACTCGGTGCGGAGTGATTGCCACCAGAAACGGGGGTTGCCAAAGACGCCCCATGCGACCATTGCCATCGTCTTTATTTTTATTTATACTTTGCCGTTCTCTGCGCCTCTGCGCCTCTGCGGGAGAAAGCGTAGTTTTGCCGTTTCTGACCTCTGACCTCCGATCTCTGACTTCTGCTCTCTCCCTATGAGCTATCAGCCATGAGCTTTTACCAACACATCCAAAGTCTGCTCACCGAAATCTACGGCCCTGAAAAGGCCTCCCGGGCCTATGAGCGGATTTGCGGGCTCATGCAGAAGTTTCCAGTTCCACAATCTTCACCGAAACGCTCTTTTTCCGAGAGCGACACGGTCCTCATCACCTACGCCGATTCACTGAAAAAAGACGGGGAACCGCCGCTTCGGACGTTTCACAGGTTTGCCCGTGACTATTTAAAGGGGCTCTTTTCGACGGTCCACTTTCTCCCCTTCTTCCCCTATTCCTCCGACGACGGCTTTTCGGTTAAGGATTTCTTTGCCATAGATCCGGACCTCGGAAGCTGGGCGGACGTCGAGGCCGTGGGGGAAGACTTCGGCCTCATGTTCGACATGGTCCTGAACCATATCTCTGCCGAGAGTCAATGGTTTGAAAAGTATCTGGGGGAAGCGAAAGGATATGAGAATCTTGCCATTGAAGCCGACCCTGAAGCGGATCTTTCCAGGGTGACCCGCCCCAGAGCCCTTCCGCTTTTGACGCCGTTCCGGAAAAAAAGCGGTGAGAGCGTTCTTCTGTGGACCACCTTCAGCGAGGATCAGATTGACCTGAATTACCGGAGCCTGGATGTTCTTGAAAAAATGGTTTCCGTCCTTCTTTATTATGTGAGAAAAGGAGCGCGGGTCATCAGGTTCGATGCCATCGCCTATTTGTGGAAGGAGATCGGCACCACTTGCATCCATCTGCCCCAAACCCATGCCATGGTAAAACTTTTCCGGGCAATTCTGGATGTCGTGGCGCCTTCGGTGCTCATTCTTACCGAAACCAACGTTCCCCATCCGGAGAATATCAGTTACTTCGGGAACGGCCGGGATGAAGCCCAGATGGTCTACAATTTTACCCTTCCGCCGCTGCTTCTCCACGCTTTTCTTTCAGAAAACGCCCGTCCACTCTCCCGATGGGCGGCAGACCTCCGATCCCCTTCTCCTGAAACAACGTTTTTCAATTTCACCGCCTCCCATGACGGTATCGGCATACGTCCTCTTGAAGGAGTTTTACCTGAGAAAGAAATAATGAAGCTGGCCCGCATGGCAAAAAAACGCGGGGCCGGCGCAGCGATGAAGCGGAACCCGGATGGATCCGAAAGTCCCTATGAACTGAATATCACTTATCTCGATGCGATTTTATCCGGTGAAAGCATTCAAGGAGTCGACCCTGCCAAAAAATTTCTCGCTTCACAGGCAATTCAGTATACGCTGCCCGGGGTGCCGGCCACTTACATCCACAGCCTCCTGGGTTCCCGGAATTGGGACGAGGGCGTCCGGATAACCGGCCGGGCGAGAAGTATTAACCGGGAAAAGCTGCCCGTGTCCATGGTTCGCAATAAACTAAAAGATCCTGAAACGCTATGTTCCAGGATCTTTCATTCATATGCTCACATGATTAAAGTGAGGAAAAGACAACCGGCATTTCATCCCGGCGCGGCCATGCAGGTATTGGATATTCATCCGGCGGTATTCGCCGTTGCCAGGAGATGTGACCGGCAGACTATCTATGCTTTTATCAACATTTCTTCGAGGAAAGTGCCCCTTTCGATGACCGATTCCGGACTGCCCATTTGTACTCGGGATCTTCTGACGGGGAATCGACTGGAAACGAATTTGCTGCAGCTTGCCCCATATGAGGTTTTATGGCTCACGCCATTATGCAGTTGCTGATATCAGTCGGGACCGTTTATCTTCTCCCGCAATTTCCCGGAGCACTTAAAGGTAACGACCTTGCGCTCCCGCAAAATAAGGTCCGAACCAGTAGCGGGATTTCTGCCGCGCCTTGAATTCTTGCTTTTCACACAGAATTTGCCAAAACCTGAAATTAGGACGTCCTCACCCTTTTCAAGCGTTCCTTTCATAATTTCAATCAGGGTTTCAATGATATCCACCGACTTTTTTTTGGTAAATCCGAGTTCGTTTACACTGGCAACAAGATCGTTTTTGGTTAATGTCATAGCCCCTCCTAAGACCTTATGATCTTCCGTAAGTATTTACAACTTAAAGCTTTCAGTTTCAACAAAAGGAACAGACTCTCATTCTTCCGTTTTGGTGGTTGTTTCTTTCGATTCGGCGTCGAGACCATCGACATCCTTCATGATACGATTCACGCGTTCCATTATGCTGTCAATTTCCGCCTTCAGTTGGATATCATCGGCTTCATTCATTCCGAAAATCCTCTCCAAATTACGCCATTCCCGATTTTTATCAAATATTAGCTATAAAAATATACGGTTATAATACATATGTCAAGAAGGGAACGCATTCTTTTTGATAAAATTCAGGCAAAAGCGTAAAAATTACCCTAACAGCGTCCGCCAGGGGCAATATCCGGGAAAAAAGATGGCTCTTCGCTTATATATCCGTGTCCAATCGCCACCTTGCGGGTAAATCAAAAAGGATTTCCCGGCGGCTTCTGCGTGAAATCCCAAAGGTGCTGCAAATGGAGCCGGCGGGCGGATTTGAACCGCCTACCTGCTGATTACGAATCAGCTGCTCTACCAACTGAGCTACGCCGGCTAAAAGGCGAAAAACCTATTAGCATGGTGGGTTATCCATCGTCAAGGCAAAAAAGAACTGCGAGTGCCTAAAGTGACTAAAGTGCGCTAAAGTGCCTAAAGTTTTGGTATTCTGCCGTTTAATAGCTGATAGCTGAT
>JBECKW010000089.1:0-6536 GCA_040235505.1 Desulfobacterales bacterium
CTCGGGTCGATGTACTTCAGGTCGATTTGAACCCCGGCAGCATCGAAGTACTCCCGGATCTTATCCCTCAGGAAAATCCCCACATCCCCGAACCGGATGTTTCCGGATCGGTCTTTTTGCCCATTCATCCCCACATGCTCCTGGCCTGCCCCTTCGCCCACCACGATGACCGCATGCCCCCGGCTTTCGATCCGCTGCCGGAGGGCCTTCAGAAAGCCTTCCATGGTGAATGGTTTTTCCGGAATCAGGCAGAAATTGACATCGTTGTTGGAAATGGTGGCGTACGCCGCGATAAATCCGGCATCCCTCCCCATGAGCTTCACCAGGCCGATCCCGTTCCGGGCCCCCACCGCCTCGTTGTGGGCGCCGAAAATGGCGGTCCTTGCCTCCGACACCGCCGTGTCAAACCCAAAAGAAGCATCCACGTAGGAAATGTCGTTGTCGATGGTTTTGGGAATCCCGATCACGCCGATTCTTAAATTGCGTTTCCCGATCTCCTGCGAGATGGCTCGGGCGCCGTTGAGAGCCCCATCCCCCCCGACAGCAAAGAGAATGCCGATATTCATCCGCTCGAGCGTATCCACCATCTCACCGACATCCTGGGGCCCCCGGGAGGTTCCGAGAATCGTACCGCCATCCTTGTGAATATTTCGGACCGTTTCCGGGTTGAGATCGATGGTCGGGTGACCATGGCGGTAGGTCAGCCCCTCATAACCGTAGCGGAAACCGAACACGGACCGGACGCCGTAGTGATAGAAAAGGCTCAGCACCACGGCACGAATCACATCGTTGAGTCCCGGGCAAAGGCCCCCGCAGGTCACAATACCGCATCTCAATTTCGAGGGGTCGAAGTAAATTTTTTGCCGTGGGCCTGCCATTTCGAGCGTCGGGGGCTCCGATCCCGCGTCAAGCAGCGCACCCACTTCCGAGAGGCGTTGATGATACAGGATGCTGTCCGTATCATCGATGAACCGGCTGGTGACCATGGGGGAATCGATACGGCACGTTCCCAATCGCTCGATGTGAAAATCATTTTCGATAATCTTTTCAAACTGCTTTGCTTCCTGCAACATATTCTTCTCTTCAATATTTAAACAGTGTGGTCCCGACGGACCTTAAATCTTCTGCGGCTCGCCGCACCCGCTCGGCCATGGCGGCTTCTGCCAGGGACAGATAGGTTCTGGGGTCATAACTCTTCTTCTTCCCCACCTCTCCGTCTATCTTCAGGACCCCGTCGTAATTTTTCATGATATGATCGGCGATGGCCCGGGTGAATGCGTACTGGGTGTCGGTATCGATATTCATCTTCACAACGCCGTAGTCCAACGATTCGTGAATATCTTCAATGGCCGAACCGGAACCGCCGTGAAAAACAAAGGAGAACCGTGCGGCTTTCCCGTAAGCCTTCTCTACAGCCTCCTGGCACTCCTTTAATATGGACGGTTTGAGCTTCACGTGACCGGGCTTGTAGACGCCGTGCACATTGCCAAAGGTGGCGGCAAGCAGGTATCTCACTTCCCCGGAGCCGAGCTGCCGGGCGACCTCGAGGGTATCCTCGGGGGTGGTATAAAGGACTGAGTTTGCATTCGCCTTGATGCCGTCCTCTTCTCCCCCCACCACGCCCACCTCGATCTCCAGGATGAGCTCACTTTGACGGCATCGGGACAGCAGCCCCACGGCAATACTCAGATTCTCACCAAGCGGCAGCGAGCTGCCGTCGAACATGTGACTGCTGAACAGGTTCGGAAGACCCGCGGCGCGCCGTCTTTCGGTTTCGGCAACCAGTGGGATCAGAAATCCGTCCAGACGCTCCGGCGGACAGTGATCCGTGTGAAGCGCCACATACACCGGATAGCGCTCGGCCATCCGGTGGACATGCTCCGCCAGGGAAATGGCTCCCAGAGCCATATCCTTTACCCTGCTGCCGGATGCAAACGCACCCCCGCCGGTGGACACCTGAATGATGCCGTCGCTTTTACTTTCCGCCAGCCCCTTCAATACGGCGTTGGCGGCCTCAAGACTTGCCACATTGACGGCAGGATAGGCAAAATGCTTCTCACGTGCCTGGTCGATCATTCGGCAATATGTGTTATAATCTGCAACCGGCATAGATTCTCTCCCTATAGTTGTTTCCCGATCATGGCGGCCAGGTCCACCATGCGGGTTGCATAGCCGGTCTCGTTGTCATACCAGGCAAGCACCTTTACCATCTGCCCCATCACGTGGGTCGTTTGCGCATCGACAATGGAGGAAAGCGGGGACCCGTTGAAGTCCGAAGAGACCAGGGGCTCGTCGCAGTACCCGAGAATGCCGGCAAGGCTCCCCTCCGATGCGCTTTTCAGTCCCTCATTCACGTCGGACACCGTTATACCGGGTTTTTCAAGGATGCCCACAAAATCCACGATGGATACGTTGGGCGTCGGTACCCGGATGGCCAGGCCGTTGAGCTTCCCGGAAAGCTGCGGCAGCACCAGCGCCACCGCCTTGGCCGCTCCCGTGGTGGTGGGAATCATGGACAGGGCCGCGGATCTTGCCCGCCGGAGGTCCTTGTGGGGAAAGTCCAGCAGCCGCTGGTCCCCGGTGTAGGAGTGAATGGTGGTCATCAGGCCGGACTGAAGTCCGAATTTCTCCGAAAGCACTTTTGCCACCGGCGCCAGACAATTGGTCGTGCACGATGCATTGGAAATAATATGGTGCGTCTTGGGATCGTATCGGGTGTTGTTCACCCCCATAACGATGGTGATGTCCGGGTCCTTTGCCGGGGCGGAGATGATCACCTTCCGGGCGCCGCCCACGAGATGCTTGCCGGCACTTTCCCGGTCCCTGAAAAGCCCGGTGCATTCCGCCACCACGTCAACCCCCAGGTTTTTCCAGTCGCACTTCTCGGGATCTTTGACCGAAGTGATGGCAATGGAGCGCCAGTTCACATCGATGGCGTTCGGCCTGGCCGTCACCACCATGTCCGGTTTGCCGTGTACCGAGTCGTATTTAAGCAAGTGGGCCGTGGTGGCCGGATCCGTCAGATCGTTGATGGCCACTACTTCCACATCGGGATTTTTAAGGGATGCCCTCAGAACCATCCGGCCGATACGGCCGAAACCATTAATACCTAACTTCACACTCATGATACTGCCTCCTCCTTCTTAATGACATGATCTTTCATGCCTTTTTGTTATTTTGTTCCTTGTCCTTTTGATTTTTAAATTCTTCCACCTTCCCCCTTTTCGGCTCTTCCGCTCCTCGGCTTTTCGCCTCTTACGCCGTATTCAGTTCACCAGTCCGGCGATTGCCGCCCCGATCAGGGGTGCCCGTTCGGCGTGCACGAGAGCATATTCGATATTTCGGGCCCCCAACATCTGTTCAAGATATTGTTCGGTTCTTTCGCGGAGCCCTGAAGCCTTGTAGTAGGTGGTGCCGTCGATGTTGATGCAGACCGGTGAGCTGCAGTTTTCTCCAACGGCCTTGACAACTGCGGCCGTAATGTTGACCGCCGCAAATTTTGCAGCCCTCTCGATAACCGCCTTCATGATGGATTGCATGCAATCCCGGTCGTGCTCGAATAGACGAACCGCCGCCATCGTATCGACAGTGCCGTTTTTGATAAGGCTCTCCATCTGTTCGTGATTCAATTGTTTAAGATTGCGTATCCAGGGGACACTCGACGCATTGAACAACCCCTCATCGACGCCCTTATGCAGGGCTTTCAAGGCAATTTGGGGAAGATATCTTCCGGATATCATTTTTTCGAATCGGTTGCCGCCGGGGTCCTCGGATTCCTGGTCCAGGACCAAATCGATATCCCCCCGGGGGGCCTTTGCAAAAGCGCCGGATTCCACATTGATGGCCTGGGATCCGGAGGACTCGATATGGTTCACCTTCAGGATGTTCTGATTCTTTTCCAGAAAGGCGATGTTGGTGCCGGTGCCCAGAATAAACCCCACATAGCTGCCGTAAGAAGTTTTACCGGAGGCTTTTCCCGCCAGCAGCGTCGCCACCGTATCGTTGAGAAGCACAATTTTTTTCCCGGCCCCGGCGGCTCCCAATGCGTCTATCAACCCCTGACCTATCAATCGGCCGATGACTTCGGGGGCCTTCATCTCCTTGGTCCACTTCAGAAGTCTTCCATCCATCTCCGGATTGATCTCCGCCGGGTAGGAAAAGCAGAAGCCGATCCGGTTCGACTTCTCCAACACCGGCCGGAGGTATTCGGCGAGCTGGCCAAAAAATTCGGCGGCGGACACCTCTTCCTTGGAGCCCGGCATGGGATATCTCGAATAATCGTCGATGCAGACGCGGTTATTCTCATCAAAAGAAATACATGCCACCCGCAGGTTCGTTCCCCCCGCGTCGATGACGATGACGGGCTCGTTTGACGGAATCTTCTTCTCTGCAGAAATGTAGGTCGGAATCATCGCCAGGGAACTCTTCCGGCTTGCAAGCCCCTCCTCCATTTCGCTCAGGAATTCGCCGATCAATGCGTCCGCATCGATCTTACTTGCCAGCAGACCATGATTCGATAAAAAATCATTTATGTTCATCTTCTATCCCCCCGCTTTCATATGTGCTTTCACACCGGCGCCCTCGATCCCCCGAGATCAGGTCATCACAAATTTGAAATTGTGAGAGCCAGTTTCAAAACGTTTCAGCCGGGTCATGCTCAAACGTTTTGAAATTGGCTCTTTGGTATATAAATTCGTATGCGCCTACACAAAAACAACCTCTCCCGGACACATTCCCCGGGAGAGGTTGTCGTTTGTTTAACCGCTATCCCTTCATCAGAACTTGACGTTCAGCATCATGCCGAAGGTTCGGGGATCGCCCGGAGTCACCCCGAATTGCCCCGCAAACTGCGAAGAATTCGGGATCGTGACTGCTGTCTTGTATTCCTTGTCAAGGATGTTTCGCATCCAGGCGTTGACCGAGTAATTCCCACTAGCGGAGGTCCAGATGAGGTTGGCGTTTAAGAGCGTATAGCCATCCTGGTGGATCCACGGCTTTATGTCCCCCAAATCAGCCTGATAAAAGGTATAATTCGTCAGATAATACTGGCCAGTGTAATGCGCTTCCGCATGGGGCACCAGCGTCGCGCCGTCGGGCAATGTAAAGATATGGTCGTAGCCCAGTGTGCCCTCCCACGTAGGATGCCCTGTCTGTTCATCGAGTTCAAAGAGAGAACTCCCTGGACGCGTACCCGAATACCAGTGAACCGTATCCGGCGGCGTAAGTTTTGTATGCAGGTAACCCAAGGAGACCGCGAGTTTGTCATTCGCCGTCATCAGAAATTCGCTGTCCACATCCAGGCCGTATATTTTAACCTTTTTTAAGGTTACGGGGGTCCATCCAGGAGGCATGCCCTGGTCATTCAAAGCGAATGAATCGGAATATCCGTCAAGATCGTAATAGAATATACTGCCGTTCAGCCGCAGCCGGTGGTCCACGAATTCATTCTTGCTGCCTATTTCATAGGCCATCATTTTCTGCTCGTCCTGCATATTGAACATCCAGGTTCCCTCTTTCGGGTTGTCGGGAGTAACCCCCGCAAATCCCGGCAGAAAGCCCGTGGAGGCGACGAAATATACCATGTTGTCCGGTGTCAGGTCATACTCGAAACGCAGCTTGTAGGTGAAATTGGTCCACTCGGCAGTTTGTTCAGAATATGGTATGCCGGCATAGTCCATTACACCGTTCACAAGATACGGTAAATGGCCATTTGCTGGATTTGCATGATCATCTGTTTGATACAGGCCTTCCAGAAATTCCAGGCCGCTCAAAAGCGTGGTCTTGTCATATCGAAGGCCCGCCGTGATCCTGAAGTCGTCCGTAATATGGAAGGTCTCTTCCGTGAAAATCCCGTAGTTTTTTAGATTACCGCTCGAATTAATGATAACCGAGTCTATGTAGCCTTGACCCTCACGAACGCCAATTGCATAAGCTTCCGGACTGACTTGAAGAACATCTGTGGTGCCGTTATGCAACGACTGCAGGTATTCATTCTGGTAGTAGGTGGCGCCCACAAGCCAAGTGAAAAATGCATTTTTGTCGTTGGAGGCCAGGCGAAGTTCCTCGGTGTGGGTCCAATCTTTCGGGTAGAAGTTGCCCCCCCCGGTCAACCATATATTGTAACCATCGCTCTGCTGTTGCGGCGGATCCTCTCCCGTGCTTTCATACTTATGGTAGCCCGCGATCCAGGTCAGCGTCATGTTTCCGAAATCGTAATTGGCATTGAGGCCCAATTGATTAAATTTATCAGGAGCGGTTTTTTTTGCAGGGGCGTTATACGTGTCTGGTTTTTTATAATTGATGTCGTCCGGGCCCATCAGGACCTGTGACCAGCCGCCTGACCATGTCGTAAGCTCCTTCGTCGCTCCCTGCACGACGATGTCCAGCTGGTCGGTGGGCTGGAAACGGGCCTTGAGCCTGGCTTCCTTTATTTTCTGGCTCCCCGTAGCATCGCCTTCGGCAAAAAAACTGTCACGTGTATAGTAACGGGCCGCCGCGCGGAGCGCTACCTTTTCGCCGATCGGCACGTTGAGAAC
>JBECKW010000250.1:0-7791 GCA_040235505.1 Desulfobacterales bacterium
TCTGGAAAAAAACGGCGTTTACGGCGGGGGCACCAATTACGCCGAAGTTCACGGCCCCGGACAGGCCACCGAAGCCCAGGCCCGCGAGGCGGCCGCTGCCGCCGTAAAGTCTACCAACTATATCGCCAATCCGATGCTTCACTACCGGCTGCATCTCGAAATGAAAGAGAACACCGACTGGCTCTTTAAAAAGCACGGTGTCAAATACAACCAGCAGGGAGGCCCTCCTTTTTACGAGGGCGGAAACGGCATGTCTTGCGTCAAAACCCTCGTAGGACAGGCCGAGACCGCGGGAATCGATCTTCGGCTGAATACGGCGGCAATATCTCTTCTTCTCGATGGCCCATATACCTGCACCGGGATTCGCGCAAAGGATGCGAAGGGAAGAATTATTGACTTCAAGGCCAAGGCGGTCGGTCTTGCCACCGGCGGGATGAGCACCAACAAGAAACGCCTGGCGGGTTACACCAGCATCGACTTGGAGAAGGTGATCATCGACGGCGTTCAGTCCGGTCAGGACGGGGACGGCCACAAGATGGTGGAGGAGAGCGCCCACGGCAGGGCGACTCACCTTTGCGTCTCTTCCCTTTTCATCAACGTCAAGGGCTTCGCTTATAGCTCTCCCATGGGAGTGTGCGCCGGCATGCAGCCCACGAACCTCTGGGTGAACCAGAATGCCGTCCGGTTTGTGGACGAAAGTGTCGTTCAGAAAACCGTCTTCGCCAACAAGGCGGTGGAGATCCAGGGAAACGTTTATTCGGTCATGGACCAGAAGGGCTTTGATCGTTACGCGGCCGGCGGCTGCCAGACCCATTATTCCGGGTTTGCCGACAAGCTGATTGGAAAGCCTGTTGACAACCTGACCGAGGATTTTAGCCGGTACCGGGACCTCGAGGATGTGTTTTATGCCGACAGCCTGGAGGAATTGGCGCGAAAAATGGGGATCGATGCGTCTGTCTTCAAGGATACGGTCACCCGGTACAACGGGTATGCAGCCTCCGGAAAGGATGCCGAGTGGGGGAAGGCGGCCTCGAATATCTGGCCCATTGCCGCCCCGCCGTTCTATGGCTTCCGGCTATCCTCGGGCATGCTCAACACCAACGGCGGCGTGCGCATCAATACCAACGCCCAGGTGGTGGATCCCCGGTATCGGGTGATCAAGGGCCTGTATGCCACCGGAATTCTCACCAGCGGCTGGTGCGGCGAAACCTACCTGGGAGGTACTTGTCAGCCGGTGGCCCTGTGGGGCGGCCGGAAGGCGGCGAAGCACATCGTGGCCCACCTGCTCTAATCCCGGAAAGAGAAAACGGGGTCGGGACCCGGCGATGAGGTTTTATTGATGATTTGCAGTTGCCACGCCTTAGCGGGGGAAGAACTATCTAAGGCTCAACATCATGTGAGGTGACATATGGAAGAAAAAGCGGCTTTTGTGAGGAGAATGTCTATAATTTGCGCGGTTGCCATGGCGTTTTGCATGATCGGTGTCGGGTTTGTTCGGGCGGCCGATCCCACACCGGTCAAGGAGGGGGTGCAAGTCGCACCGAAGCCAAAAGTTCAGATCGACACAAAAACCGCCACGGAAATCTCCTACGCTCTTCTGGCGGGCAAGGTTAAGTTGACGGCGTTTCAGATAGCGAAGGTGGACACTCAATGCGACGGGGCGTGGCAGGCGCGCATCGTTAACACCAATGCCGTTCCGTTTCAGCACAGGAGCGGATTTTCGATCATCGTTTTAGAGTACGTGGAAAATCTGCAACGATGGGTCGGTACGGGACATGCCGTCCCCGGCCTGGGGGTGATGAGTCCGGGCGAGGAACGAACCATCAACGGAGTCTGGAACAGACAACCAGCGGCGACTCGATTGAAGATTCAGACGCAATGGGGAACGACGATTCTCAGCGAAAGAGAGGTCACCATTCCGGCGTTGCCGGCTCCAAGCATAGACATTCTTGGATTCGCTATCGACGGAGACAACAGTGTGGTGACCCTCCGCAATAATAATACCGTGGCCGATTGCAATTTGACAGTTCAGAAATTCAAGGCAAAGAACAGCGTGCCGGACACCTGGGTCCCGGCGGGAGGGCAACAGTTCGCCATTGCGGGAAGCAGCACCGTCGATTGCGGGTCGTCAGGAGACGGGCCGGATCTTAAGGCCAACTGGGACAAAGTCAAGGTGTGGGTCTATCGTAACGATTTGACGTCACGGCTGATTGCCGAGCGGATTTTCACCATCGACAAGGGGCCACAATCCATAAAACCGTCGAATATTCCAAACAAGATATTGAAAAGGAAATGACAAGGAATCAAGTCGGATCTAATAAAATGAATTCACCAGATGCTCTATTCCCTTTGATTGATGGTTTTATCCTGGATCTCGAATCTCTGTCCGCTATCGAGCATTCCTGCGCCTCCGGTAATTGCAATATGTCGCAATGCTGTTGCGGCCGTTATGAGATCATCATCGATGAAGCCGAACTGTCCAATATTATCGATATGATTCCGCAGGCCTCGCGCTACGCCCCCGGTTTGAGATCGGATAAGGGGTTTGACAACGTTTTCGATTATGAAGGCCGAAATACGTATTCAATCGATAAGAACGACGAGGGCTTTTGCGTGTTCGGATACAAAACAAAGGGGGGAAAGGTCTTTTGCTCTCTGCACACGGCGGCAATTGACACGAAAGTACCCATAAACTCCGTAAAACCGTTATCCTGTATCCTTTGGCCGCTGGCACTGGTTGAGACCAATCCGCCGATTTTATCGGTACAGGAGGAAGTTTCGGAATTCCCCTGCAACCGGGAAAAAATTTCTTCAACGTTATCATTGGACAGCGGTATCGCTGATAACATTAAAATGGCCTTCGGAGATGCTTTTCTCAAGAAGATCCAAGCGGAATTGTTGAACTTAAGGAGGCGTTCGGATGAAAAAACCGAAAACCACCGTTGAGATACTGAAGTACCTGGAAAAATCCAATTGCAGGGAATGCGGCTATCCCGCTTGTCTCGCCTTTGCCCTCGCCGTGTTCAAAGGTGAGAGGGCGCTTGGCGACTGCCCCAGGGTGGATCCTGAAATCGCCCGGCAGTACGGCGGCAGCGAGTTCCTGAACCCTGAAGCATCCGCTGGTCCGGAAGAAGAAATTCTGGCAAAGCTTCAAATGCAGATTAAGGATGTCGATCTTTCCGAAGCGGCGGCTCGCACCGGAGGCCGGTATGCGGACGGCAAGCTCACCATTAAAATCCTCGGAAAGGATTTCAGCGTGGACGCAAGGGGCGAGATGTCCTCGGATATTCACATCAATCAGTGGGTGGCGGGACCCGTGCTCAACTATATTATTCACAGCCTTGGCATTCCGCCGTCCGGAAAATGGGTTCCAATGAGAGAGCTAGAAACCGGGCGGGAATGGAATAATTTTTTTGTTCAGCGATGCGAAAAGCCGCTAAAAAAAGTTGCCGATACCTACACGGACTTTTTCAAAGACATCGTTGAATTGTTCAACGGGAAACCAGTTGAAAACCACTACGAATCGGATGTCTCGCTTGTAGTGCATCCGCTGCCCTTAGTCCCGCTGCTGATTTGCTATTGGAAATCCGAGGACGGCCTGCCGTCCACCCTCAATCTCTTTTTCGATGCCAATGTGGAGAAAAACCTTCCGGTTCGCTCCCTTTACGGCATCGGCACCGGCCTGGCAGTGATGTTCGGAAAACTGGCGATGCGACACGGATAGGCAGGAATGAATAGGGCGGATAATACTTCCGCTACGGAATTTCCGCCTCCCCTTAAAAACTGGAACCTCTAACCCCCAAGCGAGATGAAATGGACAAAAACCTTCGTGAAATTCTCGAAATTTTTGAAAGCATCAGCGCGATTCCCAGGTGCTCCGGTAACGAAAAAAATATCGCCAGCTGGATAGAAGCGTGGGCGGAAAGACGCCGGTTGAACGTAATCAGCGATCCTGCGGGAAATGTGGTGATCAAAATCCCCGCCACCAAAGGCTTTGAAAGCGCACCCGGAATCGTCTTCCAGGGCCACCTGGACATGGTTTGCGAAAAAATCCGGGATTCGGCCCATGATTTTTCGAAAGACCCGATTCGCCTCATTCAGGACGGCGACTGGCTAACGGCCGACGGGACCACACTGGGGGCGGATAACGGCATCGGGATCGCCCTGTGTCTTTCCCTGGCGGATGATGGGAGCCTTCCGCATCCTCCCTTGGAACTGCTGTTCACCGTGGAAGAGGAAACGGGGCTGACCGGCGCCGAGTCGCTTCAGCCGGGATTTATCGACGGGAATGTTTTTATCAATATCGACTCCGAAGAGGAGGGGATTTTCACCGTGGGGTCCGCCGGCGGCAGGACGCTTTCCATCGACCGCCCCGTTTCAACCGGGCTGCTTCCGGAAGCCTTTCGTGTTTACAGACTTCAGGTCCACGGGCTTCGCGGCGGGCACTCCGGGGTGGATATTGACAAGCGCAGGGGCAACGCCAATAAGATCCTGGCCGGAGCCCTGAATGCATTACGCGTTACCGCCGACTTGAGTCTTTTGTCCATGACCGGCGGAACCCGTTCGAATGCCATTCCCAGGGATGCGGAGGCCGTCATCGCGTTTGATCCGGCCCGGCTGCAGGCGTTCCAGACGGTCATTTCGGATTTTGAAAGAACCGTTCGACGAGAATATGCCCTGGCCGAATCTTCCCTGTCGATTGCCCTGAGTGAAGCGGCTTCTGAAGATTTCCCCGGTTTAGCCCTTTCCCCGAAAGATTTCGACACCGTCCTCCGGCTTTTATCCGCTTTTCCGGACGGCGTCGTGGAAATGTCCTCCGATATCGAAGGACTTGTGGAAACTTCCAATAACCTGGCGACGGTTACGTTGACTGAAAAATCGGTTTCCATTCTCTGTTTTATGCGAAGTTCCGTGATGGCAAAGCTCGATGCCCTGACATCGGAAATAGAGAAGCTTTCCGTCCAGGCGGGCGGTTCGGTCAGAAACGATGGCGAATTTCCGCCCTGGGAGCCGAATATGCGTTCCCCGCTCCTGGCAAAATGCCGGCAGGTGTATTCGGATCTTTATGGGGCGCCTCCTCAGGTTTCAGTGATCCATGCGGGACTTGAATGTGGTATCATCGGATCCAGGTATCCCGGGCTGGATATGATTTCCCTGGGGCCCGACATCGAAAACCCCCATTCCCCCGATGAAAGGCTGTTTATTCCGTCCGTCGTGAAAATACGGGAGTTTCTGGTGGCGCTTTTGGGGGCTTACGGGCCTATGTAAGCGTCCTTTCCAAAAAAATATCTACCACGAAGCATGAAGAACGAAGGCACAAAGGCACAGAGGCACAAAGTTAAAAACAAATACAACGGCCAAATGCCATGTTAGACCAACGCAGCTGATAAAAGAGGGATATTTCGACTCGAAACATCCCTCTTTGTTTTTGTCAACAACCGTGCAGAAACAAACACTTGAAAAAGACGAAAGCATAAATCTTTATTTTTATGCCTCTACGCCTTTGCCGTTTAACTTTGTGCCTCTGTGCCTTTGTCCCTTCGTTCTTCGTGGTGAAGCCTGGTGTTTAAATCTGTAGTCTCTTCGAATCAGTCGGATGGATTGTAAGTTTTCAGAAACCGGACCGTCGCCTGAAGCATTTGAAGCCGTGTTTCACTTTTCGACAGCCAGTGATCCTCCCCGTCGAGTGTCACCAATTCCACGGATTTGTTCGCATCTTTCAAAGCTTCCGCCATCATCTTGCTCTGGTTAAACGGGACGACGGTGTCGTCACGGCCGTGTATGAGCATGACAGGGATTGAAACCTTCTCCGCATATTCCAGGGGCGACAGGGTCCTGAAAATGGGATCATCGGCGCCCGACGCGCTGAAATATCTATCCCAGTATCGCGTTCCTTCCTCATTGAACCGGTTGGCCTTGTCTCCCACCCATTTCCGGAATTTGCGCAGATCCGAAATTCCCCCCACGGATATCGCACAACGATAGACACCGGTATCTATAGTCGCTCCGGCCAAAGCAGCATATCCGCCATAGCTGACTCCGACAATACACACCCGATCGGGATCCACCGTTCCTTTTCCCACCAGATAGCGCACCCCGTCGGACAAGTCGGTCTGCATTTTTCGGCCCCACTGACCGAATCCGGCGGACATGAGCTTCCAGTTCAGATCGGATCCCCTGTAATTGGGCTGCAGGACGGCATACCCCCGGGAGGCAAGTGCCTGGGCCCACCAGTCGAATAGACCGGTATCATGCTCGGCCGGCCCGCCATGGGGCATCACGACCAGGGGAAGTTTTTTTGCTTCACGATCCATGGGCAGTGTCAGGTATGCGGGGATCTTCAAGCCGTCGGAAGCGGCATATTCGATATGGCGCACTTCCGCAAGTTTAGTAAGCCCGTCATAAACCTTACCGATCCGGGAAAGACCGGTGGAAGCTGTATCCACAAGATAATAAGCATAGCCGTGTACCGGGCCGTCCGCAAGAATTACCATTTTTTTATAGTCGCTGGACGCGGACACAATTCTTACCCGCTCTTCCGGAAAACGGTTTTCCACTGCCTCCCAGGCAAGCTGCTGCAATGGATCGAAAAAAACAAAATCGACATCTCCGCTAAGCCGATAGCCGCCGACAACTCGATCCGTATAAGGATCCGTCACCAGCTCTCGGAATTCTTTTGTTTCCTGCAGCGGTTTTCCCATTTCTGCGCTTTTCAATGAAACGGGTTCCCAGACCGGGTCACTGTTGTCGACCGTTTCCATCCAGATGGCATCCCCTGCGGGGGAAAACCCCACGGGCGTGGGAAATTCGATATCCGCTTTCCCGGAGGCGGCTTTTGACAGACGTTTTTTCTTTCGGATAACCAGCTCCCACTCTTGCGAATGATCATTGTAAGATTCGGCGGCTACTACCACTCCGTTTTCGTCCACCAGCCAACCACATGAGTGGTCGTCTCCGCGCGCGACAATTTTCGAACGACCGGTGGTGAGATTCAATTTGAACAAGACGGGTATGGTATGCCCTTTAACTGTGAAACCCGCCACGAACACAAGGGTTTGCCGGCCAATTCGGCGAATTGACGGCATGCTGATAATGATATTCAGAATACTATCCCTGGACGTGGCCTGGCCATTCAACGGGTTTTTGATTTCTCCGCTACCGATGTCGTACGACTTAAGAAAGAAGACCTCGGATTTTCTCCCGACGAGTCCCCTCGGAGGCGCGGATGTGATGGACACCACCAGCAATACATGCTTATTGTCCGCCCACATGATATCCCGTAATTTGGCGTCACTGAGTCTGCACGTGCGAATTATCTTCCGCTCCGTAAGTGAAAGAACGCATACGATGCGTTCCTTCTTTTGACGCTTCACATATGCGATGAGAGTGCCGTCGGGAGATATGGCAACATTTTCGATCGAAGGCAGATTCCCGTAAACTTCGAGGGGTACTTCCGCAGCCTCGGCGCTGATTGCAGCCAGCAGCAATAAAATACACAGACCCCATTTCCACATTTTCGACCACCTGGCATCTGTCATTTTCTCCTCCCCGTTGGATCGAAACCGAAGTTTGAAAGATAGCTCTGTACTGCATTACAAAGAAATCAGCCGCGCTTCGAAGAATTGAACCTGGGTATTTTGCTGAGGTCGTGCTCATCCGGAAATAAGGAGATCCGGATGGGGCCAAGGTGTTCCAAGACATAAAACCACTTCTATTTACCTTTTTGAGAGCGTTAAGGCAAGCGCTTCATAAATCACACCCTCAGAAAAAATTATACGTTCTTTAAAAAAA
>JBECKW010000138.1:0-14806 GCA_040235505.1 Desulfobacterales bacterium
TTCCTCGGAATGGGCGAAGTGGACCGGTACGGAAACATCAATGTGAGCAATCTGGGGAAACGGATTCCGGGTACCGGTGGTTTTGTGGACATCTCCCAGAATGCCAAGACCGTTGTATTTTGCGGAAAGTTCACAAACGGCGATATCAAGACGGAGGCAGAAGACGGGCAGCTTAAAATACTTCAGGACGGACACGTAAAGAAATTCGTAGACAAGGTCCGACAGATCACCTTCAGTGGTGAATACGCGACCCGTAAGGGGCAGAAAGTTGTCTATGTGACCGAGCGCGCGGTCTTCAGACTGGAAAACAATAGACTTGTCTTAACAGAAATCGCGCCCGGCCTTAATCTGAAAGAAGACATTCTGGCTCAAATGGAGTTCGAGCCTGAAATTGCATGCGATCTGAAAACCATGGATGCAGCAATTTTCAAGCCGGAAAAAATGAGCCATAAGAACGAAAATATTTTCAGCCAGTTTAAATAATCCGCAAGTCGTCCTGCTGTTAAAATAGCTTTTTTCATTATCAGGCTGAAGCCGCCGGCAATCAAATTCGGAAGGATCGGATGATCAGCTCCCGTAGCCGGTGATATCGCCCACCCATGTGATAAAGCCTTCGGGATCGGTGTTCACATTGTGTCCTTTGTCCCAGTCTTCCCCGGCATTCACATGGTCCTCGCCCAGGAGGTTTTCCGCGGCCGTGGCCAGATCGACGATGATCATGGCCGAGGTGTCAGTGGCCACGGAGCCGTCGCGAATGTACCAGTATTGGGCCACGCCGGTGCTGTCGCTACCATTATCGATGCAATCCATGATGTAGTACATGGGATTCATCATGTTCACGACTGTCTGAAGATCGTCGGAGATGGTTTCGCTGGAATCCCCGGTGGTTTTCTGCAGACTGAAATTGGTGAAATGCCTGGCGTCTGTGGTGGTGTCTCCGAACTCAACGACCTCTGCCGTTTCCGATGTGTTCACATTTGAGTAGGACGAAGAATCGAAGAAAGAATCGAATGCCGGTACGCCCTTACCCCTGGAGCTGATGTGGTTGAGATAATCGGAAAAAGTGAATGTGGCCGTCGAACCGTTCCAGGTGATCCAACTGTTCGAACTCAGGTACGAGGACCGCGATGAGGACGACAGGGATTGAAGATAGGTGGTGGCCGACGGTTCCAGGTACTCGGTGAGAATATAGTCATCGATATTGCTGGAGGTGAGAATCCCGTAGTTGCTCTTTCCGGAGAGTGCCAGGCCATTCTGGTAGTCCTCGAAGAGCGACTTCAAATCGTTGGATATGGTTGCGTTTACGGAGCCGAGATCGCCGTACTCCCACTCATAGGCCATATCGGCGTGATCGAGATTCGTGATGGGGGACCAGGCGCCGACGGCATAAATGTTGTCGTCGGCATCGGCGGCGCCGAGGTCCTCCAGATATGAATCATACAGGGTGCTGTTCCCGGAGGCGCCCAGCAGCGTGGAGAGGGCACCACCGGCGCTGCCGCCTGAGGATACGATCAGGTCCGCGTCGCCGGGAAATGTTCCGGCATCGTAATTATAATGTATATAACGGACGGCGGCCTTCAGATCCACAATGGCGGCCGGGGCTTTACCATAATATCCGAGAGTGGATGAATAATTGTCCCGGCCACGGCATCCGACCGACACCACCACATAACCCGCGGCCAGGGCGTAACTTCCGTTGTCGCCCAGGCCTCCGGCCTGACTGGACATATATCCGCCGACGCCGATATTCAGAAGAATCGGGGCAGCCGTGGTGGAAACGCTGCTTCCGTCGATTTCGTAAGGAACATAGACATTCATGCTCTCATAATCGGAGTCCACAGGATTCGTAACATAGACAATGTCCTGATAGAGGTGATAGGTGACCGACCGATCACCGCCGGATGTGCTCACCGTTGTCGTCGCCGTAGTATAATCACTTGTCGGGAAGTCCAGAGAATATGTGGTGCTGTCAGTGGTGGTGCTCGATGTGCTGCTTGAAGTTCCGGTGTCGTCATTTCCGGAACTGCTCCCGCCGGAGCATCCCAAAGGCATCGTAAGCGCCATCAGAAGAATAAGGAATAAACAAATCGTATTTTTTTTCATAATACCTCCAGAGTTAAACAGTTATGACGGGGGACGGCCCATGATATATTAACAGGTGGTTTTTATGGCCGGTTTTTTAGAAGAAAATCAAAGGCCATGGTTTGCACAGAACAGTCATTTCCCATTCAACTATTAGAACTATAGAAGAAAAAAAAGGTTACATTTATTCTCTTATTGAAATCGCAAAAAAATTTTTTACCGGATCGGCATGGATAAGATGAAATCGAATGGTGTATAACAAGCTATCAGTAAACGGAAGGCCCCTGAAAAACAGGGGCCTTTACAGGTTAAGCAAAAACTACTGTTAAAATTTAACCGACACCACCGCGCCGAAGGTCCTGGGATCACTGATCGACATATTACTATTCATAACCATGGTCTTGGCTGCATAATTCGTGGCGTTCTTGATGTAGGCGTTTAAGGCCCATACGCCCCCGGCAGGAGTGTATGTAATATTACCGTTGATCGTATAGTAGGATTCTTGGTAGTTCACCGGATAGTCGCTGGGGAGATTCGTCAATGTATAATTTGTTTTGTACATGATATCGATGTGGGGAACCAGGGTGCCGAGAGCTCCCAGCTCAAAGTTGTGTTCGTATCCGAAGTTCGCCGTTAACTTCGGTGAAAAGGATTTCGTCATTCCGACATAGCTCATTCCATCACCGGGCCAGTAATGACCGCCGCTTGCACTCTGAAGATAGGCATGGATCGTTCCTTCGGTCCATTCTGAGTCCAGATAGGTAACAGAGAGATTCAGTTTGTCATTACCGGTTATCAGCCACTCTGTCGAAATATCGGCGCCGATGGTCCTGAAGCCCCCGGTCTGGTACTGGGACCAGTCGTCTTCATATCCTGCTGCGGCTGGTCCTCCGGGGGCATTTCCTCCCGACACAACCTTGTCTTCTCCATATATGCCGTTTCCATCCAGGTCAACGGGATTGCCGTCAGGATCCACGACTTCGCTCTCATTTACTCCGGTGGAATTACTCAAGCCGGAGGCCTGAATCTGGACATTTTTATAATCATAATAATATGCAGAGGCATTGAGCTGCAGCTTATTGTCAAAGAACCTGTTCTTGGCACCAATTGTGTACGTCTTATCCTTTTCAGGCTCCATACCTGTCCTCAGGGCATTCACACGATAACTGGTAGCGAAATTCGCATAAAGCATGGAGTTTTCTGCCAGATCGTATTCAACGCCCAGTTTGTAGTCCGGGCTTTTATAGGCAGGGGCATTCGCGGTTCCGAACAGACCGCCGACACTTTGCGTCTTGTCCGAGCTGTACCGCAAGCCGACATTCCCACGGAACTTGTCCGTAAAGGGATAGGTGATGTTGCCGAAAACGGCCTTTGCCGTCTCGGAAACATCAAAATAGCTGGGACTGCTTCCGTTACCATATGTGACATCCTGATAACTGCTGCTGTCGTAATAGTTCACACCCAATATCCATTTGAAAAAAAAGTCGTTCGGCGAGGTTATACGCGCCTCAAAACCCTTCTGCATACTTCTCATTTTAGTGTAGGCTGTATAGGTAGAGATCACCTGTCCGGTCACCGGGTCCGTCTGATTCATCACGCCCTGATCATTCGAAGTGGTTCTGTTGTAACTCGGCACAATTGATAAGGAGCCGATCCCCGAATTCCACTTGATATCACCACTGATGCCCTTCGTATACTGGGTGGCGCTATTGGGGGCCGTGGGGGGGCCGCCGGCTGCGGATTCACTTTCGGTCCACGGATCCGTCACTTTGCCGTCAGCGACCCATGCCGCGCTCGTTCCGGAACCCACCTGCGAATACCAATGCCCGTCCTGGGTGTCAAAGGGCTTAACCGTTCCGCCCATCAACCCCCCGTTGATCTTTCTTGTCCAATTGAGGGTTACGGTTGCCGAAAAGTCTTCACTGGGCTGGTAGAGTGTCTTGAGGCGCGCAGACTTTGTATCTTCTGCCGTCTGATCGGTACCGGTTACATAGGCGTCGCGCTTCTGCATCTGAATGGCAAGCCGCATGGCGAGCACGTCCTTTAAAATCGGTGCGTTGACCATGGCCTGTCCGGTCAAGAGATTATAATTGCCATATTCCAGGGATGCCGATGCCGCGTATTTATCGGTCTTGGGCGCGGCCGTCACCACGTTGACGATACCGCCGGGTGAATTGCTTGCGTACATGGTGCTCTGGGGGCCGTAGAGAACCTCAACCCGTTCAATATCAAACAGGTTCTCTCCTGCGCTGCTCGATGAGTTGTAGGCCCCGTCTATATTTACAGCAACCGTCGGTGTGGACACATGAACATCATTGAGAAGTCCATCGGTTTCCGCGAGGCCCCGAACGGAGACCCGCATGCCGTCGGAGGAGTAGTTGATCATTACGTTTGAAAGGTTTGAAAGGATATCATCTACATTCATTTTCCCGGTTTCGGCCAACTGTTCGCCGGTTATAACATTCATGGGGATAGCGACCTTCTGCTGATTTTCCGCTCTTTTCTGGGCCGTTACGGTGATTTCCTGCAGGGTGAATTCGTCGGTACTGTCTTTCTTCTTGGAACTGCTGTCCGCCGCATACAGCGACGACACGCCGGCAAGGAAAAAAATGATCCATACTGAAACTGCAAAGCAAAGAAACCGTTTTCTCTTCATAACTGTTCTCTCCTTTAAGCATGTAAATTAAAGTCATCGGCCGATTTGGTGCCGGCCCTCCTTGATTTCATACATCTTTTGAGACTGTTCGAATTTGGGCTTTAGGTGGAAAGAAAACCAACATTGCCGGAAGCGATACCTGAAGATAGGTTTCCGCAATATGGCGGGATCAACTAATCACTATTTTCCCGGATCGTCTGTCGGCATTTGACAAACTCTCATGCAGAATTTTGGATATTGCATGCCGCTATATGACGACCTGAAGAAATTTGCAGGGGTAGTCGGAAGCAGATGGTTGTGTCGTTGGAGCTTTCGCTCCCGGTCCTCGGAAGATGGGGAAGACAGGCCGAATCAGCTTATTTGGTTTTCGATGGCATACCGAATCAGATCGGCATTCGACCTGAATTTCAGTTTGTCAAATATTCTAGTTCGATAGCTTGTGATCGTGGTGCGGGCCAGGGAGAGTTCATAGGCCATCTCCTTGACCGATTTGCCCACCGCGATCATGGTAAAAATCTGGAATTCCCTTCTTGAGAGAAACTCGTGAGCGCGTCTTTCCGTCTCATTCGCGACTGAATCGGCTAGAATTTCCGCCAGATTGGGACTGACATATTTTCCCCTTGCCGCTATCTTCCGAATGGCCTGGATCAGATCTTTCGGAACGCTCTCCTTGGCAAGATAGCCGGATGCTCCCTCTTTGAGGGTTCTGACCGCATAGTGATTCTCGGGGAGAAAACTGAGAATAAGAACGGGCAAATCCGGTTTCTGTCTTTTTATGCAGCGCAGTAGATCGAGGCCCTCGATATCCGGAAGCGCCAGCGCCTGGAGAACGACATCGTAACGGTGTTGAGCTAGAGCACGAAGGGCGTCTCTCCCGTTATCCGCCTCGCCTGCGACCTTGATATCCAATACAGGGGCAAGTACTTTCTTTATTCCCTCACGGAAGATGATGTGATCGTCTACAATCAGAATCCTTATCACGATGATGTCCCCCTTTTACTGTAGATCTATACTCTCGCCAACCGTGCCGTTTCCCGACAAGCAAGCGATGGTATAATGTCGATCGCTCCGGATATGATTTCTGATTAATTCCACCCCCCCCAATACATCTTTGGATTTAATTTTTTCGAATAGTTGTCGATGTTCAACCGCGGCCGCCTTTACACGCTCCAGATTATAGTCATTCAAATTCGCACGCAGGTAAAGATGCTGCATGTTGAGTTTCAAATGCCATTTTAGAACACTGTTATTGGCCATCTGTGCAATTTGCATATGAAACGCCTCATCCAGAAAAATTTTTTTCCGGTCATAATAGCTGGGCTGATAATTTTCATATGCCTGCATCTTTTGTTGAAGTTCGTCCAGGATCATGCCGTTGGACCTTGTAATCGCCTGCTCGATGGCGTACGTCTCAATGGCTTCACGAAACTCAAAGGTTTCCCATGCCTCGTCAGTCTCCATGGGTTTTACCGTAAAACCGCGTCTGGATTCCGAAATAACCAGTCCCAACTGTTCCAGCCGATTCAGCGCATTGATAATCGGGGTTCTGGACATATTGAGTCTTCGGGCCAGATCGTCGTAAATCAGTTTTTGGCCCGGTATCAGCTCCTGATTCAGTATCAGCTTTCTGATTCTGCGAAAGGCATCGTCGGTACGTGTATCGGATTCTTTCTTTATGACCATCGTTCCAATTTCACTATGAATATTAATATGATTGGCATCTATATGTGTGCGGAGCTATTTTTTAGGTGCTATATTTAATTAAAAAAAGTCTATTTGTCAAGTACGATCATGGGGAACAGGGCGAGCCGTAAAAATATCATGTTGAGGGTTGTACGTTGGGCCGCCAAAATTTTTTTAGATTCAAGGCATATATCTCCTCGAATCAATTTGGATACTATCCATGTAATTTTCAAGGGAAAATTATTGACACTCCATAAATTAAGTGTTAGGCATTGCCGTATCTGATCCCAAACTATCCGGAAGCATATCCTATTACGCAACAAGAATGAAAGGGTGAAAATCAGGGGCGCAAGCAATCTTAAGCATAAAAATTTAATTAAATAAAAAATTAAATATGCTGCAGGCATACATGGCAATGGGGAGGTAATATGAAAATTACGGTAATCGGAGCGGCGGGCAGTGTCGGAGCACCGGCTGTGTTTTATCTGGCAGCCAGCGGGTTGGCGGATGAAATTTTAATGATCGGTGGAAAGAGGCAGAATGTCCTGGAGCAGCATGCCATGGATATCAGCACAGCCGTTTCGGAAAAGGACATTGTCATAAGGACCGGCACCTATAAAGATATGGTGGGGTCGGACATCGTCATCAACGCCGCGGGCGTGCCCCAGGGGCTGATTGCCGATCGGATGGAAATGCTTCCGAAAAACATTCCCTTGATTCGGGATATTGCATTGATGATTAAAAAGTATTGTCCCGATGCCATCGTCATTACGGCCACCAATCCGGTGGACCCGTTGAATTATGCCACCTATCTTGCCGGTGGGTTCGATCGAAAAAAGCTTCTCGGATATTCCATCAATGACACCTTCCGTTTCAAGGAGATGCTGGCCAAAGAACATGGCGTGAAGGTCAGTCAAGTGGACGCGACGGTGATCGGTGAACATGGCGCCACCCAGGTACATCTCTTCAGCACGGTAAGAATCGACGGCGAAAAGATTACCGTGAGCGAAGAGGTTAAGGCCAACGTCCGAACCGGAATTCCAAAGATATTCAAACGACTGGAGGAACTTCAGGCAGGACGGACCGCCGGATGGACCTGCGCCGTGGGTCTCGAAAAAATAATCCGGGCGATTGTGGAGAACACCGGAGCGGTGATTCCCTGTTCGATTGTTCTGGATGGAGAATACGGCGAAAGGGGAATCAGCATGTCGGTTCCCGTGAAACTCGGGAAAGATGGTGTTTCCGACCTCCTGGAATATGACCTTGCCCCGGATGAACAGGAGGGACTGAAAAAGACCGTCGCCACGCTGAAAAAAGCGGCCGAAATCGTGGAACAGAATATATAGGATTCGAGGAGAGCACATGAGTCGTCAGTTTCAAAAACTGTTCGAGCCGGGAATGATCGGCCCGATGGAGGTGAAAAACCGGATCATCAAGACCGCAAACGGCACATCTTTTGTGGATCCGGATCAGACCTGCGGCGATCGGATGATCGCCTATTACGAGAATCTCGCCAAAGGCGGGGTGGGACTCCTGGTGGTGGAATCCTGCGGAACGGAGTACCCCGAAGGTATTCAGCATGTCCATTACAACGAAGACGGCAGCTATGAAGGGGTGCAGCTTCACATGGACGACGACCGGCTGATCCCCGGTTTCAAGAGACTGACCGACGCCTGTCACAGGCATGACTGCAAGGTGTCGATCCAGTTCCAGCACGCAGGCCCTTGGAACCCCACCGGCCTGCTTCCCAGGGACCCGAAAATCCGAGACGTCAAATGCGCCTCGGCCATGACCGACGGAGAACTGCCCGGTCCCGATTTCCTACCCTGCCGGGAGATGACCAAGGACGAAATCGAGGAACAGATCGACATGTGGGCCGGAGCAGCAGAGCGGGCCTATCGTGCTGGGTTCGACGCCTGCGAGATCAACCACGGCACGGCCCACCAGGGAAACACCTTTCTGTCGAGAATCTGGAACAAGCGAACCGATGAATACGGTCCCCAGAGCTACGAAAACCGCACCCGGTTCCTGCGGCGCTGCATCGAGGAGTCCAAAAGGCGCACCGGACCCGAATTTGCAGTTCACGTCATCATGAACGGCGTGGAATACAACCACCCCCGGGCCACGACCATCGAAGAGGGCGCGGAGCTGGTTAAAATGGTGGCCGAGGTGGCCGACGGCATCAATCTTCGCGGTGAGCGCTACGGTCACCGTGGCGGCCTGATTCAGCCCGACCGCATCCTCTATCCGGCGCCGCCGGACGATCTCCCCAAGGACTACGATTGGAGCAGAGGCGGAAAGGGGGCATCCGTGCCCCTGATCGAAGCGGCAAAGGCCAAGGGTGTCAAGATCCCCATGTGGACTGCCTGCCGCCTGGACCCGGTGATCGGAGAAGAGTACCTGCAGAAGGGCAGCCTCGATTTTATCGGCATGACCCGGCGCCTGCTGGCCGACCCGGAGCTTCCCAACAAGGCCAAGGAGGGCCGATTGGAGGATATCCGCTGGTGCAACGGATGCCTGTACTGCTTTGACCGACGAAACCGGAACAAAACCCTGCGCTGCCGGACCAACCCGACCCTGGGCCGGGAAATTCGCGAGGAGTACCAGCCCAAACCGGCAAGCCGTAAAAAGAAGGTCATGGTGATCGGCGGCGGGCCCTCCGGCATGGAAACCGCCCGCGTCGCGGCCATCCGGGGGCACGAGGTGCTTCTCTATGAACAAAACAGCTACCTGGGCGGCCTGATTCCCCTGGCAGCCATCGTGAAAGACCTGGAAACCGATGATATGACCCGGTTTGTCAACTACCTTTCCGCCCAAATGAAAAAGGAGGGCGTGAAGGTCCACCTGAATTCCGAGGCAACCCCGGAAATCGTCAAAAGCGAAAAGCCGGATGTACTGGTGATCGCCGTCGGCGCGGCCCATACCAAGTTCGATCTCCCGGGTGGCGACAGCCCCAAATTGATTCAAACTGAAAAACTGCATGGGATGCTCAAATTCTTTCTGAAGTTTTTCTCCTCTGCCACCATCGGGAACCTTTCCAAGATCTGGATGCCGGTGGGAAAAAGCGTGGTGGTGATGGGCGGCACCCTGCATGGATGCGAACTCGCCGAATATCTCACCAAGCGCAACCGGAAAGTGGTCATGGTACACGACGGCCCCGAGGAAGAGCTGGGGGACCGGATGACCATTGACGACCTGGTCAGCCTCTGGCCGTGGCTCAAACAGAACCATGTGCCGGTCTGGTCGAATGTCGATTATCGCCGCATTACCGGCGAGGGACTCGAAATTAATTTGAAGGACCAGCGTAAGTATATCCTGAAAGGAAAGAACGTCATTACCACCCAGGACTGGGGGCCGAACACCACCGTGGTGGATCAGTTCAAGGGCCTGGTAGCCGAAACACATGTGATCGGAAGCTGCCGGGAACCGGGCCTGATTGTGGATGCCATGAGCGAGGGGGCCAAAGTCGGGTGTGCGATCTAAAAACCCCATAGGAGGATAGCGATGTTCAAACTGCTGGATGGCGTGGTTCCATACAAAGAAGAAGATGAACAAGAGTATATCCGAAGAGGCTGGTGGCGCGGGTTGACGCTGGGCGATTATCTGGACCGGGCCGCGGATATGCATCCGAACAAGGTCGCCTTCGTTGATCGGATCGGTCGCTATACCTACCGGCAGGCGCGTGAAAAAGCCGATCGGTTGGCCATCGGCTTGATTAAGATGGGCATCGAGCCCCTCGATCGCGTCCTTGTGCAGCTTCCCAACTGGAACGAATTTATTTTCGCCTATTTTGCGTGCCAGAAGATCGGCGCCATTCCAGTTCTCCTGATCGATCGGTACCGGCAGTTCGAGATCGATCGATTGTTGAAGATCACGGGCGCCACGGCATGGATCGTGGCCCGACGCACCCACAAGTTCGATTTCGCGCCCATGGTCGAGGACGTTCTGAAGGATCATCCTGAGGTTAAACATGTGGTCACCGTTCGCGGGAAGATGAATCGGGCCGGTTCCAAAAGCCTGGAAGAGTTGATTGAAGAGAACCCCTTGACTCCGGACGCCCGGTCCGAATTGGCCGACCGCAGGCCTGACCCGAGGCAGGTTGCCCATATGGGTCCGACCGGCGGGACAACGGGGGAGCCGAAAATCGTTCCCCGCACCCACAACAGCCTCGCGTGCGCCGTTGAATTCTGTTCCATGTCATGGGACCAGCACTGCGAGGATATCAATATGATTGTCGGCCCTGTGGGACATGACCTCTCCTTTTCCAAGGGGCTTCTGGGAAGTGTGATCACCCAGGGAAGGCTGGTGTTTCAGGCGTCGACGGACACCGCCGACATATGCCAAACCATACAGCGGGAGCGCGTCACCTCGATCATCTGGGTGCCCACCCTCGCTCAGAAAATGCTCCAGTTTAAAGGCATCGGTGATTTTGATCTCGGCTCACTGAAAAAAATGCACAGCGGCGGCGGCGCCAGTCACCGCGAGATGGTAAAAGAGATCATGGAGCGTTTCAGGATCTGCTATTACAATGGATACGGCGGAACGGAAGGCATGACGTGCATCACCCGCACTACTGATGATTATGAGACCATTTGCTGTACCGTCGGGAGACCGACATTCCCATATGACACTTACAAAGTCATCGATGCCCGGGGGGAGACATTGCCCACCAACACACCGGGGGAATTATTGGTGAAGGGCCCCTGCATTTTTTCGGGATATTTCAACAACCCCGAAGAGAACGACAAGGTTTTTGAAGAAAACGGATTTTTCAGAACCGGCGATTTGGCGACCATAAACGAAGAGGGCTACATCACTCTCTGCGGAAGAATTAAAGAGATGATTAACCGGGGCGGGGAGAGCATCAGTGCGACAGAAATCGAAAAACTCATCATTCGCCACCCCAAGGTCGTCACAGTGGCGGTCGTTCCCATGCCGGACAAACTGATGGGGGAACGGGTCTGCGCCTACATTGAGGTGGAAAGTGGCACCAGTCTGACATTTGAAGCGGTTATCGAATTCTTGAAATCTCAGAATGCGGCCGTGCTTCAGCTTCCGGAACGCATCGTTTTTACGGAAACCATGCCGATGACCAAAGCCGGAAAATTGGATAAACAGGCTTTGCGCAAAGATATTGAAAAGAAGGTAATGGATGAATCCCTATAAGCTAAGAGAAAGGAGGTACATTTCACAATGTCCGCAAAAGAAATAAGAATCCACGGCCGGGGTGGGCAGGGTGCCGTGCTGGCAGCCAAGATGCTTGCATCCGCCTGTGCGTTGGAGGGGCAGCATGTGGCAAGTTTTCCCATGTTCGGGTTCGAACGTCGGGGCATGCCGGTAATTGCGTTTACCCGTTTGGATACCAAGCCGATTCGGGAAAGGACCCAGATTTACGAACCGGATCTGATCATGGTGATCGATCCCACCCTCTTGGATCTGGAAACCTTGTACGACGGTTTGAAACCCGGCGGCATATTGATTCTCAATAGCGCCAGGTCGCTTGAGAAAAAACCATCCGGCAATGTCGGCAAGACCGGTGTTATAAACGCCACTGCGGTTGCTCTGTGCGAGATCGGCAGAGACATTCCCAACACCTGCCTCGTAGGTGCATTGGCCGCCACCACCGGTTGGGTCAGCCTGGAATCGGTCAAGAAAGGGATGGCGGATTATCTGGAAGGCGATATTCTCGAGAAAAATCTTCGTAACGCCGAAAGAGGGTATAACGAAGTGGAGGTGCAGACATGGGAGTAAAACAGGAAGAAAACTATATGTACGACACTGAATCCGCCTGGTCTGATGGGAACAAGTCCCTTCTGTGCCTGAAAACCGGGGAGTGGAGAACCAGCCGCCCCGTCATCGACCGGGAAAAATGCAATGCATGTGGCATCTGCATGGTTTTCTGCCCGCCGCAATGCATCGATGACGACGGCGACTATTACGCCGTTAACCTCGAATACTGCAAGGGGTGCGGTATCTGTGCCAAGGAGTGCCCGAGAAAAGCGATAACCATGACACCCGAAGGAGAATATGCCGATGACTGTCCAACCGAATAAATTCACCAAAGTTCTTACAGGAAATGCCGCTGCAGCCCATGCGGTACTCCGTTGCCGACCGGATGTCGTCGCGGCTTATCCGATTACTCCCCAGAGCGAACTGGTGGAAGTGCTCGCCAAGTTTCATGCCGACGGGGATCTGGATTGCGAATATGTCCCCGTAGAGGGAGAAAATTCCGCTCAGAATGTGGTCTGTGGGGCTTCGATGGCCGGCGGACGTGCCTTTACGGCCACTTCGTCCTACGGCCTGGTCTATATGTATGACACCCTGCTCCAAACCGCCGGCTACAGGGCACCCATCGTGATGGTGAACGTGAACCGAGAGCCGCCCGGCATCCATTGTGTCTATGGCGGTCAGCAGGACATGATTTCCACCCGGGATTCCGGATGGGTGCAGATCATTGCCGAGAGCAACCAGGAAATTGTCGACACGATCATCATGGGCTACCGGCTGGCAGAAGACCACGACATTCAGTTGCCGGTTATGGTCAATTATGACGGATACTACCTTTCGTATATGGCCGCTGCGGTCGAAATTCCCGATCAGAAGGCGGTGGACCGTTATCTGGCACCGCTGAAGGATCAGCCGCCGAGAATGACACTAAAGCCCGGCGAGGCTACCGGGTGCGGCAGCCACGGCATGGGAGCCGGTTTCGTAGAATACCGCAAGAAGCACATGGCTGCCATGGAACGCGTTAAAGCGAAATTGGACACAATAGACGGCTCTTTTCAGGAAGCCTTCGGGCGCAGCTACGGCGGCCAGATCGAAGCCTATCGATGCGAGGATGCCGACATCGTCCTGGTGACATCGGGAAGCGCCACAGGAACCGCCAGAACGGTGATCGACGCCAAGCGTGAAGCCGGCATGAAGGTCGGACTTGTGAAATTGCGGCTTTTTCGCCCATTTCCCGTGGAAACACTGACGCCGGTGCTCAAGGGCCGGAAGGCCATTGGTGTTCTGGATCGCAGCATCTGCTTCGGATGGAACTGCGGCCCCATGTTTATGGAGCTTAACGCCATTACACGGCACATCGGCATCATGCCCATGTTGAGCTTCATAGACGGCCTGGCCAATATGGATATCACCAAGGACCACATTTCCGGCATGATTGATGACATTTACAAGGCATCGCAGGGGGACTCCTACCAGGAAGTCACCTGGCTTTAAGAGCAGAGGGCATAGAGCAGAGAGCATGGAGTCAAAAGCAAAAAATTAAAACGGTTTGAAATAAGGCAGGGATAAGGGATGAATGTCGTATTTATAATGAGCTTTGGCCGGGGAGAAAGGTTTTTACGCTATGCCCTATGCCCTATGCATCATGCCCTTTACCCCATGCTCAATGAAAAACAGGAAAATGGAGAAATTAGACATGGCTGAGACATTGAAAAAGCGGCCCAAAGTGACCGAATACTATCGGGACGAGGACCAGTTTTCACCGGGTAATGCTTGCTGCCCCGGTTGTATCATGGAGCTGAATCTTCGGCTGGTTTCAAAAATCATGGGGAGGGAGACGGTTCTGCTGGGGACCCCCGGCTGCAGCGCCCCGACGATTCACGGCCAGAATGATCGTGCCTGGCACAAACACTCATACTACGCCAATGTAATGACGGGTGTGGCCTCCAGCGCCACCGGACTCTCCCGGTGTTTTAAAAAGGCTGGAAAGGATGTCACGCTGGTTTGTCATACGGGTGACGGCTGCGCCCAGGATATCGGGTTCCAGGCCCTCAGCGGCGCGGCGGAACGCAATGAAAACGTCATCTACATCTGCTACGACAATGAAGGCTATATGAACACGGGCGTTCAAAGAAGCAGCGGCACGCCTTTCGGGGCGTCCACCAGTACGACGCCGGCTGGTTCCAAAAGCATCGGCAAACCCACCCATAAAAAGAACATGCCCCTGATCATGTCCATGCACGACATTCCCTATGTCGCCACGGCCACGCTGAGCCACCTGGAAGATTATGCGAAAAAGCTGACCAAGGCCAGGGAAAAAGTAAAGGAGGGACTCGTATACCTCCATGTCTTCTGCCCCTGCGCCGAGGGGTGGAAAGTTCCGTCGGATTCTTCGATTCAGGTGTGCCGCGCCGCCGTGCAGACCAATTATTTCCCGCTGTGGGAATCGGAGTGGGGCAGTTATCAAATCACCCACCCCGTGAAAAAACAAAAACCGGTCTCCGAACTTCTGAATCTCATCGGAAAGTTCAAGCACTTGGATGATAAAAACGTCAGCATCCTGCAGGCCGAGGTGGACAAACGGTTCAACGTTCTGCAGGCGCTTTGCGGCATCAATGCCGCAGCCTGAAAAATCTTTCAAGAATGAGACATGCCCGC
>JBECKW010000259.1:0-5107 GCA_040235505.1 Desulfobacterales bacterium
TCACTCATAATTTGTCTCCTCTTTTTTTGTTTAATCAGATAAAAAGTTGAATCCGGCTGTCATTGGCTTCCTCAAGGAATTTGGCGACGCCGCAATAGGTCAGGTTCGGATAATCGATGATTTCTTCGCGCTTGAATCCCATCAGGTCCATGGACATTTCGCAAACATAAATGCCGACCTCCAGCTCGCCGGCGAGCTCGAGGAGCTGATCCGCCGTTGCCACGTTTTTCTTTTTCATCAGGGATTTCATCATAGCCGTTCCGAGGCCGCCCATGTTCATTTTGGACAGTTTCATGTCACATGCGCCCTTCGGCAGCATGGCACCGAACATTTTTCCCATGGCATCCTTGCCGCCGGCCTTTTTGCCTTTCCCCCTGAGCACGGGGGTTCCCCAGAAGGTGAAAAACATCACCACCTCCATGCCCATGGCCGCCGCGCCTGTGGCGATTACCAACGATGCCAGCACCTTGTCCATGTCTCCGCTGAAGACGATCATCGAAAGCTTGTTGGACTGCGCCTTCCCCTCCAGCACCTGAAGCCGCGACTGCAGGTCTGCGAGTTCTTGTTCAAATTTTTCCATAACACCCCCATTTTTCATAATGTGCACGTATTAATTGTTATATCATCTCATTGTTATTTAATTTTTGCGATATTTGCGATCACCAACGATGCCAGCACCTTGTCCATATCTCCTCTGGAGACGATCATCGAAAGCTTGTTGGATTGCACCTTCCCCTCAAGCGCCTGAAGACGAGACTGCAAGTCCGCGAACTGTTCTTCAGATTTTTCCATAGCATCCTCCATCTTTCATGATGTGCACGTATTAATTGTTATATTTTCTGATTGTTATACATTTTTTGCGACATTAATGTTTACATCATGTACTTTAAAATCCACCGAATCTATCCCTCTCGCTTTACTGATCATCCCCGTGCGCCACTCTTCGCCACACCCGATGCCCGGCTTTACGAAAGTCGTTCGTTAAGGGACTCCATCGATATTCTTAGCATTTCCAAATTGTTAAGCATTCCGCTGCGTTGATCCGGATGTATCTGAGCAAGAACCTGTGAATGTAGATCAAGCAGGAATCCGTTGACTTCTTTGAGCCTCATCTGCCCGGCGGATGTCAGGCTGAGCAGCACAACACGTGAATCCTCCGGGTCCTGTACCTTCTGAATAAGCTCTTTTCGGATCAATCCCTCCACGATCTTGGTTACCCGGCTCTTGACCACGTTGAGTTTAAGGGCGATCCCCTTGGGTGTCAGGTATCGTTCCTCCCCGAATAACAGCAGGCAACGAATTTCGGCATCCGGAAGCCCGAATTTCTTGCTCTGGTGCTCCATCCGCTCCTGGCAGCACTGGAACATCCGTTGGACGAGATTCCGGAACTGCCTTGCCTGCTGGAGGGGAATATCGTATTTGTTATCGTCGTTTTTATTGTTCATAGTGTGTACAATATCAGGCTAAAAAAAAGTGTCAAGCATTTTTTTCCACGCGGTTGAAATTGATCAACGCTCCCTGATTTGATTTTACCCTTTTCAGGTCAATCCCTGAATTCCAAAAATCCCTCGGCGTATCAACATAACGGCAATGGCGGCCAGCAAAAGACTGGCGAGCTTGGATACTGTTTTAGTGCCGGTTCGGCCTATGGCCTTCGTGACCGGCTCTGCGACCAGGAATGCAACTCCGGCGAGGGCGATGTTCACGATGATGGCGAGGGAAGTGATCCAGCGGCCGTGTATGTTCCTGAGCAGTATGCAGGTTGTCAGCAGAGCGGGGCCTGTGATCAGGGGGATCCCGATCGGTACCGCACCGAGGCTGTCAGGATCGGCCTGTCTTTGCCGTTTCTCGCCCGTGAGAAGGTCGACCAGAGCGATAGCCAAAAGAAGGATTCCCCCCGCGATCATAAAATCCGGCACAGAGATGCCTAGAAATCGCAGGAGAACAGGTCCAAACCATAGAAACGCCAGGGCAACGATGAGCGCTGTGAAGACGGATTCGATAACGACGGTTCTTCGACGCTCCGCGGTCATCCCTTCCGTCAGGGATATGAATAGCGGTATGACGCCAATCGCATCAACAGCCACGAACAATGGAACGAAACATAGCCAGAACTCTCTCATCTAACCTCCAGTCGAATTAGAAGTGGTTCCAAAACCTCCCCTAAGGCCCGATATCGGCGTTGAAGCGATGGATTCAATGCTCAAAATATTAAATATATTCCTCCGCTTAAATCCATCGCTTCGCCTTGATCTCGGGCCTGATTGAAGGTTTTGAAACCACTTCAAGTTGAGCTGCAATTTTTCGCTGTATTACTGTTTTTTAATTACCGTTTTTTAACAGCGCTGTCGATCAATCCACCAATATTCGATTTCAGCTTCGCGAGTTCCCCTTCGTTAAGATACATCATGTGGCCTGCTTCATAATAGTTCAGATGGATACGGTCGAGAGCGCTAACGGGGAGCAACAGGTGGTCCATTGTGTATTCGGTGGCGAAGAAAGGCGTCGCCATGTCGAAAAAGCCGTTTTCGACCTGAACCTGCAGGTGCGGATTTTCAATCAACTCGCGGATCAAATCCTGTTCGACATTGGGAGCACCGGGGAAGAAGGCGTCCTGTCCCGCATTGTGCTTCCAGTCCCACATCTTGCCCGGTTCCATGGGAAGGACTTTGTAAGTCTTGTCATCTCCGAATTTCAAGTCACTGCGAATATAACTGTTGAATGCCGCAGTGAAAGCACCCACTATACCTGAAAATGAAGGATCGAATTCCGAATATTCCGTTAACCGGTCGTATGTCTGGCCCATGAAGCGGGCATCGTAGCGCCCGATCGTAATCCCTCGGCTCCTCTGGAGTTCCGCCTGAAATTGCGGAAGCTTCACGCGAAGTTTGGCCTCGATCCAGTAGTCTGCGCTCAGGCCCGTGAACCCGGCAAGTTTTTTTGCGATGTCCGCTGTCTCGGTGCTGCTGAGCTTCGAGCCCTTCATGAGGGCGGCGGCATACTCGGAGGATGCAAACCGGCGTGCGTCGTTCAGGAATGTGTTTAAATCGTCGGGACGGTCCGGGAGGAGATTGTAATACCACGCCGTGGCCGCATAGGTCGGAAGGTAAAAAATGTAGGGTCTGTCATCGCCGGTACTGAAGGAAAGCGTCCCCATATCGAGAACACTTGAAATCAGGACAATGCCGTTGACCGATATCCCGTCTTGGGATTGTAAATATTCGGCGAGTGCCACGGAGCGGAACGTTCCGTAACTTTCGCCGATAAGAAATTTCGGCGAGTTCCAGCGGTTGTTACGGCTGATATAAATATTGATGAACTGCGCCAGCGACTTGACGTCCTGATCGACCCCCCAGAAATCCTTTCCCTCGGCTTTTCCAACCGCATGGCTGAATCCTGTGCCAACGGGATCGATGAAGACAAGATCGGCTTTATCGAGCAATGTATTTTCGTTTTCCACGATCTTGTATGGAGCTGGAGGCGTTGCGGCCGCATCGTCTGTTACAACACGCATGGGTCCGAAAGCGCCCATGTGCAGCCATATGGAAGCCGACCCGGGACCACCGTTGTATATGAATGCAACGGGTCGCCGGGAGAGATCTTTCACATCGCTGCGCGTATATGCAGTCGAATAGATCAGCGCGGTCGGCTCATCTTTACTGTTTTTAAGCAATATTGTGGAGGCGGAGGCCTTGTATGGAATCAGTTGTCCACCGACGCGAATCTTATGTTCGGTGACAGATGACTCCTCTTTGGGTTCCGGGGCTTCGGTTTTGGCCTTGCTGTCCGCATTTTTCAACTCGGCCGAGGCGGTCTCTTTTTGTATTTCCTCAGCGGCATTTGCAGTGCCCCACGCAATAGCTATAAGTAAAACAATCAGGAAACATACCAAGAAACGTTTCATCTATCGACTCCCGTGTCACTAATGTTTCGAAAAAGCCAAGGAACCCGTTTTCCCGCGAAATGCCTCTTTCCAATCAAACAGTATATGCCTAATTTACGGGGCACGGTCAAGGGCCAGCGCATATGTTAGCTCCCGGGCAATGAGGATACATGGGCGTTCAAGTAGTAATCCAAAGCCCAATACCGTGATACGATTCACCGGATGGAGGCACCACATTGATTGATGGAATCCATACCCCCGACCCGTCAATCAACGTCACCACGCTTTGCCCGATTCCCTTCCCGAAGGTCGTATCCCACACGAGAGTTGCCCAGCCATAGTAATTCGATGCAGCGGCGACAATCTCCGATGCAGATAGAGTTTCTCTGTTTGATTAAATTCCTGACCGCCCTTCCCAGCGATCTCCGTATGAAAGCCCCATTATGTCATTATAGTTTTTTTTTCATTTTTATATGATCTATATTGGCTTCCTGGTAAATACCCCCTATTTCAACAAATCCGAGTTTCTCATAAAAACCTTTCGCATGGTATTGAGATGACAACCAAACTTCTGTGAATTGCATATTCTTGGCTTCATCAATCAGGCTTTTCATTATCATTTTCCCAATGCCTTTTCCCCGATATTGCTTCCTGACGGAGACTCTACCGATATGGCCATCTGGAAGCATTCTTCCGGTTCCGATTTCCGTACCTTCATCAAAAACGAGAGAATGCATTGCTGCCGAATCAAAGCCGTCGTATTCAAGCTCTTGGGGAACCCCTTGCTCCTTGGAAAAAACATCGTCTCGTATATTCCTGATTTGATCAAAATACTCATTGTAATCAACGATGCTTGCTTTTATCATGTTCCAACTTTCCCTTCCATCTCCCGTCCCCGAGATGGGTTCCGGGAACCGCCACAAAAATCCAAAAAAAGCATAAACCTATCCGGTGGTAAAACTGCGTGAGACTTTTTAAGGTTGAACAGGCATCTCGGACAGACTTGCGAAGATTTAACAACAAAAAGATTCTGAATGCATTGTTTTTAATAACAATACATATTTGGGGAGATACGTCAAGCTAAAGTTTACCGAATAAAAAAATTATCCCAAGCCCCCTTTAAACGAAAAATTGTGGTATTATTTTATAGGTAAGGAAACAAATAAATATCACTCAGCTTCAACACCTACAATCTAAACCATGAGATGGCTGTCAGCCTCCAGA
>JBECKW010000213.1:0-5436 GCA_040235505.1 Desulfobacterales bacterium
CCCGTTTTGTTCTGCGCCACCGCCAGCATCTGTTGCCCGAGTCTGGATTTCTGAATGAACAGAAACATGGCCACCAGCAGAACCGCACCGATGATTAAAACCGTCAAACGCTGCGCATCGATGGACACGAACCCCGCCTGGACAATGCCGGGAACAAGGGGCGGAATCGAGCGGGTGACCCCTCCCAGCGAAACTTCCATGGCCGTCTCCATTATAAGGATCAGGGCAACGGCCATCACAATCACGCTCGTCGGCTTGCCGGTGAAAGGCCTGAAGCAAAACTTTTCCAGAAACAGGCCCAGAAGCCCTGCGATGATGATCGACAGCATCAGGGAAATCCATTGGTTGATACCCAGAACAACGGTAAGCCCGTAAGTTATATACGCTCCCAGCATGTATACGGCGCCGTGGGCGAAATTGAAGATACCCATAATGCTCAAAAGCAGGGCAAATCCCAACGCCACCAGGATATACATGGAAGAAATAACCAACGCGTTGATTGCACAAGAGATCAGGGTTTCCATAAAGCCTTCTACTAGGGCATGTATGCCTGCATCCAGTCTCCGAAGAGCAGTTTTCCGTTTTCAAGCCTCATAATGGGTTTGGTGTAATACACATTGTGTTTGACCCCGTAAGTCTCAAGCCCGCCCATTTTGCCCGGGCCGAAGGAAGTATCGATCGAATCCATTTCTTCCCATTTTGCGGCAACGGCCTTTGGATCCAGGCTCTGGGCTTTCTCAACCACCTGGGCCAGGGTATAAATCACATTGAATCCATGAATTTGTTCAAAATTAAGGTATCCGACCTGCTTCTCCGCAATTTTCATGATCTCCTTGGTGATGTCCGGCAGTTCGGGGATACTGTAATCGATGTCAATGCCATGCCCGAAGAAATTGGTGGCGGCCTCTGTTCCGACGATGGTCAGCACATCCTGGGGCGGTGCATTGGAACAGGAGAATACCGGTTTCGTATAGCCCGATACCCGGGCGGTCTTTAAAATCTGCGCCAGGTACGCAGTGGGACCATTGCCGACCATAATGGCATCGGGACCCAGGGCGATGGCTTTCTGGACGATGGGGGAAATATCCACCATCGTAGGATTATAGCCGATAATATTGCCGAGGATTTCCAGTCCAAGCTGCTTCGCCGTTTTACGGACGACCGGATCGATATCCTTGAAATTTCCATCATCGATCTGAATAAAGGCGATTGTCTTAACTTCGGGATGAAGCTTTTTCAAATAAGTCATCGCAGTAAATTGAGATGAGAAGCTGTCATTGTTGGCAAAAAATTTGAGCGGCGTGGAAGTATTTAATTCAGCCTTGGCGCCGTTGTTGAATTCCGCCACATACAGCACGCCCGCAGGCTCCGTAACCGAATCGATCGCCATGTTGATAAAGCCCTGGGCCCCACCGACGACAAACTTGACTTTTTTATCATAAACCAGTTTGTTGGCCGCCGCGGCGGCGCCATCCGAAGTCCCCTTGTTATCTTCAAGCAGAATCTCTATCGTGTATTTCCGGCCGTCAATCGTAATGCCGCCATGGCTGTTGATGTATTCCCGGGCCATCTTCGCGCCGTCGGCTGCCAGCTTCAAATTATCCGAGGAATTGCCGGTCAGGGTCTCGATTTCACCGACAAGCAAGGTCCCGGCCTGATCATGTGTGCCGGTTTCATTTGAAGAAGTACTGGTTTTGTCCGGTTTGTCCGAACAGGCGTTGAGCAGGAAAAGGAGCATCAACGCTATAAATGCGGAAACGAACGCCTTTTTCATTCTTTTCTCCTGATGTCATCACTGATGAGAGAACAGCGTCAAGCCCTTGGCCAGACCTTTGAACCGAAAAACAGCCGCCCCTCCCTCACCGGATGCCGTAAGATACACTTCATCGGTTCCCGGCTTAAACGCCACATTGGTGCTTCTTAAAAATTTGCCCTGATCGCGCCCCGGGACCAAAACGTTCGCCAGAGGAATGCCATGGCTGTTCAGAATGAGCACCCTCCCCTGGAAAATAACGCACTGGTACAAATTCCCGGCTTCGTCCACTGCATTGGAATCGGCTCCCCCCGGACAGCCGGTAAACCGCCAGGGAATTTTAGTGCCCTCGTATGGATCGAGCTTGATGCTGCCCGGCTGAAAATTTAAACTGATCAGTTGATTTCGATTCGTCTCACTCACCCACAGGGTGTTGCCGTCCGGCGACAAGGCGATGCCGTTGGGGGTGACCAGATGTTGAATGACCGGCACCACGCTGCTGAAATCCGCCGAAAATCTATAAACGCCACCGCTGGCATCCGAAACCGTGCCCGTCCAGTCGGTCACAAAAAGGTTCCCGTCTTTATCAAAGACCAGATCGTTTCCGACCTGCGGCTTTCCCTGGTACCGCGGGGTTATTTCAACCGGGTTGCTGCCATCCGGCGAAATCGACAGGAACTTCCCGGATAAGCAGGCCAGGAACAACCTTCCGTCCTTATGGATCGCAATACCATCGGGCATGAGTCCTTTCTGGGAAAAAATTGTGCTGATCTTTTTATCCGGTGTAATTTTTAAAATGCGGCTGTCAAACGTCGAGGATACAAACAGGTTCCCCTCTCGATCGAATGCCGGGCCCTCAAGAAAGACGCCCGAATCCGTATCGACTTGAACCCACAGCTCGGCTGTAATGGTCGGGAGCCCCGAAACGGTCGGGGGCAGCGGCACCGGGCTTTGCGAAACCGATAGCTGCGCCGGCGCCCATGATGAAACCATCAACAGAGTAATCAAGACCGATAGTCCGATTGCTGCCTTTTTTTTCATCTCAGCCTCCTGATTTTGATTACCTTTCGGATTGATTGAAGAAACAGTGAAATCACCCAGTTCAAAGGCACTATTTCTAAATTTTGATTTATAACAATATGGCGGCAGGTCGTCAATGAAAGACAGGAATTTGCATCCTCACCCTCCTGTGGGATATTATTTACCCGCGGCAAATAAAAAAGCCTCCTCGCCGGAGGCTTTTTTATTTTGAAGAACTTCCGCCGATGCTTCTCTTATTCGGCGGAATCTGCAAGCACTTACGCCTTGACTTGTTTGAACAACCAATCCCTGGCGGCTTTGATGTAGAAGAACTTTCTGCAGGACTGCATGTGATCGGTGTTGGCAAAGGTCAGGAAGGTGATGTTGCCTCCCTCGTCGATGTAGCCGTTGATCTGGTCGGTCAACTTCTTTTGATCGTCGACCGGGAAGATGAGGGCCGGGTCGAGAAACTCTTTTGGCCGAGTGACCTTGCCGCCTGCCTTCTCCCAAAGCGGCACGCACTCTTCATTCCAGGGAGTGGCCTTCTGGTCCTCTGTGCCGGTGATGATGAGAACATTCTGTTTCGCGAGATCGACGACATCGCTGGGGCGCTGCTGGCCGGCGATGATGAGGCCGGCTGCAAAGGTTTCGGGGTGCTTTGCCATCATCCAGAGAGAGGTCATGGCCCCCATGGACCAACCGGTGCAGTAGACCCGCTTCGGGTCGATCTTCAGGACCTTGTCTCTCCTGTCCTTCAAATTCGGGTTGCCGTAGTTCCATTTGTTTTCAAGCATGGTCTCGACCAGCCTGTAGGTGTTCTCGACATCGTATGTGTGTTCCCAATAATCGTTCAACGTGGTTCGCTCATAGCGCGGGGTTATGACCACACACTCATGCCTGGCCTGCTCTTCGGGCATCCCCCAGATGCTGGCGATGCATTGTTCGGTCAGCGTTGCGGCACAGGTGCCGTCGTAACTCGTCCCCGAGTGGGTGATTGCGATAACGAGCGGATATTCCTTTTTCTCGCCGCCTTCTTTCAGGAAGGATTTCGGCAGATAGATGCTGTATTCCAGCCATGTCGCACGCTTGTCATCCCACCACCAGTGGTTCTGCTCCCAGGCGTCGACGCCGCGGATGACGACACTATTTCCGCGCCCACCGGCGTTGTCCCACACGGTTTTGCTTGCGGCATAGACAGTGCCGTCGGCCATCTTGACATCCTTGTCCTGCGTGAGAGAGACCTTATCGCTGTCGGTAGTTGGTTTGCTGAGGTCGGGGTCATGTTTGAATTCGGTGATGACATACATGCCGGAGACGCTCTTCTGGTCATTGCGCAGCGCAGGCTCGGCATTGGTATAGATAGCCGCAACGGGCGTTGCTTTGGCAGCTGCTGTCGTCGAATTTTTGTTGGGTTCCTCCGGCATGCCCGGGAAAAACCCTCTGGCGGCAGGGAAGATGCCGGTGGTGTAAGTGTCAAGGGCCAGGCTGGCGGGATTGATCACCTTGTCATACTGTACGGCGATACCGTAAACCTTCTCGCCCCCCCCGGTAACCTCGCAAAGCGCATAGATGCCCTGAATGCCGGGTACTTTCTTCCCGCCTCTATCGGGACCGCCCGGCATGAACTGACTGGCTGCCTGGAACCCGCCTGCGCCATCTGCAGCGTAGGCCTTTTGAACTCCGAGTTTGCTTCCGACTGCGGTGCCGGCAAGAACCGCCCCTGCAGCCGATCCGATTTTCATGAAGTTCCTTCTCGTTAGATCTTTCATGCGCTACCTCCTCAGTTCTCATTTCTATCGTCTTTGATGAACAGACATTGAATCGACGGCCCGAGACCCTCTCCGGCCGTCAATGGTGAATCCAGCGCAAAACAAAACATTGACCAACATCACCATCAGCCTGAATCTAATCTTTTACGCACCTTACCGCCATGCCATGATATTTCTGTGACGGTTTGTAGCTCCGCTGCAGCTCCGACTGTTCCGCCGCTTTCTTCTTCGCCAACTCCGCCATCTTCTCCATCTCCGCTTTATCTGCTTTTCTCTTTGTGGAAGGGTCCTTCGAATTGATGGTGAGATGGGTTGCTTCCTCATAGAGCATAACGTTCACCGCGGTCTTGGGATCAGTATTACCCGGTCCGTCATCGGAAGTCCAGAACATCGCTACATCATGCGCATTGCAGAAGTAACTGTCGTTGGGCACGCCATCGGGACAGGTGCCCTGGAGCACCCGCTGACCGGTCGCAAGAATTGCGAAGCCATACAGGTCCCTGGTCGGTATCATGTTGTCCGGATCCGTATTCGTCTTCCATTTGAAGTCCGCGTCATAGGATTGATACATCAGGCTGATCGACTCATTCTCCCTGCCCTGTTCCTTGTCCACGAAGCCGAGTAGCGTGTCCCACTCCGCCGAACTGGGGACATGCCATCCAACCGGGCAGACGCCCCGCACCTTGTCTTTCAGGTCCGCGATCTTTGCATTGTAGATCGCATCGAGTCCCACCGCCTCGGCCCATTGATAAAGGGCGGCGCAGTTTCCTTCCTTGTCGTGCAGGCAGTATTTCTGGCCCGGGGCCGTCTGATCCGCGGAGCCGGGGACCATCTTTCCATAATTGAGATTCTGGGCCATCCATGTCTGCGTGCCGATCTTGACATACCGGTACA
>JBECKW010000243.1:0-2610 GCA_040235505.1 Desulfobacterales bacterium
CCGAAGCTTTTCACCGCCCCGGCGATATTCGATGCCGCATAGAGCGACATCATCTCACCGGAGGAAACGATGCACACCTCGTCCGCGTAGCCGCCCCGGATCGGCATGGCGAATCCCCCGCAGACCACGTCGCCCAGAACGTCGTAGAGCACCACATCCGGCTTGTAGACGTCATAGGCATCCAGTTCTTCAAGCTTTTCAAAGGCGGTGATGATGCCCCGCCCCGCGCAGCCCACGCCGGGAACCGGACCGCCGGACTCAACACAGAATACGCCGGTGCTGCTTTTCACGACCAGGTCGTCGAGCTGCGCATCCCCGCTTTTTCGCAGGGTGTCCAGTACCGTGGGGATGTTTTCCCCGCCGGTCAGGTTGCGGGTGGAATCGGCCTTGGGATCACAGCCGATTTGCATCACGGTGCGCCCCATGGCCGCCAGAGCCGCCGACAGGTTGGAAACGGTGGTGGATTTACCGATACCACCTTTCCCATAAATTGCGATTTTTTTCATCTTACTCCCATCTCATGTATATGATTCGGTTCAGGTCTTTCAGGCTGCGATCAATCGATTCAGTATGACCGCAGCACACAGTTCTATCTTACAAAAACAAGAAACGGCGACAGCCCGATCGCGATGCCGAAGATGGTCAAAAAGACATCCTCGATCTTTTCGATAATCGTGTCTGCACGCTTACTCTGAATAATCGATGTATTGTTCATCATGCATACTCACCTCCTTCAGTTGTTGTATATATTAAAAGGTACCTTCATTTTTATGGCTACAATAAACTTCCCGGACGAGACGTCAATATAAAAAGGTACCTTCCTTTTATGCCATAATAAACTTTTCATGCGGGATGTCAAGATAAAAAGGTACCTTCTTAAAAAAAATTTCATCCGATAGAGCCTGCTTCAAAACGTTTCAGTTTGGTCAAGATCAAGGCGGATCAAAATTTCAACCGCAGGCATACATTTGGTATTCCGAGGATTGAAATTTTGATCCAACGCAGAGGTTGGCCAAACTGGGGCGTTTTGAAATTGGCTCGGCACCCTTTATTGAACCAAACGTAAGGATCTTTGGGTATTCAATGCCGGTGGCGGTGGGGAAATCGATTCAAATACTCAACAGGGAGGAGGTGTAGATCCGGTCAGCTGTATTCCTGGGCGTATCTGTCCTGCAAAATCGCCGTTTCTTCTTCGCTTTCGCCCGGCAGCTGTTGGCCACTGCCGGGCGAAACAAAACAACGAAGCCTTCGAACCATATCCGGCTATTTTCCATTTGCGCTGCTCTTTACCGCCAGGTCACTGAGCCTGGCAATCAAAGTTCTTTGCGTCATCGGTACTGCCGGTGCCCTTGTATTTAGCCACCTCCGGATAGGCGCACAGGGGGCGCGTACGAACGACCTCGCCGTCAACCACCTTTGAGGACAGCATCTGTTCCGGAGCCTTCCCGGTTTCCAGCCACGTTTCCATGTTGCCCACCTTGTCGAAGGTGTCACAGCCGTCACCGCCCGAGCAATGCCCCATTCCCGGCACGACAAATAACCGGATGGAATCCTTGGCCTTGTCTCCGGAAGTTCTCAGCACCTCGTTGTAATAGTTGATGACCTGAAGCGGGTTGTGGTAATCCTCCCAGCCGATGTAGAGCATCAACTTTCCACCGTTGTCAAAAAACGACGTAAGGTTGGCGTCGACATACATCAGGGGCCCCACCTTCTGATCAACCAGGGCCATGTCTTTATCGTAATCCAGCGTCTTCCAGTCCCAGTTGGGATTCTGAAAAACCATATATTTATATAACTCCAGGGATGACGAATGGGGCGTGTCGCTAATCCCCGCAAACTCGGCTCCCAGGGCCGGGCCCATGAAAATAGACTTGTGGGTGCGCGGGTTGACAGGGCCGGCGTAAATCTGCCGCATCAACTCCACCTGGGGCGCCGTCAGGCAATCCGAACTGTCCTCTCCCTTGCACAGCAGTTCTTGGGGATCGAAGTCACAGGCTGGCGGATTGTCAATGATGCCGTCCTTCACCCCGTCCAGCGCGTCGCATTTTTTGATCACCGCCTCATGGATCATCGATAACTTTTCCGTCGAGATGTTTTTTTCGGGATTCTTGGCGATCAGCCAGGCAGGCCAGAGCTGAGCGGCATTGAAAGGGCCCACCGGATTCATCAGCGCTCCCGCGATAATGCCGTTGTAATCCTCGGGGTAACGCTTCGCCTCGTTGATCGCCTGGGTCGAGCCCAGGGAGCAGCCGATGAAAATGGAACGCGCGGCCGGGACGCCATAAAAAGCGGATACGATCGCCTTGGCCTGAACCGTCATCACATGGTTGGCCCGGTACCCGTAATCGATCATCTTCTCGGGATGGCCGAGCATATAACTCAAACCGCCGCCATCCACCGACGCATCATGCCCGGCATCGGTGTTGGCCGCCGCGTAGCCGAGCTTCAGTGCTTCCGGGAGGCTGATGGATCCGGTGTAAATGATGCGGCCGGCCGTTCCTCCTCCTCCCACTCCCATGAAGTTTCCATTCCAGCCCGAAACGGGAAGCCACACTTCCATTTTGATGTCGGAATCGCTGGTGGGCTTCATGGTGGCCTTAATCCGGCAGA
>JBECKW010000267.1:0-28716 GCA_040235505.1 Desulfobacterales bacterium
ATTTACACGAGGCCCATACGTTACCACATATACCCGGTACACTTTTGATTGAGATAATACCCCGCCTGTAAACGGCAATCCGCATGATTCAATCGTAACGTTTAAGAATCTTAAGATCCATTACCGGGCCCTCTTTGTCCCCTCTTCTTATCTTTTATGAACAATTATTCGACAACGAAATAAAATGGGCTTCCCCGAATGCCGTGTTGCCATTTAAGCTCAAATCGTAAGTATGGCAAAAAGAGGTTCATCAAGAAAAGCATCCCGGCGTCTGGATTCTCTTCTTGATGATAAATTTTTCGTTTTTCTTAGGTGGTTATCCAGGTACGCTTTATTTTGATGGACTAAAAAGTCTGCCGTGTTATAGCCAAAAGGCGTGGGGGATAATTTTTAAAAAACGGCCTGTCAGGATTTTTTAAGTTTGGGGTCGACCTTATCGTAGATGAAGACGTTTATAACCTTTATTTGGTTTTTCATTTCAACCGATCCCGTCACCACAATTTCCTTTCCGATGATATCGGCGGGGATTTGATCTCCCCCAAGAACGTATACATCATTGACGGTCAGCAAAACGAATCTGCCGCCTCTTACCTCAACAATGCCGGTAACGTTGACGGTTGTTGCGGATGCGGTCATAGTGACAAACAACAGGGATAACGCGATCAAAGAAGCTGCAATCGATGCTTTTATCAATCTTTTCATGGTACTGCCATCCTTCCATCCATTGCGTTCTTGCCATCCATGCGAAAAATCAGAAAATGGTCGGTCGACGTCAGAGGCGGTCGGCCGGATCAGGTTGGCCTGCCAATCGGCGGGTTTCGCTTTCTATTTGTGCACGGGGTGTGCCAAAATATAACCCGCTGTTTATTCTATGATTGTTTAAAAAAGGAAGGAAAAGTGAGTTACGTTTTTTTCCCATTTCGCAAAAAATTGCACTTTTTATGAGCACCGCTCGACCGTTAGGACAGTATCGTCGGTAAAGATCGAAACATTGCTGCTGCTACTCCTTTGCGGCGTCGGCACCCGACGAAGGCGGGGATTTTTCCTCCGTTTCGTTGGACACACTTCCCACGCTGCCCTGGACCGCCTGTTTGACGGGGAGTTGCGGAAACCGCTTCTCCACCCCCTCCACCTCCTTCTCCACGCGGTCGTGAAGCGCGGTGAATGCATTTTCCAGGGAATCCTCCATCACAGCCACCTGCCCCTCGCTCATGATGATCCGCTGCAATTCCGGTATGGTCACCCGGGAAGTAGATTTGAGATAGACCGGCTGGATGAAGAGAACGCTCTTGTTGATCGTCAGGATGATCATCTTTCCTTTCACCACCGATGAACCGGCCTGGTCCCAGAGGGTGAACTGCTGGGCGATATCCGGTTCCTGGTTGATCATTGCCTCGATCTGGGCAGGCCCGTAAACGAGTTCTCCCTTGGGAAAGTTATAAATGATGATCCTGCCGTAATTATCTCCGTCGCATCCGACGATGGCAAGGGATCTGAGATTATCCCGCCCCTTGGGAAACATCGGCTCCAGCAGGAGGAAGTCGAGCGTGCCGGGGTGGATCAGGTCAAGGGTCAAATAATAGGGGTTGAGGGGTACCGGGGTCTCGCTTTTGAGGGCCTCGGCAAACGTCCAGCGATCCTCCTGCTGATAGAAAACGGTCGGATCGGTTTGGTGATAATTTGCGTACAGGGTCATCTGAATGTCGAAAAGATCCTTCGGGTAGCGCACATGGGACTTCAATTCGGCCGGCATCTGTTCCTTGTCTTTGAACAGGCCCGGATAAATCCGGCGGTAGGTCCGGACAATCGGGTCCTTCGGGTCGAAGATATAGAAACCGACGGATCCGTTGTAGGCGTCGATGACGATCTTGACCGAGTTGCGGATATAGTTGAGCGACATCCCCTTGGTGGTGTACCGCGCGGCGTCCGGATACCAGGAGGAGGTTGTATAGGCGTCTACGATCCAGTAAATCCCTTTGGGCGTCGACACGGTATAGGGGGTCCGGTCCAGCATCAGAAACGGTGCAATTTCGTGGATCCGGTCCACGATGTTGCGCCGGATGAGGATCTTGCTGTCCGACCGGAATTTGGTTGAAAAGATGACGTTCCGGTCCTTGAAAGCGCTGGCAAAGACCATCCGCCTGAACAGGGACGACGCGGGCACGCCGCCGCTGCCCTGGTAGTCGCTCCGCACATTGCTGCTTCCCTTCGGGTAATCCATCTCCCCATCCTTGTTGGGGGCGATGGCGTATGGAAACTTTCCGACGCCGTAATAGATCCGGGGCTGCCCGATGGGCAGTCCATAGTCGGAAGCCGGGGGGATGTTATTGATGAACCAGGTGATCGGCTCGCCGCCCACCTGGCTGGCCGGGGTCATAACGAGACCGAATCCGTGGGTATAGATCAGATGTTCGTTGATCCAGTTCTTGGCGCCGGCCGGCAGGTTGTCGTAATTGATCTCCCGGGCGGACAGAAAGACCTGCTGGTAGGTGTCCGAGACGGTGTAGCGCCCCACACTGACCTTCGGGAAGGTATAATAGGTGCGCAGTTCCTGAAGCTGTTTAAAGACATTGTCCAGGGTATCCGCGTCCCAGACCGGAGTATTTCGCAGCACGTTTTGAGCCTGGGTACTGGTCTTGCCCAGTGGGAAGCGCTCGCGTTGGAAATCCCTGATTTCGACATTTTTCAAGTTGTAGGCGTCCAGAGTCGCCTGAATATTTTTGGCGATATAGGGACGCTCCATGTCCAGTTCATTGGGCTTGACGATGTATTTCCGGACCATACGCTGGAGGTAGGAAGTGTGCCATCCAAGCAGCGCCAGGGCCAGGAGAACGACACACGCGGCGAGTGCCTTGTAGCCTTTTCGGAAGTTCAGCGCCACGATCGCCAATACGGCGGTGGCCGCAAGCAGCACCATGGCGCCCCAGATAAAGGGCAGGATCACATGCATCTCCACATAGCCGGGCCCGGAGAAGAGCGGCGTATAGCTGTCATTGTAAACCAACGCGTAGCGCTGGAGCATGAAGTCCCAAATTTCGATGCCAAAGCCGCACAGGATCAGAATGCTCAGGTGCCATTTTGCACCACGGCCGAAATGAAAAAAATGCCCATCCCGGAACCGGTTTTTCACCATGTACAGCAGGATCAATCCGACGATGAGGACAAGGATGGCGATAAGCAGTCGCCGCTCCAGGAGTGTATAGATCGGATAGGAAAACAGGTAAAACGAGATATCCCTGCCGAAGATATGATCGGACACGCCCGTGGCGGGACCGAAGACATAAAAAAGGAAACTTTCCCAATGGTGATAGAGCGAGACGGCAATGGGAATACTCAGGATGAGCGAGAATGGGACGTACGCCATGAGCGATCCGGAATGAAAGGCATGGATGATTCTCCGGGTCACCCTGCGTGAGCCCCCCGCGACGGTTCCGGAGGAAGTCTTCAGGAATCGGGCGGCAATCCAGAAATTCAGAAAGAAAATCGCGAAAAACAGAAGCGAGACGGCGCAGAAGACCGCATAGGCATAGAGTTTGCGCCGCCAGAAATAGAGCTCATACCCGAGTGAATGGTACCACCAGACATCGATCAGAAATTTCGACCAGAAGACACTCAGTACGACGACGGCCGCCGCGACGAGCACGAGAATGCCGCCTCCGATGTACCCCCACCGCTTCAATCGATCCCGTAACCTTCGAGGTTGCATATCGCCCCTGTCCTCCTCTTCACCACACCGTCGTGTTAAATAGCCGTATTGACTCTTGGGCTTAAGGATACCACCTTCCGCGCTAAAATCAACCGGACCGGAAAGCAGAGCAACCCTTTAATATTGAAATTATGCTTCCGGCGCAAACCGCCGCGGAAACAGTTCCACATGTCTCCCAACATGGCAATCTGACTATATATTTCCCTTTCGGATGGACAATCTTATGGTAAAGAGCTACGGTAATTTCAGGGCCGTGGTAAAAAAGGATAAAACTTTTTTTCCGCGACCCCTTGAAGATGAATTGGTGAATATTATATGCTGAATATTACTCCTTTCAGACAGAAACCTGGATATTGCGGTCCGGCATCGCTCAAAATGGTGTTGGATTATTTTGGTGTTAGAATCAGTGAAAAGAAACTGGTTGAACTCTCCGGTTGCCTCAGTACCCGAGGCGTCAGCGCGGAAGGTCTGGTGCAGGCTGCCCGGAAACTTGGCTTCCATGCCAGAATAAAGGATTTTTCCGACCTGAAAGGAATCAACGAATGGGTCAACAGGAAGAAAATACCGGTTATTGTCGATTGGTTTGCGTTTGATGGCGGGCACTATTCGGTCGTCAGCGGCATAGACAGGGAGAATATTTACCTCCAGGATCCGAGTCTGGGGCACCGCCGCGCGATGAAACTGACGACATTTCAACGCCTGTGGTTCGATTTCCCGAACGATTATCTGAAATCCAAAAACGATCTGATCATCAGACGGATGATCGTTATTGAAAAGACCACCCGTTATGATCGGTTTTTGGAAATCGGCTCCTACAATGCGGAATTGAAAAAACTGGCGGCGGCTCGCCGCGATATCGAGTTCAAATGCCATCGTCTTAGGCACGAGAGCTCAGTATACGATTTTTTCCGGATTGCCTCAAAAGGTATCCGGCGGAACGATAAAATTATGCTCATCCGGGCTGGAATACACGGTGATGAAGTGGCCGGTCCGCTGACAATCATTCAATATTTCAATAGAATATTTGACTACGCCCACAACCATGGCGTCAAACTGATCGTCTATCCCCTCGGCAATCCTGCCGGGTTCGACGCCAGGCAGCGGTATAATACCGATGACAGCGATGGATTGGGCCCCAATAACGATTTTGTACGCTATGAACTTGATAACGGGACTTTGACCGACGATATCGGCCGGGGCGGTAAATTCAAGAGGTGGTACTGGTCCTCCGACAACCGGCTGAATTATTACCTGCCGGCGGAAACGCTGCTGATGCATAAGCTTCTGAAGTGCGATCCCTTGGAAAGTTTAGTGGCTGCTCTTGACCTGCATCAGGATTATATTTCCCCGCTCAATCGGGAAGCAGCCTACCACTACGCTTTCGGCAATCTGTCCGTCTACGACAGGATCGTGGATAGGGTCAAAAAAACCGTACCGCTTATCGCCAACAGGATGATCAGCGCAGGACAGTCCGGCAGTATGAAGACAAATTCGGAAGGATTCATTGTCAGACATGACGGTACCCTGGGAGACCTGATGCACCGATTGGGCGTTAAATATTGCGTTACTCCCGAGACCACCGGCAAGACGCCACTGGGCAAGGCTTGTCTGGTCAATTGGAAATGGATAAAGGGATTGATCGATCTGTCTTCCAAAAGGGAGGCCGCCGTCAAGAGGGATTATCCCCAGGAAGTCGCCCGTCCTGTTAAAAATGTTTTTCCCGGGCACAAAATTGTCAAAACCGGCCGGGTCGAAACCGATTCGGGAGTTCACCCGATATATGCGGTGCTGTCCCGGAATTATCGTAAAGATCTCCCCAGAGTGTTCCTGTCGGCCGGCATCCACGGAGAAGAGCCGGCCGGTGTTTATGCCCTCCTGGAATTTATGAACCAGGGTATGGCCAACTACCTGAATCATTTTTCATTTTTGATTCTGCCCTGTCTCAACCCTTACGGATTCGTTCGGGGGGTACGGTTCAGTCGCGAAGTTTCCGATCTGAACCGGTCATTCGACGATGTTCCCGCTCCTCCGGAAGTGGCGTCTGTTACGGATTTACTTCAAAGATTTCCCGGGCCCTATCGTTTAGCTTTCGATTTTCATGAAGCGGATACGTATATGCCTAAAGGCGAGGATCGATCGGTCGAGAATATCCCCGGCGGGGTTTATATGTATGAAACGACCCGCAGTGAACAGCCGCCCCTGGGCAAGGCGATCATACGGGTAATCCGGAATTCAGGCTATCCTATCTCACAGCGCCGGTCGGTCTATGGGGCTGAATGCCGGAACGGACTTATCCATACCACCGCGCCCGACGCTCCCGATTACCCTGTCCTGCCCGAATTCAACGGCACACTGGATTGGTATTTACTCCAAAACAGGTATGCGGATCATTTTCTGGCCATCGAAACACCGACAGCATGGTCTCTTAAACGAAGAATAACCGTCCAGAAAAAAGCGCTGGTTTGCGCCCTGAATCATCTAAAACAACTATAAGTGGTTTCAAAACGATTTGAGTTCGGCTACAGCAAGGAGCCCCTCAAAATGGTCGCTGCGATTGAAAAGTAGATCACCAGACCGGTCACATCCACCAGAGTCGCCACGAAGGGAGCCGAGGAGGCGGCAGGGTCTGCTCCAAGCCGGCGCAGGATGAAGGGCAACATGGAGCCCGAAAGCGTCCCCCACATCACCACCCCGATCAGTGCCAGGGCCACCGTGAGGGCCACCAGCAGCCAGTGGATGCCGTAGATGGAAAAGAGATATTGCCAAATGGCGATCCGGAAGAATCCAATCATTCCCAGCATCGCCCCCAGGGCAACCCCTGATAGAACTTCCCGACGCATCACCCGCCACCAGTCCCTTAAAGTGATCTCCCCCACGGCCATGGCGCGGATGATCAACGTGGCCGCCTGGGAACCGCTGTTGCCCCCGCTTGAAATGATGAGCGGAACGAAGAGGGCCAGCACCACGGCCTTGGCGATCTCGGTTTCGAAATACCCCATGGCGGCCGCGGTCAGCATCTCGCCGAGAAACAGCAGAACCAGCCAGCGGGCCCGCTTCTTGACCAGCATTGTGAAAGGTGTGCTCAGGTAGGGCGTGTCGATTGCCTCCAAACCGCCGATCTTGTGTATGTCCTCGGTGGCTTCTTCCTCGATAACGTCGATGATGTCGTCGACCGTGACGATGCCGAGAAGAATGCCGTCGGAATCCGTCACGGGAAGCGCAATCCGGTCATAATCCTGCATTGCCCGGGCGGCAACCTCCTGGTCGTCGAAGGCGGAAAGCGAGATGAAATGACGGTCCATGACCGATTCGACGGGGCGGGAGGGATGCGCCAGGATCAAGGTCCGCAGCCTCAAGTCATCAATCAGCTTCCCTTCGTCGTCCACGACATAGATCACATTGATGGTTTCGGCGTCCGACCCGTAATTGCGGATGTGCTCCAGGGCATGACCGATTTCCCAGTCGGACCCGATGGCCACGAAATCCGGGGTCATCAAACGGCCGATGCTCTCTTCCGGGTAGCCCAGCAGGGTCCGGGCTTCCTTAAGATCCTCCGGAGAAAGAAGACTCATGAGCTGACGGGTGATCCGGGCGGGCAACTCTCCGAAAAGCCGGGTACGGTCATCGGGATCCAATTCATCCAGAAGTTTTCGGATATTATCGTTGGTGAGGTTCTTGAGAAATTGTTCCTGCTGCTCCGCAGGCAGATAAGAGAATACGTCCGCGGCCATCTGCCGCCCGAGAAGCCGAAAAAATATGGGCTGATCCTCCTCTGGAAGGCTCAGCAGCAAATCGACGATCTCGGTGGGCTCCCAATCCGAAATGGTCACTTTCAGATTTTTATAATCCTTTTCCTTGATTGTCCTTACAATGTCCGGGCCCAGCAGTTCCTTTAACATATCATTTAAATCCTATCGTCCATGAGATGATCGTGATGCGATCCCTTTGGCGACATTCGGAATCGGCCTGTTTCTGTAACACGTGCTACCGGAAAGTCAAATAGATGGTTGCCTGTATTTTTATCTCATGAAGACCAGGTAGATGATATATCCCGCATAGCAGCACAGCAGCACGGCCCCTCCGCTCCGTCGGATCGTGCAGTCTTTCAGCATGAATATGAGCGGCAGCGCGCTGATCACCATCATCACCAGGTAGTCGTAGATCAGCCCGCTTTCGAAGAACCCGCCGGGAATCGTGATGGGACGCACCAGGCTGGCGGCGCCGATGACGCACAGGATGTTGAATACATTGCTTCCCACCAGGTTGCCGATGCTGATATCCATTTCCTTCCGAAGAGCGGCCACCACGGAAGTGGCAAACTCCGGTAGGGAAGTCCCTATGGCAACGACGGTGAGCCCGATGAATTTTTCACTCACCCCGAACGCCTTCATGATGACCACCGCAGAATCGATAAGTATTTCGGCCCCGATCACAACGCCCGCGATTCCCGCAATGATCAGGACGATCTGTGTGGCTCTGGATTCGACGAGGCCGATCTCTTCGATTTCCGCCGTCACTTCAGATAAAAATTCACGGGCATGTTTTGGGCCTGTTTCGGCCCCGCCACTTCCGGCACCTGCCGGTGCCTGGGGTATGGGTGCGTCGGATTCGCCGGCGTTGCCCCTGTCGCCGGCGGCGGTCATCCGGGAATTTCTTACAGATACGCGGTAATTGAAAATGGTATAAAGGATAACTCCAATAAAAAGCGTTGCACCCTCAAGCCTTGAAATATGCGAATCCGCTGAAATAATCAGCAGATAGGCCGAAATTGCCAGCATCAGCGGAATATCCCGTCGGACAACGGACCGTTCCGTCGTCAGGGGCATGATAAATGCGGCCGCTCCAAGCCCCAGGCCGATATTGCAGATATTGCTTCCCACCACGTTGCCCACGGCAATCATGCTTTTCCCCGAAAGCGACGAGATGACACTGACCACCAGCTCCGGAGCGGAGGTGCCGAAGGCCACCACCGTCAGGCCGATGACGATGGGCGTGACCCCCAGACTCCTGGCCAGGTTGGCGGACCCCTTCACCAGCCACCCGGCGCCGTAATAGAGCAGCGCGAAACCAACGATCAACAGCAGTACGTGAAACAGCATGAGCATCTCCTTTGAGGCGGCATCGAACTTACAGGATGATATTATGTGAATACGGGTACAGAAATCAACAGGAGACAAATGAATTCTTATGCGGAGTGAACGATCTTCACCCTGATGTGCTGCATTTCGCCCTGATGGTATTCGGCGATTCCGTCACGATGGGTGAGACGAAAAATAGCCCCGGGCGTAATTGTATCGACCCGTGGGTAGAAGTATTTTTTCATCCGGCGGGCTCTTTAGCGGGCGAGCCTATTCTCGAACACCATGAATAAAAGCCGGATGCCCACAACCCCCAGAGACAACGCCAGGAGGCGAATGATGGTCTTGCTTTTCACCACCCGGGACAAATGGGCGCCGAACTGGGCACCCAGCACAACGCCGATGGCGAGCACGACCGTCCGATGCACGCCATGAACAAAAGCACCGGAAAAGATATGGCTGACCGTCCCGGTCAGTCCCAGAATGGCCAGACTGAACTGGGAGGTGGCTGTGGCGATCTGGATTGGGAAATTCAGCACATAGGCAAAGACCGGGACATAAAAGATACCGCCGCCGATACCCGCCATGCCGGAAATAAACCCCAGGCAGAAACTCAGGCCGATACCCAGCAGCGGATTGTACTCATAAATATCATCTGTCCCGTCGCGTTCGACGAGATGCCGGAGGATATGATGGGGGGCACTGGTTTCTGTGATTTTCCGGTGCATGTCATGTTTCGAAAAAAGATAGATCGACGCCCCAATCATCAACACTGCAATGATTGCGTCGAACAGGGTCCTTGGGATATGGGCGGTGGTAAGGGTGCCGAGAATCGTCGACGGGATGATGGCCACTGAAAAAAGCAGACCCGATTTAAAATCCACCCGTCCCATCAAGGCATATGCTTCGGTTCCGGACAGTGCATTGAAAAAAACCACGGCAAGGGTAATGCTGGCGAGAACGGAAGGGCTCTCATGGGGGTAGAGAATGAGCAGCAGGGGCATCAATACAAACCCCCCGCCGGCTCCGATCATCGTACCGAAAGTTCCTGCGCCGAATCCCAGGGCGATCAATTCCAAATATTTGGTTACAGCCAGTTCGGTCATTCCACGGTGTCTCAAGATATCAACAGCCAGACGGATCAGTCGTCATCAGCAAACGGAAAAAGTCGAAACGACTTCCCATATGTTCACCTTCAAGGGTCAGCATACCATCCGATCATTTTCAATATCAAGACAATATTTTTTTAATCCGGTGAAGCCGGATGCTGGAATGCTGAGAAGCTGGGCGGCTGGAAAGCAAGACCGCCAAGCATTGTTTGAAGTTGAATTTGACTCGGGATTGTGTCTCTGTCATATTTGAATCGTCGTAGGGACATACCCGGGACAGAGGGCATCCGTCGGGTGATGACAGTCGAGCTTTGTAAGGAGAGAGTTTCCATGAAAAATCTATCCGAAGAGGAACAGAACAACTTGGCTACAGACGAACTCCTTGCATTTCTTCAGGAAAAAAGAACAGCCCTTGCCATGATACGCATTGGGATCGCAACCGTCCTGGCCCAGATAGCTATTCTGGGCTTTTTGATTGCGACATCCAGCTACTATGTATGGATGGAAGTGCTGCACCTGCTGATTCCCTTCACCCTGTTGAATGTTTTCCTTCTGGCTATTGCCTTATACTTTATCTTCAAATCGTTGATGCAGATACACCGGCTTGACCGCCAGATCCTCAGATACAAAAAACGCCATAGGGTCCTTCACGATTTCGAACAGACCTGAGCGCAGGTCCGAAGTTTCCGCGGCGAGGGATTCTTTTACAGGTATCGGCAGGTGAGACTGCTCTTCCCTATTGCCTTCAACCAAAATCAGGGTAGTGTTTTTTAATGCATTCCGGGCAGACGCTGTGACTGAAATCGGCCGTCGAGTGCTTCTTGAAATAACTTTCAATCTGCTCCCAATACCCTTTGTCGTTTCGGATTTTTTTACAGAAAGAGCATATCGGCAGCATATTGCGTAAGGTTTGTATTTCTCTTTCAGCTTCTTTTCGATCCGTAAGGTCCCGAACGACGGCTCCTCGAACCTGCCGACCCTGATAAGAGAAGATTTTCCCATGAACTTCGGCTGGAAATATGCGCCCATCTTTGGTAATGCCGAGAGTCTCGTATGTCTTTTCAGATTTGGACGACAGCCTGTTTTCCATATCCTTCCTTTTTTCAGGCGCTACGAGACCCACTACTTTCATTCCGATAAGGTCGATTGATTTTTCAAAACCGAATATTGCCGCCAGATTGTTGTTAGATTCAATTATCACGCCGTTTTCCGATAGAACGATGCCTTCAAAAGTCGCCTCCGAGAGAACCCGAAGTCTCTCATTGCTGTACGCCAGTTCGGCAGTCCGTTCCTGGATTCTCACTTCAAGATTTTTATTCAATTCAAAAAGTTTCTTCTTGTTAAAGCCTTCATTCCCAACGATCAGGGTAAGATTTATCAAAATCTATGTAAATCGGGGAAACGGCATCAACCAATCCGTTCCTGCATTTATAAATTCTATATTTCTCGCCTTTTGACAGCTCACCCGCAAGGACAGTATCGCTTTTCCGGCATCTGGCGGCTGTGGCTTGACGCTTCCTATGAAATTCCGTACAAATCTTTTTCCAGCCGCTGGCAACGAGAATGTTCGCGTCCAAATCCTAGATAGCCGCCGAAATCTCCGTCAGCTTGCTAAAGCTGTCCAGCAGATATTGAAAAGATGAAATATCAACAAGATGGCTTAATGTCATATTGTTTGATTTTTCATCCATGCCCGACATCCACTCTCTTCTCTAAATTACTTTCGGGTTGCCCTGGAACGACTCTGTTCCAACCATCATTCTTTCGTGTAATAAACGCCGGGAATCCAACTTTTATGAAGTTTTGTGGTTTTTTCACCCAGCGCTTCGTTTTCGTCGACGAATCTGAATACATGGCCGCCGATGCGGATCTGGTCGTCGTGGGCCAATTTTTTGCGGGTAATCACCTCGTTGTTGACATACGTGTGATTGGTGCTGCCCAGGTCCTCGACGTAGTATTCTGCACTTCCTTTTTGATCGGAATCCTGTATTACCTCGATTTTGGCATGGCGCTGACTGGCCAGTTTGTCGTCGACATAAATGTCGGCGTCGGTGCGGCGGCCGATCTGGATTTCGGGCTTTTCCAGGGTAATTTTTTTAAGGGTCAGCCCTTCATGGATGAGAACGAGTATGGCCATGGTTTTTTTTCTCCTTGGGCCGGGTTGAGTAAAGTCACTGCGGCCGGTTTCAGACAGGCAGTTCGGCCCGGCCGGTCGCCATGGCTTTCGGGACTTTGCCTTGGCGGGTGAATCGGTCCCATTTTCAGGTTCCGCCCTCTTTTGATAATAACCAATCGCGTAACCACTGGCAACGACTTCATAGCAAGGTGGCACCAGGGGAATCATTCTATGAAAGGAATATCATTTTTTATCAATGAATACAATTGCATCCTATGATAATGCATCGGCGGAGGTCGTGGAGCGATCCTCCGGAGGCGGGTCTTCACCTTTGCAGTAAACGGACACTTCCGGTCTTCCGGATCTTCATATTACTTCCGGAATTCGAAGCACAGGACAAACACTTTTATACCGGTCCCCCTCCGCTCGTAATGGTTTCCCTCAATGATGGGAAATCGATAGCCGCAATCGGCGCAATTCGAAAAGGCATATCGAAACCGCCGGTTGTCCGCAGTCCTAAAACCACTGTCGCACCACGTCTCCCCTGGCATCCAGGATCTGAAGCGTAATTTCGGCACCGCCATCCAGGCGGTGAGTCGCACAGGACACTCAGGGGTCGTAGGCGCGCACCGCCATTTCCACCCGGTTGAGGATCCCCTCGTCCACCTTTCCCTTTTTGATAAGGGTGCGGGCCGCCTGGTTGACGCTCATGTTGATGGGGGCCAGGTTGTGGGTCGTGCCGACGATGAGGTTGACCTCGGAAATCAGGCCGTTTTTGTCCGTCGTATAATCGTGGATCAATGTTCCCCTGGGGGCTTCCACACACCCTACTCCCCTGCCGGCCTTGGGCTCCGCCTCGGCCCGAATGTTCGTATCGGTGATTTCCGGATCTTCCAGCAGCTCGATGGCATGCTCACAGGCGTAGACCTCTTCGATCAGCCGTGCCCAATGGTACAGGAGGGTCAGTTGGGCGGGTCGTCCGAATTGTTCACGGAATGCTTCGAGTTCCGCCTGGGCCCGGGGAGTGGCCATCCGATCCGCCACGTTGATACGGGCCAGGCAATTTGCCCGGTAAATTCCCTTCGCGTTGTCTATATCCAGGGAAAATCCCTCGTTCCAGAACTTCGCATAGGGCATTTTACCGTAAGAGTATGGCTCCACATGTTCCCCGATATAATCGGTGTAGGCCTGAGGATCGAAGTCCGTATGGCTGCCGTCGGGCTTCATGATTCGGATTTTTCCGTCAAACAGGTTGAGACAGCCGTTTTTGTCCACCGTACCGATGAACCCCGTGGTGATGACCCCGATGGTTTTAACGGCGTCCAGATACTTCGGAAACACCTGGGTTTTGGCAAACTCAATGGTAAATAGAGCGAAGTCCAGGACTTTCCGCATATTTTCAAGCATTTCCACCCGGTCGGTTTCGGGCAGCGGCTTGGAGAATCCCCCCACCACACCGGCCACCGGGTGGATAACCTTGCCTGCGAACTTCTCCATCATCGATTTGACCGTCATTCGCATCTCGACGACTTTGGCCGCGAGATCAGGGTTGGCCTTCGCCACCCCGACGATGTTTCGCACGGCATAGTCGCTGTCGGGTCCGATAACGAAATCCGCCGCGGCAAGGAAGAAGAAATGGAGCAGTTTGTCTTCCGCATGGCTCATGATCTGCATGAGTTCCCTGAGTTTTCGGCCCGCTGGCGGAGGCGTAACACCAAAGCAACGATCCACGGCCTTATTGGAGGCCGTGTGATGATGCCAGGGGCAGATGCCGCAGATGCGGCTGACGATCCTTGGAAGTTCCTCGGCCGGTTTCCCCACCACGAACTTTTCAAATCCCCTCAGGCTCATGGTGTGGAAATTCGAACCGGCCACATCTCCGTTTTCATCCAGGTGAATGACCACGGAGGCGTGTCCCTCAATCCGGGTGACGGGTGCAATACGAATGACATTTCCCATGCCTTAAACCTCCTTTTGGGGTCTCGCAGGTCTGAGCAGCGAATGAGCCCCCGAAAACCGAAGCAGCGACACGGTTTCGGGCAGGCTGTGAATATCGATATTGTTGGAAGCCAGGGCGTTTAGCATATCCAGCAGTTGGTTGCCGTCCTGTCTTACCGGCCCATAGCATCCCCTGCAGGGAACGCGGGCGGAAATGCACCGGGGGGTGATGTTCTCTCCCCCGCATCCGGCCCGGGTGACCGGCCCCATGCAGAGGAATCCCTGCTCCAGCAGACAGCGCATTTTGTCCAAGGGTTCGTCCGGACGGCTGACCTGCGGATTGTGCAGAAAACGGTGCAAGGTCCGCACCATCCCCTTTCCCTGGCGCACCGTGGGGCAGGTGTCGCATACGCTTTTGTCCGGGAGCTGGGCGGGCTCCCCCTTCAGCAGCCCCGACAGGGCGGCAAAGATCTGGTCCGGATGGGGGGGGCATCCCGGCAGGAAGACATCGACCTTTATTTTTTCGTCCAGCGCCAGACATGCATCCAGCAGGGGCGGAACCCCGTCGTCCGGGAAGGTTTTCGGCTTGTCCGTCGTGACAGTGCCGTAGTAGGTCTCAAGAGTATCGGCGTTCTCGAATGAATTACACAGGGCCGGGATGCCGCCGTGGGTGGCGCAGGTTCCCAGTGCGATGAGGGTCCGGCATTTTTTCCGCATTTCCAGAGCTACTTCCAGATGCTCTTCGTTCCGAATACCGCCGCTGATGATGCCCACATCGGCTTCGGGGATTTCCAGATGCTGCCGATCTCCCAGCTGCCCGTAATATTTATGGTCGATGAGTGCCGGAATGTGCACGAACTCCACCAGGGCAAGGACATCCAGGAGTCGCTCTCCCATATCCAGGATGGAGATCTCACAACCGGAACAGGCGTTGAGCCATTCTGAAGCGATTTTGACGGCCATGCTTTTCCTCCTATCCCTCTGTTTTCGCCTGCGCAGTAAGCTTGTTCCGAGCCTGTTCGGCCATTATTTTCTTTTGGTCGCTCAGGGTGCGCACTTTTTTCAGGGCATCCACGGCCACTTGTCGGTTTCGGGTTCTGCCGACAATCTCCAGCTTGTCTTCCCCGGCATCGGTAAACACTGCCCTTCCCACCGGTGTGCGGAGAAACACCGTGGTCCACCCCTCCATGGCGCCGAGACCGCCGCAGGAAATATCTGCAAATTCCGCTGAAAAATCGTCACAGTAACGGCAGGCATAGCGTTTCATGAACTCTAGATCTTCAAAGGGAATCCGCTTGATCTCACCTTTTTTGAGGTGAACCTGGAGCCCTTCCTTGAAATTGACCTTTTTCACATTCTCCCACTTGAACCCGCCGATCTGCTCGAGGGCCGCCTGTTCGGATTCCCCGAACCTGAAATTCCCCATACAGAACAGGCCGAAGTAGTATTTGACGGCATCGGAGGGCACCACACCGAGGGTTTCCATCCGTCGCATGGTCTCAATCTGGCAGGGGCGCCCCACAAAGGCGATACGCCGCATCCCCTTTTGCGCAAGGGGCATGAGGAGCTGAAGATAGGGCGGGTAGGCGGCGTACTGCTCCCCGAAGAGGGTGACGCCGGGAGAGGCGTCGAAATGAATGCCGCCCCCCTCGATAATTTCCTGTCTCGTGGTTGCCACCCAGGGTCTGCAGGTAAAGGGAGCCGCCACCTTGTTGACGATGGCTGCATCGATTCTCCCGATATCCAAAAGATGCAACAGCAGCGCAGTCACCACTCCGCCGTCCCGGGCATAGCTCCAGAGTTTTGGGTCCCGGGCCCGGGCCACGGTGGTTTCGATGATCCGCCCCATGGGCGGGCTCCAGGAAATCCGTCTCTTGGTTTCATCCCTCAAGGCTCCGATGGCGGGGCAGATTTCATAGCACAGCCCGCATTCGATGCATTTGTCTTGGTCCTTGTATCGCGGCCGGCCGTCCTCACCTATTTCCAGGGCACCGAAGTTGATGGCCGTGCAGAATGCAACGCAGCCGCCGCAGCGGTGGCAGCGCCTGGGTGTCAGGACCTCTTCCATCAGGTTGCTGAAAGTTTTCATTCAAAGCTCCTTGTTGCAGGCATCAGGATATGGCAAGCGCCTAAAGTGCGCTAAAGTGCCTAAAGTTGATGTATTCTGTCATTTTCTATGAGCTATGAGCCATGAGCTATCAGCTTGCCCTCCGCTCTTTCGATCTTCGGCTCTTCCGATCCTCGGTCCTTCTCAGCTCTGATGGGGCCTATCTTCCGAATTTCTTCCGTGAACTCCGTGACAAGTTTTGCAAACCTCGGCGCTTCGGCGGATGAGCACCACTGTATGGAAAACCGCCGTGAATCCACACCGAGGGTTTCAAGGGTAATTCGAATTGCTTCCGCCCGGGCCTGTGCTTTGTGATTACCATCCAGGTAATGACATTCACCCAGGTGTCACCCCATAATGATGACGCCGTCGGCGCCTTTCGACAGCGCCTCCACCACCATCTGTGCATGGACCATGCCCGAGCACATCACCCGAACGGGTCTCATGTTCGGCGGATACTGAAGCCGTGCGATCCCTGCCTGATCGCCCCCGGCATAGGCGCACCAGTTACACAAAAATCCGATGATCTTGGGTTCGAACCTGTTTTCCATTGAAAATCCTTTCTCCTGCGGAGCAGGATTTTGGTGAACAGTAATCAGTGAACAGTGAACGGAAAAAACAATACTCATTGTTCACTGTTTGCTCTTCACTGTTCACTCCTCACTAGTCACTCTTCACTGTTCACTCTCCTCAAGCACCGCCGACACCTGCGCCTTGAGCTGTTCCAAAGTAAACCCGTGAACCAGAATTCCCTCCTTGGGGCAGGTCGCCTGGCAGATGCCGCACCCCTTGCACAGGGCGACATCGACCTTGATCTGCTTTTCTTCTCTTCCGTTATTCGATACGGTCACCAGCGACAGGGCCTTGTACGGGCAGACATCCAGGCACAGGGCGCAGCCGTCGCATTTTTCCGTCACATAGGACTTGACGGCATCCAGGTGCATGGACTTCTGGGATAGAATAACCCCGGCCCGGGACACCGCCGCCTTGGCCTGCACCATGCCCTCGTCGATGGGCTTGGGGTAGTGGCAAAGGCCCGCCACAAAAAGCCCGTCCACGGCCATATCCACCGGCCGCAGCTTGGGGTGAGCCTCGTTCAGAAACCCGTCCTCATCCACGCTGTACTTGAAGGCTTCCATCAGCGATGCATTTTCGTTGGGAATGACGGCCGAAGCCAGCACCACATGGTCCGCCGGCAGCCTTATCAGGTGGCGGATGACCGAGTCCCAGACCTCCACGAAGAGACCTTCTTTTTCGGTGAAAACCCGCGGTTTTTTCTCCCGGTAATACCGGATAAAGACCACGCCCAGTTCCCGCGCTTTCCGGTACAGATCTTCCCACAGGCCGTAAGTGCGTACATCCCGGTTCAGGATATAGACATTCAGAGCGGGGTTTGTCTCTTTCAGCTGAATGGCGGAGAGAATGGAGTGGGTGCAGCAGATACGGGAGCAGTAAGGCCGCTCGGGCTCCCGGGACCCCACGCACTGGATAAAGACCACGTCCTTTGCACTGGCCGCCAACGTCTTGTCTTCCCGAAGCTTCCGGTCGAACTGGAGTTGGGTCGCCACCCGCGGATCCTCGCCGAAGAGGTATTCCGAGGGCTGGTACTCCCGGGCGCCGGTTGCAAAAACGACGGCACCGTAAGAAATCTGCCGCGTCTCCCCATCGACGTTGATGTCGCTTGCGAAATTCCCCACCGATCCGCTGCAGGTGAGAAGCCGTGTGTTTTTGCAGACTTGAATCCGCGGGTGTTTTTCAACCGTTTCGATGAGATTTTCCAGCACCGGACGAATGTCTTCACCCCGCCAGGTCCGGTTCAGAAGCCAGGCGTTTCCGCCGAGCCGCTCCTGGGCTTCCACCAGGATGGTTTCAAACCCGCGTTCCGCGAAATCGAGGGCCGCCGTCATTCCGGAAAGACCGCCGCCCACCACCAGAGCCTTCTGCACCACCGGCACCCTGAGCCGGGTGAGGGAGGTGTTCAGAACTGCCTTGGCCACAGCCATTCGGACCTGGTCCTTGGCCTTCTCGGTAGCTTTCTTCGGATCACCCTGATGGACCCACGCATTCTGGTTGCGGATATTGGCCATTTCGACGAGATAGGGATTGAAGCCGGCCTCCCGCATGGTATCCTGAAACAGGGGTTCATGCGTCCTCGGGGTGCATGCGGCCACGACGATTCGATTCAGATGATGCTCGCTGATTTTTTCGGCGATGAGGTTCTGGGTGTCCGTGGAACAGGTAAACAGGTTGTTTTCAACATAAACGACCCGTGGGAGGGTTTTGGCAAAGGCCGTCAGTTCCTTCACATCCACCACATTGGCGATGTTGATGCCGCAGGAGCAGACAAACACGCCGACACGGGGCGGCTCGTCGGACACATCGCGTTCGGCCGGATAGGTCTTCTCCCGGGTGAGAGATCCCCTTGCCGGCGCCAGAAGTTTTGCGGCCTCATCCGCAGCGCAGGAGGCCTCGGTAACGGCCTGGGGGATATCCTTGGGAAAATGAAAGGTGCCGGCAATATAGATGCCGTCCCGGCTGCTGGTCACCGGTGAGAAGCTGTCGGTCTCGACGAACTGATAATGGTTCAGTTTGAAATCGAGGCGGGACGCCAGTTGAACGCCGTCTTTGGGAGGCTCGAGTCCGATGGAAAGCACCGCCATGTCCACCTCTTCCAGCACGTGCCTCCCGTCTTCCGTCACATAGGACAGATTGACGCCCACGTTATTCTTACCGGGCATGGTGTGGACCCGGGCTTTGACGAACCGGACGCCCTTTTCTTTGGCGCTCTCGTAATACCGCTCGAATTCTTTTCCATGGGTTCGAATATCCGTATAGAAGATCGTCTCCTCCGGCTTTTCACCGCCGGAAAGGTGTTCCGCCGTCACCACCGCCTGCTTGATGGCGTACATGCAGCAGACACTGGAACAGTACCCCCGGTCATAGCGGTTGGTGTTCCGGGATCCGATGCACTGCAGCCATGCGATTTTTCTCGGTTCCCGCCCGTCGGACGGTTTGATGAGGTGCCCCATGTTCGGACCGCTGGCGGATAAAAGTCTTTCGTACTCCAGGCTGGTCACAATGTCCGGAATCTGCCCGTACCCGTAAAACTCGGTGGCGGAAGGGTTGAACCCGGCGGAACCGGGTGTGAGAATCAGCGCGCCGACGCGTATTCTCATCAGTCTTTCGGTATCTTCGAAATCGATGGCGTTTGTGGGGCAGAACTTTTCGCAGGCCCGGCATTTGCCCTTGGTCAGGTAGATGCAGTTTTCTGCGTCGATGGCGTACTTCAAAGGAACGGTCTGGCCGTATTTGATATAGGCGGCCTTCCGTTGACTGATGGAAACATTGAATTCGTCATCGACCTTCTTGGGACACTTTTCCATGCACAGGCCGCAGGCGATGCATTTTCCCATATCCACATAGCGTGGATGCTGCTTCACCTGGACCTCGAAATCCCCCGCCTCACCGGAAATGGCAAGTACTTCGGACAACGTGTAGAGCGATATATTCAAGTGCCGACCGCACTCGACCAACTTGGGCGAAATAATTCACATGGCACAGTCGTTGGTCGGAAAGGTCTTGTCCAACTGTGCCATCGCTCCGCCGATGCCGGCGGTTTTTTCCACCAGGTGGACATAATACCCTGAATCCGCGAGGTCCAGGCTTGCCTGGATACCGGCAATGCCGCCCCCGACGACCATGACAGCTCCGATCGGTTCTTTTGACATAGCTTTCACCCCGTTTTGATAGCATTTAAAAACATGAATCTCACACCAAGGCGCAACGTCCTCAGAGGTAACTAATTTAATATTTTTTGCAAAAGCCAATCGCATGCCGGCCATACGGCATTCCGCACGCTCGAAGAAAGCCCCGGTTCGACACAGTCGGGGATATGTGCCGCCTGAACCGCCAGCACCTTTACATGAGCGAGGGTGTTCAGTTCCGACAGCAGGTTGACGGACGGAAACTGATGCAGGGAAAAGTCCGTCGCCTTCTCCATGGGCACCCCGTCTAAGGGCAGTTCGAACAGTTCTCCCGGTGTTTTGCCCGGCAGCGAAACAGCGTCCACCATATATATATTGGACGGCCGGACAGGCGACAGAAGAAGATCGAACAGGTAGTCCCGGACGCCGGTTCCCGCATCGACGGCCGCCGTATCCCCCGGAAGAGGGTAATGAAGCTGCAAATAATCGATAACGGCCGGTCCGAATCCGTCATCCCCGAACAGCGGATTGCCGCAACCGAAAATCAGATTCCGTTTTGACATCAGTTCAAAAGTCATCGTGTCAGCATTTCTAACAGTTGGTAAAAAATCATGACGGCGATAAGCAGCATTTTAGGCTCTCATCTAGGCCGCCAGTCGTTTCCGAAATTCGGCGATTCGACTCCGAACCGAATCAACCCCGAGCGTTTCCATGTCGATCCCCATACTGAGACCCAGCAGTTGGGGATATAAAATCGCCGGCACCTGCAGATCCTCCCCCCGTTCAAAGGCCATGCGCTTCGGAATGGTGTCGAACTGTATCTGGCAGTATGGACAGGCGGTGGCGATCCAGTGTGCCCCGGCCCTGCGTGCATCCTCGATTTTCTTCTCGGCAAAATCCATGGACAGGGAATCGTGGGTTCCGGAAAGCGGCCCCCCGCAGCATTCCAGTTTCAGGGGCCAGGCAACGCTTTCGGCCCCTGTAAGTTCCACAAGCCGGTCAAAAATCGTGGGCGCCACCGGATCATCGAACCGGAGGATATTGCTGGGCCGAAGCGCGTGGCACCCATAATGGACGGCGACCTGAAGATTCTCATAAGGCAGGCTGATTTTTTTTTGAAGGTCGTTCAGGCCGATGTCATGAAACAGCACGCCGAGAAGATGGCGGACACCGATTTTCCCCTCATACACCAATCCTTCCTTTGCCAGGGCTCTTTGCACCGTTTCGTTCAGTGCGGCATCCCGGTCCAGAAGATGTCCGGCCATGCGAAATGTACCGAACCCGCACTGGCAGAGGGAAAGTATGTCGAGATTCTGCTGCTCTGCCAGGGCCATGTTCCGGGCTGCGGACAGGACAAAAGCATCCCGGTTGATGTTTCTCAACGGGTACCCGCAGCAGTTGAACTCGGGGATATCCACCAGGTCCACATGGAGGGCGGACAGCACCGCCCGCGTTGACATTTCATAACTTTTCAGACGCGCAGGGATATTGCATCCGAGAAAAACGGCGAATCGTTTTGCCATATCAGACCTCTTCCTTCAGCCGGTTAAGAGCCAAATTTTTGAGCCCGTAAAGTACATCCGTGATACAGACCCCCTGGGGGCATTGCTCCTGGCACAGGTAGCAGGTAAGGCATTCCCAGAGCATCATGGACCCGAGCACCAGATCCTTCTGCCGGAGCGCCAGACAATGCATAATCTCGTGGGGAAGCAGTCCCAGCGCCTTTCGGGGGGAATCATAGGCCGCCACCACCGGACAGACATTGGTGCACTTCCGGCATCCGAAACAGACGGAAAACGTACTGACGGCGGCGATTTTCGAAAGATCCTGTAAAAATGCCCGATCCACCGCGGAGGGCGAAAGCGTCTCGTCACCGAACTTCCGAATCACGTAGTCCTCGCCGATGGTGTTCCGTGCCCACAGCTCCGGTTTCGGATAGCCGAGGTCCGCCACATGCAGTTTCAGGTTCCGCCACATGCTTTCCAGGTCGAGGCCGACGGGACAAACCTCCGTGCACCGGTGGCAGTCGGTGCAGATATAGCTCCCCTCCTGAATGGCCAGAAGTTTTTTGCGGCTCAGGTTCCTTCCGGCCAGCAGGCTGCGAAAGGCCGCATGCTTCTCCGACGGCAGCATTTTGGGGTTCGGTATCTCATTCATCGTAACAGCGATGGAACAGCGACGGGTGCAGTCCCCGCAATGCACGCAGGCATCCAGCTCGATGGCCTTCAGGGTGGCCCAGTTTTCGGGCCCGGACATTTCTTCCGTCATCACTCCCTTTGCCAGGAGAAAAATCGGGGTGGAGAACATGTGGAAAAACTTGCTGAACGGCAGCCAGGCAAGGCCGATGAAACATGCCAGAATGTGCACCCACCAGAGCCCCGTATGAAGACCGGCGCGGTCAATTCCGGCGGCCACCGAATTAAGGCCCCGGGATACGCCGTAGCTCATGAAGGCCCACTGCGGCCGGCTGTGGCATTCCATGCACGACTCCTCGTGAAGCTCCCGACCGTAAGCGAGGGTGTCTTGGTCAAACGGTCCTTTCACATCCTGAGAGACCACACCGAAGTACTCGACCCAGTAGGCTTTCAGGGCGTAAGCCTCTTCCGAATCCTCCTCCAGAGCGGAGTAGTCTGAAACCATCCCTTCATATTCCGTCTCGGACATGATTTTGGTGCTTTCCAGAAGCACACCGGAAACCATGATGACCGCCAGTATGACCAGGGCATAGAAATCCACCGTCCGTGATTTTGGCCGGGGATGAGGCGAAAACAGGCGTCGCCAGAAGGCCATCACCAACCCTGCAAACACCATCAGGCCGAAAAAATTACGCAAAAACAGGAAGGGATTTAAGGTCGGGTAATAGTTGTTGAAAACGGCAGAGGTGACCACCTTGTCCAGGGCATGCATCAGAAGCAGCAGGAGAAACCCCCAGTATATGCACATGTGAGCCAGCCACCTGAGTTTTCCGGTCTTCCAGAAGTATTTCTGGAAGAGCACATCCAGAATGTAGATTCGCACCCATATAAAAAACTTCAGGCTCAACAGTGTGGACAGGGTTCCCCCTATCCCGGCCAGAAGTCTCTTCAAGGCAGGCGTTTTTTGCGCATCGCGGGCCACCTTGAAACGAAACCAGTTGGAAAATCTGTAAATCAGACCGACGCAAAAAACCGCCAGCGACACATACAATGCGATGGAGTAAACCATGGATCTATCCTTCAAAGATCGATTGAAAGGGGCAATGCAATTTTTTTAATCGAACCTTAAAATCACCAAGACCGAGAAGGGGAATGGGGAACCGGATCGGGAACAGGCGCTTTTCGGTCTTTGCTTTCCGAGAAGAATAACACCACGTTCTGCTGTCATACCGGAGGAGCTCCGCTATTACGGAAATGTAAAAAGCAACGAGCGTGCCAAACATCAAAGAGGCGGATTAAAATTCTTAAGGCTATGATAATACATGTATTTTACTAGAAATGCCGGGGTTTTCAGCCAGACCGGCATCAAGCATCGATGACGGGAATCTTTACACCCAATATCAATTCACTGTCAGTACGATGTCGCCGCTGTAAGTACCGGCGCCTATCGCCGTTGTTGCCCCACCCACCGTCATGGTCACGGTGTGGCCCGCAGGGGCCGTTACGCTTCCGCCCGAGGCGATGGTCAGTTGGGTCAGGTACGACGTGGTGTCCACAACCCATTCGGAACTCGAATCGACCGATACCGTCAGTCCGTAACTGGTTTTTTTGTAAGTGTTGGTGACCTCACCGATATTGTAATGGGTATCCTGGCTGATATCCCCCACGGGTGCGGTCGTGGCGGTTGTGATGGCGCCCGTCAGGGTCGTGCTTTCAAGGGTCACGTTCAGGGTGCCGTACATGGCGTTGACCAGATCGCCGGCCATGGTCATATTGCTGAAGGTGGCATCGAGATCGTTCACCGAAGTGGCGCTGTTGTAATTGGGGTCGTCGTTCATCATGGCCTGGAGGATGATGCCGTTTCCGGGGTTCAGCGTGGAATTGTCCACCGATATGGTGCCGCCGGTGCTTTTGAACTGAATCACGGTCTCGTCGGTGTTGAAGGTGCTGTCTTCGATGGTCAGATAGGCGCTGCCGCCATGGGCCATGATGCCGAACCGTCTGGAATCCACCGTGGTGCCGTTGGTGATAATGCCATGACCCCCGCCGCATAGAATCATCCCCATATCGGCCACATCGACCGTGCAGTCGTCGAATGTGTCCACGGTTCCGGAGCCGATGCAATAGGCGCCGTATCCGCTTTCGATGGTGGTAATGGTGCAGCCGGTAGCGTTGAGCGTTACCCCATTGTTGTCGTCGGTGGAGAGGCACCCCCAGCCTTCCGCTGTAATGCTTGTGTTGTTGTAATTGGCGGTGGCGGTTCCCACAAGGTTGGTGGCGCGGCAGTTGCCGGAAAGGCCCAGTTGCCAGGGGACTTCCATCATTTTTCCCAATTCGGTGTTCGTCACATAACCATCCGGCAATGTCCCGTTATACACCTCGATATTGGAATTGTTCACCGTCATGGTACTGCTGCCGCCCGCAAAAATGGCGGTCCTCACGCAGCCGGTGTTGACAATTTCCGCATTGTTGACGGTCACATTTGAGGTGTCTTTTGAAACGATTCCCGCGCCGTAACCGGAAAAATCGTTGCCGCCGTTCCCCGTGAAAGTGATGGTGGGATTGTCGATGGTATAGGTTGAACTTCCCAGAACGACAATACCGTTGAAGTCTTCTCCAACCGATGTCAGGGTAAGATCCGTTGCCGAAGTGTTGGTAACCGTTCCTTTGATTTGCGCCGCTTCAACGGATTTATCCGAATCATAGACGCCGTCTTTCACATAAACGGCCGTCCGCCAGTATACGGTGTCGAGGGACCCGTAGGTGACGGGAATTTCATCGGTGACCGTGAGCACGACGTCCCCCGTGTAAGTTCCCGGGTCCATGGGGGTTTCGACGCCGTCCACCGTCATGGTGAGGCTGTAGCCGTCGGGCGCGACCAGGGTTTCGTCGTCGGCGATGGTCAATTCCGAATAGCTGGTGGTCTGGCTGATGACGATTTCATTCCCCGAAGAATTTTCGTCGCTGGAGCTGCTGGAACTGTCGGAGCTGCTGGAACCTCCGGAACCGCAGGCGGCAATGGATATCATCAGGAGGAGCGAGGCGAAAATACAAATTGCCAGCCGAAGAAATCGTTTTTTCTCCACTCCGTTTGTTTGAACATTCTTGTATAGTTTCTCTTTCATCTTCCCTCCCCTCGCTATGAGTTTTTACCGAGCGGGCTCAACAAAAGGCTAAAAGACAATTTGACAGGATCGACAGGATTTACAGGATTTGCAGGATTAAAAATAGTAAAATCCTTTGTCCTTTCGAGGCTGCCTCTGGACAGCTGCATATTAAGTTATAGAAATTGAGGGACCCGCCGTGTCGTCCGGAAGACCGGGTTGAACTACATGACGTCTGAACATATAAACGGTTTTAAGTCGCAATCGTAACATTCTTTTTTTTAGATCTCGCAAAATATCGCTATCGGAATCGCTATCGGAATCGGTATCGAATTAAAAACGATAGCGATCCCGATACCGATAGCGACCCCGACAACATCACTTCGCACTTCGTGAATTCGTTATAATACCTTCACCGAGAATTGCTGTTGCCGGCGACAATGCGTTGCCAAATCGTCTCGCTTTCTCTATAATGCTTCATGCAATTTGATCCGAGAACCGTAACAACACAGGTGAATTATCATGCATTACGAAGGCAGAATTATCCGCCCCCCCAGTGAAGCCAACAGTATTCTGCTTCAGGTAACGGTGGGCTGTTCCCATAACAAGTGCGCCTTTTGCGGTACGTACCGAGGGGAGCGGTTTAAAATCAAAACCGACGAAATCATTTTTTCGGACATCGACTATGCCGCCCGGAACTATTCGTTCCTCCGCCGCTTGTTTCTATGCGACGGCGACGCCCTGATCATCCCTCAGAAGCGGCTCATGTCCATTCTTACCGCCATTGAAGAAAAACTCCCCTGGGTTACCCGGGTAGGCGCCTATGCCAACGTCAAAAGCCTGAAGATGAAAACGCCCGAGGAACTCGCTGAATTGAAAGCCCACGGCCTGGGCATCCTCTATATGGGCCTCGAAACGGGGGACGACGTAACCCTGAAAGCCATCAACAAAGGCTTTACATCGGAAACCGCCATCGAGATGGGACAAAAGGCTATGGCGGCCGGCATGAAGCTTTCCATCACCGTGCTCCTGGGCATTGCGGGCAGGGATCGTTCTGAGATCCATGCCAAGGAAACCGGACGGGTGCTTTCCGCCATCGATCCGAACTATGTCGGCGCCCTGAGTCTCATGCTGGTACCCGGCACCCCGCTTTTCGAGCAATATGAAAAAGGCATTTTCCCCCTTCTGGGTCCGCAGGAAATGCTCCGGGAAATCCGGACCATGATCCTGCATACGGATCTTTCAAGCGGCCTCTTTTTCGCCAACCACGCATCGAACTACCTGCCCATCAAAGCCAGGCTTCCCCGGGACAAGAAGAACACCCTAACCCTGATCGACCGGGCGCTGGCCGGAGAGCTGAGGTTAAAGCCGGAGTATATGAGAGCGCTATAAAGGCTGGGAGGCTAGGAGGCTGGGAAGCTGGGAGGCAAAGATGCTGGGAGGCTGGAAGGCTGGGAAGCTGGAGGCTTAAAGACGAGGCGGCCTGTTTCAAGGAGTTTTCTGTTTTTGCATCCCAGCATCCCAGCCTCCAAGCATTATAGCGGTTGCGCATCCCAGCATCCTGGCATCCCAGCCTCTTCACTTCTCCTTGCATTTATTTCCAAACAAGTGTAACAGGCCACCGTAAAAACTATTTTCCAATTCTTATCCAAAAGGAGATTTTTAAATCATGAATTCAGGCTTACCGGGGAGCCAGTGCACCATCGACGATCTTTGCATCAACACCATTCGAACCCTTGCCATGGACGCTGTCGAGGCGGCCAATTCCGGACATCCGGGCGCGCCCATGGGGCTTGCCGCCGCCGGGTATGTCCTTTGGACCAAGTTCCTGAAACACAACCCGAAAAACCCCTCCTGGGATAACCGGGACCGGTTTGTTCTCTCGGGTGGCCATGCCTCCATGCTGCTTTACAGCCTGCTTCATCTCACCGGATACGACCTGAGCCTTGAGGATATTAAAAATTTCAGGCAGTGGGGCAGCCGAACCCCGGGGCATCCCGAATACGGGCATACACCCGGTGTGGAAACCACCACCGGTCCGCTGGGTCAGGGCTTCGCCAATGCCGTGGGCATGGCCATGGCCGAACGGCATATTGCCGCCCTGTTCAACCGCCCCGGAAACGAAATCGTGGATCACTTCACCTATGTCATGTGCGGCGACGGAGACCTGATGGAAGGCGTCGCTTCGGAGGCCGCTTCTCTGGCCGGTCATCTGGGCCTCGGGAGGCTGATCTGCCTCTATGACGACAACAAGATTTCCATCGAGGGCGGTACGGATATCGCCTTTACCGAGGATGTCGCCCTCCGGTTCCAGGCATACGGCTGGCATGTTCAGAAGGTGGCCGACGGGAACGATGTGTCTGCCATTTCAAACGCCATCGAAGCGGCCCGGTCCGAAACCGGCCGGCCTTCCATCATTTGCCTCCGCACCCATATTGCCTTCGGAAGCCCCAACAAGCAGGACTCGTCCGACGCCCACGGCGCCCCGCTGGGGAAAGATGAAGTGTGCCTCACCAAGAAAAACCTTGGTTGTCCCGAAGATGCGGTATTCTGCACACCCGATGCAGCCGTGGATGAATTTCGCAAATGCATTGCCCGGGGAAGTGATGCCGAGACGGCCTGGAATGAAAAATTGGCTGCCTATGCGAAAGAATACAGAGACCTTTCCGCTGCCTACAAGGACACCATGAGCGGCGTGCTTCCGGATGACTGGGACGCGGACATTCCGGTATTTTCGGAAAAACCGGTCGCCACTCGGGCCGCCTCCGGAAAAGTTCTCAACGCCATCGCCGGAAAGCTCCCGACCCTTATGGGTGGATCTGCGGATCTGGCGCCATCCAACAAAACCGAAATCGCAGCATCCCACGATTTCCAGAAAGACAGCTATGACGGCCGCAATATTCGCTTCGGCGTCCGGGAACTGGCCATGGGCGCAATCCTTTCCGGTCTTTTACTCCACAAGGGGATTCGCCCCTACGGCGGCACCTTTCTGGTCTTTGCCGACTATATGCGCCCGGCCATTCGCGTGGCGGCGCTCATGAAGCTTCCCGTCATCTATGTCTTTACCCATGACAGTGTCGCCGTCGGAGAGGACGGCCCCACCCACCAGCCGGTGGAACATCTGGCCTCGCTTCGCTGCATCCCGAACCTGACGGTGATCCGCCCGGCGGATGCCAACGAAACCGCCCAGGCGTGGAAAGCGGCGGTCCAATGTACGGACGGTCCCGTGGCTCTGATCCTGAGCCGCCAGAGTCTCCCGATCCTTGCTCCGACCGACGCCCTTCTAAAGGGGGCCTATGTCCTTTCTGACTCAGATGCCAAGCCTGATGTTATTCTCATCGGAACCGGCTCCGAGGTCTCGGTTGCTCTTGAAGCAAAAAAACTGCTTGCGGACAAAGGCGTTTCCGCCCGGGTAGTGAATATGCCCAGTTGGGAACTGTTCGAAAAAACGACGCCCGAATACAAGGCCTCGGTTTTTCCGGACAACGGCACCCCGCGACTGGTCGTGGAAGCGGCGCTCCCCATGGGATGGGAAAAATACCTGGGTCCGAGGGGCGCCGCCGTTGCCATGAATGGCTTCGGCGCATCAGCCCCCGGCGGCCTGGTCCTGAAAAAGTTCGGATTCACGCCGGAAAATGTGGCGGAAAAAGCGATGGGGTTGTTGGAAAAATAAGGCACAAAGGCACAAAGGCACAAAGTCACAAAGGCAAAAAGGCAAA
>JBECKW010000294.1:0-6797 GCA_040235505.1 Desulfobacterales bacterium
GACTGCACGGGAAACGGCCCCGGAATCGCCGACAGCACAACCACCTGATCAATTTCTTTCCGATTCTCTACTTGATAAAGGAGGGGGCTTCGATCAAAGCCCCCTCCCGTGTTCCCCGAACTGACCTACGATGACGACTATTCTCAAATACCCGCCATCGATTACCGGTTCCAATAAATATTATGCCCGGTCTTGCCTTGACAACCTATTGTGATTTTGGCATATATTCGCCCACGGAAAGCGAATCCATATCGCTTGATCAATACTTGATATAGGGAAAGTGAACGAAAACATCCATGTCGCCCAAAATAGCTGATCCCAAAAATGGTAAAAAGCCGAAAAATTCTGCGCCCATCGTGGACAGTCTCGCCACCGCCCTGCGCATCCTCGATCATTTCTCCATCAGGGAGCCGGAACTGTCGCTGCGTGAACTCAGTGAAAAAACCGGATTATACAAGAGCCGTATCCACCGGTTATGCGGAACGCTCGTAGAACTCCGTTTTCTGACCCGCATGCCGTCGTCGAGTTACCGGCTGGGACCCAAACTGATGGCGCTCGGCAAAATTTACGAAAAATCGAACAGCCTGATAACGGTATCGCGACCCATCATGAAGGAACTGGCCGAGGTCAGCGGAGAATCGGCAACGCTCTTTCACCTCGACATCGATGCCTGTCTCTGCCTGGCCCGGGAGTATGGTTCCTCACGGCTCGTATTCGATATCCAGGAGGGGGGGGAGCATAGGGAACTTCATGCTTCTGCTGCAGGCAGGATTTTCCTGGCTTACGGCCCCAGGGAATTAGCTGAGCGGGTGCTCGCCCAGCCTGAACTCAAACGATTCACCTCCGAAACAACAACCGACCACGACATACTGGCACAGAAACTCATTGATATTAGAAAGCGCGGTTATGGAATAAATCGCGGGGAACGGGAACTGGAGGTTGCAGCCATAGCAGCGCCGGTCTGGGACCATGAGCACACATTGGTGGCAGCCCTCGGGATCGCCGGGCCCGTCCAGCGTTTTTCCAAAGATCGTGAAGCGGAACTGATTTCACACCTCTTGGATGCCAGTCGGAAGATTTCAGGAATGCTTGGCGCTTCCGTGTAACCGCTCGTCAGGAACCAAAGCCACGCACTTGTCGCCGCCGGACAGATTTTTCAGATCGTTTAAAAAGAATGTCATCCCCTTTTCCATGAAACGTATTCTGAGTCTTGAATATTCAGGTGCTCTGGCAACAGTTTATTGCTGAACGGGAGAGATTGATCCTGAAAGCCATGCAGAAATTCACCATCCATCTGGCAGCGTTGTTAGCCATGTTTTTCTGGGGTAACTCGTTATCCGAAACAGAAAAAAAGAAGAAAGTTGCAGTTTATCGCGGGAAACGTAATGCAAGTTCCCATCGTGATGCATATTTTTATTGACAAGCCAGAAACGACACACTATCCTAAACAGCAGAACGGCGTTCTATTTAATCGCAAAAGCGTTGTTATCGGGAAAGGAACAATAATGAGTGAAAATACAATGTCTCCTGTACATGAGCTATCGGTGGTATTGGGAAACTATCCCCATACGCTTCCGATCAAGGAGGGCGGAATTGTAAGCCCCCGCGTCAAGCTGAACTTTATTGAAGGATACAAACCGCTGTCCAGGGCCTTTGATGACATGGTTGAAAAGCAGGCATTTGATGTGTGTGAGATGGCCGTGGCGACATTCCTGCAAGCCCTCGATAGCGGCAAACCATTACGGTTGATGCCCGTGGTGATGGGTGGCGAATTTCACCATGGCAGCCTTTTATATAATCCCGCAAATGGTCCTTTAACGCCAGGTGATCTGAAGGGACGCCGTGTCGGGGTAAAAGCCTACACCCAAACCACCGGGCTGTGGGTCCGCGGGGTTCTCCAGGAACAGTACGGCGTTTTATCAGACGATGTCACATGGGTTACGACAGAAGCGCCCCACGTTGCGGAGTTTACGAACCCGTCCAATGTTGAACTGGTAGAGGGCGGAAATCTGGTGGACATGCTGACCTCAGGTGAAATTGCAGCGGTTATAATGGGTCCGAAGCAAACAAAAGGGTTAAGTTTGACGCTGCAGCAGGTGATACCGGATGTTGATACGGCGATTGCCGGGTGGTATGCGAAACATCAAGCGGTGCCCGCCAACCACATGGTCGTCGTTACCGATGCCCTGCTTGAAAAAGATTTCGCTGTTGTTCAGGACGCCTATAACATGTTTAAACAAGGAATTGAGACGACGCAACCAGCGGCAAGTGCTGAATCGCCTTCGGCCCTCCAGGTTGGTGCGGAGAACGTTTGGGCGGTTGTGCAATTGGCGATGCAATACGCGCTTGAGCAGAAACTTGTTTCTCGAGCTTTTGACAGGAAAGAAATTTTCGGGGAAATGCTCTCTTTTGCTTGATGTTTCACCATCCGGCGAAGCCGGAATTTCAAATTTAAAGTTTCAAATTTCAGATTCAGACCCACAAAGTGTGAGGGTGCATTCATGGCTAATGTAGGTTTTCGACAATACCTGAGTATTAATCGCCCCGGCAAAAAACTCGTTGAGCTTTTCGCCGGCATTCCGACTCCCAATATTGACGACAATATGAACAGGATTTATGGCCTTCACGGGCTGAAACCTTATAACACGGCACCCCTTCTCGGCATCGCGTATACCGTTAAGTGTCCGGCGGGAGACAATCTTCTTTTCAACAGGGCGATCGATCTGGCCCAGCCGGGCGATATCCTTGTCATCGATGCCGGCGGAGCCACGGAACGAGCTCTTTGTGGTGAGATTATGGTGACCCACGCGATGAAAAGGAAGCTCGGAGGTTTCATCATCAACGGCTGTATTCGTGACGTCGAGGCAATCGGGCAAATGAATTTCCCGATTTATGCCATGGGTGTTAACCCAAACGGCCCGCTTAAAAACGGCCCTGGAGAGATCAATGTACCGGTAGTGGCCGGCGGCATGGCAATTATGCCGGGTGACATCCTGGTCGGCGACGCAGACGGACTTGTCGTGGTTCGCCCCTCCGATGCCGAAGAAGTTGCGGCAAAGGCGCGCAAGCAAAATGAAAACGAGCAGAAATTGCTGGCCACCATCGAGGCCGGGCAGTGGGACAGGAGCGGTCTCGCCAAAGCTCTGGAAAACAAGGGCTGCGAGATTATTCCTTAAAAGGAGACCCTAAAAGGAGATTAGATGAGCTTTCTTGAGCAGTTGAACAACATACATGTCATTGACGGCAAAATGAGGGGTTTCGACAAATACATGTCCTTATATGTCGTTAAAGGCAGGGAAATAGCCCTCGTTGACACCGGTGAGCGCATGCGCTTTGAACAGGTCAAGGCGCAAATCGAAGCGCTTGGCATCGCACTTGGCGATATCAAATATATATTCATCACCCATGGGCACCAGGACCATCTCGGAAACGCATCCCCTCTGATCAAAGAGATGCCAAATGCCAAGGTCTATGCCCATCCGGCATGTAAACAGCGGTTGACCGATCCCGGCAGTATCAACTGGAAAGCCATTTTTTCCCCTGAGGTGCTGGCCCGAATTACCATGGATATGGAGCCGGTTCCGGAGGATCGCATTGTTTATTTGAATGATGGGGACGAATTTGACCTCGGTGACGGTGAGAAATTTAAAATAATGTTCACGGCCGGACATCAGCCAACCGGTCTGGTTATTTTCGAATCGAAAAACAATGGCGTGTTTATTAACGACCTGGTCGGCAATTGTTTCCTGGATGCCGATTCTCAATATATCTTGAACACGCGTAATTCAGACAATACCGTTTCACTCGAAACTTTGAAAAAAATAGCAAAGATGCCCCTTTCCTACCTTTATCTGGGACATTACGGCATCACCGATAAGGTCGGATACGTTCTGGAAAGAGCCATCAAGCAGTTGGAAGATCAGTTGGAAATTGGCCGCAAATATGCCCGTGAAGGCAAACCGGAATTAATCGCTGAAAAGATTGTTGAGTATGTTATGCCTGAGTTGGTCAAACTGCGCAAAGTTCGCGGTGAAGAAGTCTGGCAATATGCCGCTTTCGAGCACATACCTTTTCAATCGAAAATCTATGCTGAATTTTGCGAGAAGCGGTTCAAAAATGCATAACACACGAGAAGCTATCCCCTACATCAGGCCCGCCCTCATCGATGCGCCCCCAAAGGTCCACCCGCCCACGGAGGGCTTTTTGCGCCACCAGGGCCTTGATACCTCAAAGATTCGTGCCATGGGGCTTAACGAAAGCCTGTTCCCCCCGTCCCCCAAGGTGATCGCGGCAATTGAAGCCAATCTCCACAAAATCAACCGGTACCCGGATGCCCAGTGTCCGGCGCTGGCCGATATCGTTTCGGACCGTACCGGTATCGAACCGGAGCGCATTGTCTGGGGAAACGGGAGCGAGGAACTGCTGAAGGGGGCGATTGATCTGGCCCTGTCCCCGGGCGAGGGGTTGGTGCTGCCCGTTCCTACCTTCTGGGGATACAAGTCCATGGTTGCGGCCTTTGAGGCTGACGTCACCGAGGTGGAAATTCTCGATGACGGCCGCACCGATATCGACGGCATCATCGCGGCCGTCGGGAGCCGCACCCGGATCGTCCTCCTGATCACGCCCAACAACCCGACAGGCCGACTGGTTGACCGGGAAGGACTCGATAAGATTATCGCCGGCGTACCTGACTCCGTTCTTCTTTGCGTGGATGAGGCCTACCATGATTTCGGCATCCATGCCGGCGGGCCGAATGTCCTGGACGCACTCAAGACCCGGAAAGGGCCCTGGATCACCGTGTTCACTTTTTCCAAGGCCTATGCCATGGCCGGTATGCGCATCGGCTATGCGCTCTGCAGTGACGATCTGCTGGCCGATTCTCTCCGCAAAACGACCTGCGTGTTCAACGTGCCCGTGCTGGCGCAGTTTGCCGCCGAAGCGGCCCTCCATGACAGGGACTACCTTTCCCGAATGCTCGACTGGGTGGCGAAAGGCCGAAAGCAGCTTACGGAAGGTCTTCGCGAACTGGGGCTTGATCCGATTCCTTCGGTGACGAATTTCATATCAACGCGTCTTCCCATGGAAGGCAGCGCCTGCCTGAACGGTTTGCTGGCGAGAGGTATTCAGATAAACGCATGGGCGGACAGGGGATACGAAAATTATATTCGCATCACCGTGGGCGGTCCGGAGGACAACCGTGCCTGCCTGTCTGCTTTACAGGAAGTGCTTGCGGAAACTACTTGATATCAATCCGTTATCCCTTCAAATGTTTTTAGCCTGTTAAATATTACCCTCAACTCGGTGTTCGTTTTTTTTAAATCAAACTACTTTTAAGTATTGTCATTTGCAAAATTATAATGTATTCTCTCTGTCAGAATGTCATTCTTTTGTTAAGAACGCTATGTTCCATCATATATTTTCCGCTACAACATGGAAATGGTCATGATGTGCTGGAAAAGGTCTGTCGGTCTTCATCATGGAGAGCAAGCCGGAACTTTTTCGCCAACCCGAACCAGGAAAGCGTCCATGCCGTCCAAAACAGCTGATCCAAAAAATGGTAAAAAGCCGAAAAATTCTGCACCCATCGTTAGCAGCCTCGCCACCGCCCTGTACATCCTCGATCATTTTTCCATCAGGGAGCCGGAACTGTCGCTGCGCGAACTCAGTAAAAAAACCGGATTATACAAGAGCCGTATTCACCGATTATGCGGAACGCTCGTAGAACTCCGTTTTCTGACCCGCATGCCGTCGTCGAGTTACCGGCTGGGGCCCAAACTGATGGCGCTCGGCAAAATTTACGAAAAATCGAACAGCCTGATTACGGTATCGAGACCGATTATGAAGGAACTGGCCCAGATAATCGGAGAAACGGTGTCAATTTTTTACCTCGACATCGATGCCTGTCTCTGCCTGGCCCGGGAGTATGGTTCCTCACGGCTCGTATTCGATATTCAGGAGGGGGGGGAGCATATTGACCTCCACGCGTCAGCTGCGGGAAGGATTTTCCTGGCTTACGGTCCAGGGGAATTAGCTGAGCGATTGCTCGCCCGGTCCGATCTCAAACAATTCACCCCCGCAACGATAACCGATCGCGACGTGCTGGCGCAGAGACTCACCAATATTAAAAAGCGCGGTTATGAAATAAATCGCGGGGAACGAGAATCAGAAGTGGCAGCCATCGCAGCGCCGATCTGGGACCATGAGCACACATTGGTGGCAGCCCTCGGAATTGCCGGGCCCGTCCAGCGTTTTTCCAAAGATAATGAAGCGGCACTGATCAAACACCTTCTGGATGCCAGTCGGAAGATTTCAGGAATGCTTGGCGCTTCCGTGTAACCGCTCGGCAGGAACCACAGCCTCATGCTTTTCGCTGCCGAACCAGGAATCAGGTCCCGGGTGAATGCTCATCGACAAGTGCGAAAAAATATTTTTACATTCTTTACATTTTTGCTTGACAAAGGAGAAACGGCACGATATCCTACACAACAGAACGTCGTTCTAATAACTTCAACAAAGCGTCGTTATTGGGATAAGATTGTACATGGTTCCATATTCCTCACTACTGAGAAACATTGTCGCGATACCAGTTAAGTTTTTAAGCACGGTCGGTTGCTTTTCGACCTGAAAGAGCCGAATGCATCCCAGGGGGGGGCGCTTCCGCTCATAACGTAACTGCCGAACGCCAAATGTCTCGGCCAAGTCAAAAAAGGGGGAAAAACATGAAAAAGGCTTTTGTTCTCTTCTCATTACTGGCGGTTACCTGCCTCATTTTGGGGCCAGTCGCCATGGCCCAGGAA
>JBECKW010000329.1:0-6460 GCA_040235505.1 Desulfobacterales bacterium
CCACCGCCAGTTTCTTATGCTTTTGGTATCCGTATCCGACTCCTTTATCCGTTTTGGATAAGTCCTGCGCAGCGGCTTCCCACATCAGATCATTCGCGCTGTCGCGTAACCGGCGCGCATACACTCCTGAATGCTGCCCACCTGGTAACAATCTCCGATGACAAAATGACGGGCGCCGGTGTTATAAAAACTGTACGCCTCATCTGTCCTGGGTCGCATACCAACCGCGATAACAACGCTATCCGCGTCTATACGCCGCTCAGTTCCCGTGTTATCGATATATTGGACGGAGTTAGACGTAATTTCAGTACATTTCGCTTCAAGAACAGGATTAAAGTTTTTCGTGTTTTCCCATTTCTCTTTAAACAAAACACGAAAATGTATAGGCACGCAGTCTGGAGCGAGTTCATCCAACATTTCCAACAGAGTGACCCAGTGCCCGTTTTCAGCCAGATGAATACCTGTTTCCACGCCTCCCTCTCCGCCACCGATGATCACAACATTCTGACCCAGCGCGCTTTCATCGCGAAGCGCGTCGATCGCGGTACATACGTTTTCCCCATCAATCCCGGGAATGGGTGGAATCTTTGGCGTTGCGCCAACGGCGCTGACCACGGTTTCAAAGTCCTGGGACTCTATCAGTTCAGGCGTTGCCCAAGTGTTTAATATGATGTTGATATTGGGCTGTTTTTTGACCATATGAATCAAGTAATCCCTGAACTCTCTGACTGTCCATTTGATCGCCGGCGTGGCGGTGTCATTCAGCAACCCACCCAGGCGATTCGAAGCTTCATATATTGTCACATAGTGCCCCCTCCTGGCTGAATCCAGAGCGACTTTCATTCCCGCGGGACCGCCGCCAATCACCGCCACCTTTTTGGGTGTTGTCGGTGGCGGAACCATATGAATCATTTTATGCGCGATCGCGAATTCGGGGTTCACCGCGCAGATGCTGTTCCAATTATCCCTTCTTACCTGGTGACATTTGTTGCACCGTAAACATGGCACGATTTCATCAGTCTTTCCAGTTTGCGCTTTCAGCGGCCAGTCAGCATCCGCTATCTGGCCCCGGGCGTTACCAATCAGGTCGCATTGACCTTTCTCGATAATCTGGTCCAGCAATTTCGGATCCTGGCAGCCCCCCACTAATGTAACTTTGGTTTTACACCCCAGTGAGCGTATCCCTTCGGTAATCGCAGCGGTCACTTCAAGGTGCGGAATTCGAGTGGTATTGATGTAGGTGGGTTGTGACGGATCGATAAATGACCCTCGAATTTGAATGATATCGATAACGCCCTCAATCTCTTTCGCCAGTTGAATGGTGTCATCGATTGTAACGCCGGGGTCAAGTTCCGGCTCATGGCCCGAACAGCTTATCTCAATCAAAAAATCCTCCCCACACCGCTCTTTGATTTTTTTGCATATCATCAGAGGAAATCGTGCTCTGTTCGCAACGGAACCACCGAACTCATCTGCCCGGCGATTACTATAAGGAGATATAAATCGACCGGGAAACATCAGGCGATACGCCATGTGGATAAAACACATATCAAAGCCCGCCCGTTTTCCCTGGTAAGCGTGTTCAGCATAGGCTTCCGCCACATCTTCAAGCATTTCTGGCGGGGCCATCTTGCCCTTTACCGCGACACTTCCATCTCCTTCAACAAATTCGGATAAGATGCCGTCACTGGCGTCCCAACCTTCGGTGATGGTGATCGATGGTTGTACCAACAAAGAGGCCTTCGAGCCATAATAATGAATGGCGTCCGCCATTTGAGCGAAGTAATGTAAACAACTTTCGTCAGTGATATCTGTATTCATATCATGGGGATCAATTATCTTTTTGGGTTGATTTGCCTTACAGACCACGACCGCGGCCCCCCCTCTCGCTCTCGCCGCGTGGTAACTAATGAGTCCTTGCGTAGGGTACTTTTCAGGGCCCTGTATAAAATGTGGGCTATTGGCGGTGCAAATGACGCGGTTTCTCAGCATTACGCCGTTGATGTTAATCGGTGAAAACAAGTGATTGTAATTGCTTTTCATAATTTTTCCTTTATTTAAAATTTTAGCCTCATCCAGTTTAAGGCATATTTCGACGTTTAGCGCGTTTCCGAGGGGCGAGGGGATATTTACAAATTGTACAGAATTTGTTGTAAAGTGTGATCGAATCTCTTGAAACAACCAAAAGATAGTCCAACAAGCCAAACTTATAATGAATCCATACTTTTGGCAAGATGTGTCACGTGTTTTGTGTCACGTTTTGACGCCCTCTAAATTCGTGAAACAATCAGAACATTCCTGTATCTGCCCTTGCTATTGGTGGCTCTTTTTCAAATTTCTGTTCATTACAATCAAATTGACGGATCGGGGATGACCCATCAATATGGACGTGCTTAACAAATATTTTGTCGTCATGAATTTAATTGATTGAGGGGCCGGGGTGTTCTTGCCCTCCCGTACTTCCGGCCTTTGATTTTTCAAGTCATTTGACGGTGTGTAGTACCTCCTCCTCCGTACGCCGCCTGTGGTGGTAGCGGTTTTCCCGGCGCCAAATGGCGGAAAATCCAAAGTCCTCCGATAATGGGTGCCAATAACTCCCCGAGCCCTGAGTTAATTATTTTGGGTTCTTCTTCAATTAAATTGAAGAAGAACCTTATTTTTTTGTGATGCTGAACGATTAAAAACCGATTCCTGAACGCTCAAAGAGACCTCCAGGACTCCTGAACTTTGAATTGATACTATCTGCGCACATGCAGATGCTTGCTTATTACAGATGTTGTATCATTTGTAGATTCATAGCTGCTAATTTTAAATAAATAATATAATTTTGGTGTATAATTAATAACATCTATTAGAATTTATTGATAATTTTGCATTTTTAATTATTATTAGGCGGACAATACATGAACAATTAATTAATATTGTATAGACAAAAAAAATTGTTGACATTTTAATAATTTTACATCAATTAAAATATATAAGAATTTTTAAACAATTCCAGATTCTGCTGAAAGCCGGGAACATTTTGGGGCCCTATCCTGAAATGACCTGTATGAAAGGTTGGCTAAGTACTGAAATGGTACCTGGAAACCCAATTGTAAATAGTGTCCAATCCATATGTATTAAAACGTTTATACACGCAAAAGCGAGTTGAAGCTGCCTCTGAATGGTGAATTTATTCGGCCGAGCATGGCGAGCATGTGTGCCATATGAATGCTTGGATTTTGGGCTGTCTTCAAACCGTTTCCTTTCTTTTTAGTTAAATTTTTACTGACCGGTTAAGGCGCTTGTATTGGTCGTACGCTCGTATGGCCAAATTAGAAATTGTCCATTTTAATGTTGTGCAGGTCGTTAAAGGGGTAGGGACGTTCCATTAGTCGGTACGCTTCTACTTGTAACGTGACTGCCGGGCACTACATGTCCGGCATACAAAAGAAAAGGGGGAGAAGCATGAAAAGATTGGTTTTTCTGTTTTCGTTTTTGGCAGTCTTCTGTCTCATTTTGGGGCCGATTGCCATGGCACAGGAGGACACCAAGGACACCTTCACGCTCGAGGAGATCACGGTGACGGCGGAAAAGCGTTCTGAAAACCTTCAGAAGCTACCGAGTTCGGTGTCGGCCTTGCCAGGGACTGATCTCGTCGCCCAGAGCAAGATCACAACCCGGGAGATTCTCGAAAGCGTTCCGAACGTCACATTCAGGGAAGGCTATGGAACCAACCCCGACGGCAACATTGCGATCCGCGGCATTCAGCGCACCCAGGAATCGAAAGGCATCAACGAAGTTCTTCCCTCCACCACCGCCGTCTATGTGGACGGAATTTACCAAGGCATCGGCGGCCACTATGACGTCAACCGGGTGGAGGTTCTGCGCGGTCCCCAGGGGACCCTGTATGGGCGCAGCGCCACCGGCGGCGTGATTTCGTTCTACACCAATGATCCGAAGCTCAAAGAGTTGGGGGGCTATGTCACCGCCGAGGTTGGCACGGACGCCCTGATCAATGTGCAGGGCGCCCTCAACATACCCGTCGGTGAAAAGGTGGCAATTCGGGTGGCGGGCCGGCGTTACCAGCGGGACGGCTTTTTTACCGCAGGGAACAAACAGAGCGGTCAGGGTGGACGTGACACAACCACAGAGGGCCGGATAAAGGTTCTTTTCAAGCCCAGCGACGCCTTCGATATCGTGTTGCACGCATCGAAACAGGTAAGTTATGAGTGGGGCGGTGGTTATTTGGCGGGCCTGACGGGAGGTCCGAATAATATCGACTATGAGGTATCTTATGGCCAGCCGGAGCAGGGCCCGCCCTTGGAATACAACCAGTACGGCTTTACCGCCAATTACGATTTCGGCCACAGCGTGCTGACCTGGATCGGGGGCTACCATGACTACGATTATACCGGGGTGGGGCCGAAGCATGTAGGGCCGGACGGCGAAATAGACCGGAGCGATAACAATTTTCCCACCGACTGGCATCTCACACAGGAGGTCCGCCTGGCCTCCAACACGGAAGGACGGCTCACCTGGCTTGTGGGGGCCAACTACTTCGAGCAGAAGTATGAAAATGACAGGAAGACTTACTACCTTTACGAACCCCCCAACGTTGACCCGGCGCTGCCCGAGGGTTTAACGACCCCTACCGGCACCGTATTCCGATGGGCGGCAGGTACCTTTAAAAACTACGGGATCTTCACCGAGGAAACCTTTGAACTTCGAGACGATCTCCGCATCACGGCGGGACTCCGGTATGATTATACCGATTTCACCCAGAGCATGATCTTCAAGGAGAATTTCGCTTCAACCCATTATGCAAACTGGGTTTATCCAGCCCCCGAGGATTGGGTAGTCGGAACGCTTTTGGACGATAATAAAAAATGGCACAACCTCACCTACAAGCTACGTTTAGAGTATGACGTGACACCGGAGAACATGGTGTATTTCACCACAGCCACGGGCTTCCTGCCGGGATATGCGTCGGTTGGGCCCGACATAAATCATGACACTGAATCGATAAGCTTTTCCGTCAGGGTTCTCGATGAGCAGAAGCTGACCTCCTATGAAATCGGCACCAAGAATCAATTCCTGGACAACCGGCTCCGGGTCAATGCTGCTTTATTCCATTACCATTTAGAGGGGTATCCGGAAGCATTGTCGCTTAATGATATGCCTTTTGGCAACTATTTTGCGGTGTTGGCGTTGCCAGTCAATGTGATCGGTGCGGAGGTAGAGAGCGAGTATATGATCACCATGAATGACAAGATCTCATTCAACGCCGGTTACCAGCGCCCCGAGGTTGAAAAGTATCCGGAAGCCCTTATCTGGAGGTCCGGCACGGTTAGATCCGGAGACAGTGCCGCGATGCTGAAAGTACAACCGGGAAACCCCGAGTTCGAGGCCGACCTGGCCTATGACCACAATTTCGACCTCACCGACGGCTCGACGCTGGTGCCCCGGGTGGAACTGCATTATACGAGCGCCTATTATATGACGCAGCTTAACTATATGCAGGTCGATAACGGCCTGAAGCCATACGACCATCAGGACGCCGTAACGCTCTGCAATGCAAACCTCACTTGGACCTCGGCCAGTCAGAAATACTCGGTTACCGGCTGGGTACGAAACGCGTTTGACGAGGAATACAAGGCTTTCCTCAAGGATGTGGCCTTTGCCAGAGATCTCAGCAATCCCATCAGCGTTACCCCAGGTGATCCGCGGACCTTCGGCTTGATAGTAAATGTCAAATTCTGATCAGCAGCTAAATAGTAAACAGCCTCTCCCAGGGAATTCTACTGGGAGGGGCGGTTTTGGCGTAGAATTCTACCTGCGGCAAGAAGATGGAAGCATCAGCTGCTGGAAACAAAGAGTTCCCTAAACCTGTTTCCAGTATGAAAACATCCTCGCCGATGGGGTGACCTACATCGATGCCGACGGCAGGCAGCAGTCCGTCAAAGCCGGCAGTGTGGTCCTGGCAATGGGGATGAAGCCGAACACCGACCTGGCCTATCAGTTCCGCGAAGCCGACGATCGCTTATATGCGGCAGGGGATTGCGAAAAGCCCTGGGATCTACAAACCTCCATACGGAGTGCCTTCGGAGTCGCTTCCATGCCCTGATTTCATTCAATTCGGCCTCAGCCCCAGCGATCTGTGAGCGGGGGCTGAAGTCCGGTTTGCGGATTCGAATTGCTTGTAACCCAAACACAAGGAGGACCTAAGAATGACCGATCAAGATAATATGTCTAAAAACAGCATGAGCCGTCGCACCCTAATGAAGATAACCGGAGCGACACTTTTGAGCGGCTACCTGGCGCCCAATGTATTAAGGGGCGAAGCAGTCGCCGCCGAAAACAAGGAACCCCCTGGGCCGGTTTCCGGCAAGGAAGCACCCCTGAAGTATCCGCATCTCCTGTCGCCGATCAAAATCGGCAATTACGTTCTGAAAAACCGGATGATCGGCACCGCGAG
>JBECKW010000365.1:0-7187 GCA_040235505.1 Desulfobacterales bacterium
TATTTATCGTCTAACGAAAAATTCGCGGACCGGTAATCCTTGAGGCTGCCGTCGGCTTCCTTTACCACCACAAGGCAGTCGACATCTGGCATCCGGTTGGCCAGTGCAACGGCCTTTTCCGGGCCCATGACCATCATGGCCGTGGCAAGGCCATCGGCCAGGGTGCAGGTATCGGCCAGGACCGATGCGCTCACCACTCCGTTTGACACCGGATATCCGGTGTGCGGATCGATGATATGGGAATAGCGGCGTCCCCCAATTTCAAAAAAATTCCGGTAATCCCCACTGGTGGCAAGGGCTTTTCCTTTCAGGTCCACCACGTGGTATACTTCATTAAAAGCGGCATCGGCCCGGGGGCGGTTGATGCCCACGCGCCAGCTTTTTCCATCCTTCCGGAGACCTTCGGCAAAAACTTCCCCGCCGACCTCCACCAGGAAATCGTGATATCCGAAGCCCCGAAGAAGATTGGCCAGTCCGTCCACGCCGTATCCTTTTGCAATGGATGCAAGATCCAGCTGAATATCCGGCCTGGATTTGACGAGCCGGTTTCCCTTCTTCAACTCGACACCCGAAAACCCCACCTCCCCGAGGCAACGCTTAATTTCTTCCGGCGGCGGCACGGTACCTGAAAATCCTTCCGGACCGAATCCCCAAAGATCCACAAGCGGCAATACGCTCCCGTCCCAGGCTCCATCGGTCAGTTCGTAAAGCTTTCGGGCCGTCTGCATGACGCTGAAAAAATCATCGGATACCACGATCGAATCCCCGGCGTCTTTCAGGGTGTTAAAACGGCTGATTTCACTATCCGCCTCGAACGTGGACATACTCCGGTTGATCTCTTTGAGCCGTTCGTCAATTCTTGCCTGAAGCGATCCGGCGGGTTGCAGCGCAGACATGACCACCTTTATATGATAGGTGGTCCCCATGGTGGCTCCGGAATAGACGACCTCCTTTTTAAGGTCGCATCCGGCAATGTGGAATGATAAAACTGCGATAAGAACGTAAGCGATTTTTTTCATATAAACTGAAACTGCTATAACATCTACCGGGCTATTCTTCCTCGTCTTCCAGAATATCGTCTTCGATATCCAGGTCACTGGACTCCACATTGGCGGTCTTCACATCGTCGTCAAAGGTATCGGGAAGATCTTCGTCAATAAAATCGTCCACGTCGCTCTCTTCCTCATCCTCGATATCTTCGTATATTTCCTGTCCATCCAGGCTCTTAGATAAGAAGTCAGCGTCGTCGCAATAGATTTCAACCACCTCCTGATCGCCGGAATTAAACAGTTCGGAGATACCGTCGATTATTTTTTCGGAAAAGCTGCTGGGGGGGAAAAAATTCTGGGTTCGCATTTCCACCATGAGCGCCACAGGCCCTTGGGCAAGTGCCTTTTCAAACTGTTTCACCTCGTAAACGGTTTCACAAACAGGCGAAAAGATATCCTTGTTCAATTCGGCAAATTCCCTGATCAGCAATTCACCAGCGGTGATGTCTTTGCTGAAAACATATTTGTGTTTCATGCAAACGCTCCTTGATTTAAAAAATGGAACCTGATCGATCCGGTGCGATCATTTTATTCATTGGGGGAAACCATAAAAATTTCATCCTGTCAAGAAAACAGTGGCCGGTTTTTCATGATTCTTCTTGCATTATTTTTTTGATGTCATATGACATGAAAATGCAACACAAAGGTGATCTTTCGGGCCTCGCCCCTGTCCACCGGTCATACCAGGTTTTTATAATATTTTTAAATGGTTGACACGTATGAAGATTGATGGAAAGAACATGCGTCCCATCTGGTTGGAGAAGAGCTCCGGCAATGTCAAAATAATTGACCAGAGAAAATTGCCGCATGTTTTCGAGATAGTGGACCTTTTGGACGCCGACGATATTGTCAGGGCCATCCGGGAGATGTATGTCCGGGGAGCGCCCCTTATCGGGGCCACGGGGGCTTTCGGAGTCTACCTGGCGGTTCGGGAGGCGATGAAAACCTCCTGTTTCGATGAAGTATTTCAACGCGCCTGCGAAAACATCCGGGCCGCCCGACCGACGGCCGTAAACCTGGCCTGGGCCGTTGACCGGATGACCGCAGCGATTTCAAGCGCCACCGATCCTTCGGAAAAGCTCGCCCTGGCCCGGGAAGAAGCCGGCCGGATCACCGAGGAAGAGGCCGACAATTGCCGGCGTATTGGTGAACATGGCGTTTCGCTCATCGAGGAGGCTGCCCGGGGAAAAAACGGACGAACGGTCAACATCCTGACCCATTGCAATGCCGGGTGGCTGGCATGCATCGAATACGGCACCGCCACGGCCCCCATGTATATCGCCGCCGAGAAAGGTATCGACATCCACATATGGATCGATGAAACCCGCCCCCTCAACCAGGGCGCCCGGCTCACCGCATGGGAACTCGGGAAGGCCGGCATCCGGCACACCCTGATCCCGGACAACGCAGGCGGGCATCTCATGCAGCACGGCATGGTGGACATGGTGATCGTGGGGACCGACAGGACCACCCATACCGGAGATGTGGCCAATAAAATCGGCACCTACCTCAAAGCCCTGGCGGCCAGAGACAACGGGATTCCCTTTTATGTGGCGCTGCCGGGCAGCACCTTTGACTGGCGGGCCGCCGACGGCCTCAAGCAGATTCCCATCGAGCAGCGCGATCCGGACGAGGTAAGATACGTCCAGGGTCTTGAAGGCGGGAAAACAAAATCCGTCCTCCTCTGCCCGGAAGACACCCCCGCAGCCAACTACGCCTTCGATGTCACCCCGGCCCGGCTCGTCACTGGTTTTATCACGGAACGCGGGATGTGCGAGGCGACAAAAGAGGCGATTGCGGGGCTTTTTCCCGAAATGGCGGGAGATAAGTGATTCATTCCATAAAACAGCCAAAGTTGATAACATCGTAAAAACTAATTTTGTCACGCAAAGCCGCAAAGACCGCAAAGTTAACTACTTAATATTAAAAAGTTTTTCTTTGTGCTCTTTGCGGCTTTGCGTGAGGCATTGTCTTTTTACGAGACCATCAAGGTTGCACTTCGAATAAATAGACAAGATACCACAACTCTAGGCACTTTAGGCACTCTATGAACTCTAGGCACTTTAAAAAATCCCCTCGCATCCTTCTGGTCAATCCCTGGATCCATGATTTCGCAGCCTACGATTTCTGGGCCGCCCCGCTGGGCCTGTTGTCCCTGGCAGGCGTCCTGAGACGGGCCGGTATCAAGGTTTCTTATATCAATTGCCTGGACCGGTTTCACCCCCGGGCGCCGGCCGGTGATCCGGGCCTTCGTAATGGGCGGGGCCCCTATCTTAAAACCAAGATCCCGAATCCCAAGGGCCTTGAGGACATCCCCCGCACCTATTCGCGGTACGGCATTCCGCCCGAATGGCTCCGGGAGGATCTTCAATCGGTTCCCCGGCCCGATCTGATTCTTGTAACTTCCCTCATGACTTACTGGTATCCGGGGGTTCAGGAAACCATCGGGGAACTTCGGGAGGCCTTTCCATCCGTGCCCATCATCCTCGGGGGGATTTACGCCACCCTGTGCCGTGAACATGCCGAAGCCTGTTCCGGGGCCGACCAGGTGGTGACCGGCGCCAGCGAGCACCGGATCCTGGATATCGTGGCCAGGGTTACGGGCCTTTCCCCAGTCCCGACGTTGGACCCGGAAAACCTCGACAGCTTTCCCTACCCGGCCCTGGACCTGCAGCGGAAGATCCCCTATGCCCCCCTTCTGACCTCCAGGGGGTGCCCTTTCTCCTGCGCCTACTGCGCCTCCGCCTATCTGTCACCCCGGAGACAGCGGAGAAGCCCGAAAAATATCCTGGAAGAAATTGCATTCTGGCACCAACACCATGGCGCTACTGAATTTGCTTTCTACGATGATGCCCTGCTGGTGGACAGCGATACGCACGCTTCGGTTCTTTTCGAAATGATCGTCGACCGCCGTCTACCGATCCGGTTCCATACCCCCAACGCCCTGCATATTCGAAACATCACCCCAGAACTGGCGAAACTCATGTACCGGGCCGGATTTCACACCCTGCGGCTGGGGCTTGAAACCGCCCGATTCCACGATCGTGGAGATCTGGACGCCAAGGTCACCGAGACCGAATTCAGGCGGGCGGTGTCATATCTCCTGGAAGCAGGCTTTCAAAGGGAGCAGGTGGGGGCTTATCTCCTGATGGGCCTTCCGGATCAGCCCAAGGACGCCGTAACGTCCTCCATCGAAATCGTCAAACAGGCGGGCATTACCCCTATTCTGGCCCACTACACGCCTATCCCCCACACCCGATTGTGGCCCCGGGCCGTGGCCGTCTCCCGCTACGATCTCGAGGCGGATCCCATCTTCACCAACAACACACTCTGGCCCTGCCGACCCGAGGGCTTTTCCTGGAAAACCATGACCGAGATCAAACGGCTGATTTCTTCCTGAACGTTATCCTTCCTCATACACGGTTGTAATTTTTCTCAGGATATTACTCCGCCCCCGACGAATCGGATCAGCCTCCATAATTAATTCACATTTTTTTTATAAACAGATTCATTACAAATTTTGAGAAGGTACAAGGCTCCGGGTGACCCGAACCGGAATAGATTTTAATTTTCATGTCGGAAAGGAGACAATCATGAAGAATGCTGGCATCCATTATCGCAGGCTTTTACTGGCCTGCGCCCTGGTGTTTTTACTATTTGGCACGGTTTCATGCACGACGGAAGCCCAGAAGGAGGCGATCAAGGGGGCCGATTATGTGGAAATCTGCAACCTCATGAGCCTTCATTCATGGTATCATGCGGCCATGCGAAACGATCTCGAGTGCCAGAATATCTGGGTCTCCCCCACCGGTGAATACGGCAAAACCGCCATCTGGGCTCAAACTTCGGGATACTGGATCGGAATGGACCACATCATGGCCAACTACGGCTCCACAACGAACAAAGGTGCCATGCCGGATCCCAAGGGCGGGTTTATCTGGCATACCATCACCACCCCGGTGGTAGAAATTGCCGCAGACCGCCAAACGGCCAAAGGAATCTGGTACACACCGGGTCTCGTGGGGGAATACAAGGAAGACGGCACCAACAACTCCCAGTGGATGTGGGAAAAATACGGCGTTGACTTCGTCCGTGAAAATGGAAAATGGAAAGTCTGGCATATGAAAGTCTATACCGACTGGTCCTCCCCTGTTGGGGAAGCAATCGGCAGCAACGCCGGCGGTCCCGGGGGCGGGGGAGCTCCGGGGGGTGCACCTCCAGGGGGTGCCATGCCGAATGTAACGCCTGAAAAACAAAACGCGGGGGAAACCATCGGAAGCGAATTGGGACCCCAGGGCGGCGGCGCGCCGGCAATGCCCAATTGGGATCACGTCTACAAAAAACAATACAGAGGATGGTCTAAAGACTCGGTCGTGGAAATGCTGCCAAGACCTCCCGAGCCTTACAAAACCTGGAGCGAAACCTGGTCCTATACAGACGAAGGGGAATAATCGTCGGATTTAAATCCCGATTACATTTAAAAACGGCAGGATACGGCTTCCGTATCCTGCCGTTTTTCTTCGTGTACCCCTCAAGGGGGTATTAAACAGAATTCTTCGTCCTCATCGTGGTGACATGTCTTCAGTTCATTGGATCAATTGCCTCAGTTTCTGTTCCAGCACACCGGCTTCATAGCCCTGGTGGCTGTCGACAATCATGCCGTTTTCATCGATGAACTTGAGCAGGGGAATTTGCGGGTGAACACTCCCGCAATAATCCATCAGCACCTTCTCGCTTGCCCTCAGCACGACGTAATTGATCTTCTTGCCTTTGACCCATTCCGCCAGTTTCGCATCATCCATTTCTTTCGGATCATTGATGGAGACCCCCAGGACAAAGAGCCCCTTGTCCTTATTCTATTAACCGGTTCATCGCTTCCATAAACTCGGATTTCGAAACCTCGGACGTTATCCGAAGATCCGTTTCTTCCTCCCCCCGGCGATTTATAAAAACAACGGTTGGAACTCCGATTACATGATATTTTTTCAAAATCTCATCCTGAAACGCCTGCCGTGTCGTCAAATCCAGGCGCATGGCGAGAAATTTTCCGCTCAATTGAACGACCTCGGGGTCACTGAAGACGGCCTTTTCGAGTCCCTTGCAGGGAAGGCACCAATCGGCATAAAAGTCGATAATGGCAGGTTCCCCCTCCAGGGCGGCTTTTTTCAGTAGGGCTTCATCATAGGGCTGCCAGGCGATGCCCTGCCGGGCGAAAAACGCGGATGAAAAATAGGCCACCCCCAGGAGGATCACCACGGCACCCGATATCCGTTTCAATCGCACGAACCGCGCATTCTTCTCCCCGGCTTTATCGATAAACCCGAGATGAATGCCCGCCGCCAGGCCGACGGCGAGAAAGAGACCGGATTTTAAAACCGCCCCGCTGAAAAGGGGGCGGATCATATAGGCCGCCATGGCCATCAGAACCCACCCCATGAGCTTTCGAATCCACAGCATCCAGTCCCCGGAGAGCGGCAGCTTTTTAAGGGCTCCTGAAAACAGCGCCAGGATGCATATCGGGAGTCCCATTCCGATGCTCAGGATGAAGAAGCAGAGAAATCCGAAAAGCGGATCGCCCTTCTGTCCCACATAGGTGAAAAGACCCAGAACAAAGGGACCGATGCAGGGGGCGGCAATGATGCCGAGGGTAAGCCCCATGAAAAATGTCCCGAAATATCCGCTGAAGTTTTTGGAGGCGACGGCATTCAGGGCCGGCGGCATCCGAAGCTCCCAGAAATCGAAAAAACTGAGGGCAAGACCTGTCATGATCAGCGCAATGATAATCAGCGCGGCAGGATGTTGCAGGGCGGCGCCCATCATATTTCCGGAAAGGGCGGAAAATACCCCCAGGGCGGAATTGGTAAGTGAGAGCCCGAAGAGATACAGGAGGCCGTGCAGCACGATCTTGCCTTTCATCCTCCCGCTTTTCCCGCCGAAATAGGAAACCGAAATGGGAATCATGGGATAGATGCAGGGGCTCAGGTTCAGGGCCAGCCCCCCCAGAAAGATCAGGGCCAGGGTTAGCGGCAACCCTTTGCCTTCCGCGAAGGTGCCCGTTTTTTTGCTTTCGCTGAGCTTGCCGGTCTGAAGGGATGCGAACAACTCCGGATCGAGGTCCCGGGTGGCCGTTCCTTCGGG
>JBECKW010000079.1:0-4090 GCA_040235505.1 Desulfobacterales bacterium
TGACCCACATATCCAGAAAGGTGTTCGGATCCGGGTAATCCGCGATCCAGGAAGCTCTCTCGATACTATAGTTCATCGTCCTTTCGCTATCGAGGAAGACTTTCCAGTCCTGATTTAAAAGGGTGATGTTGATATTGAGCGCTTTTTTCCACATTTGTTGAATGGCAACAGCGATCTTTCTGTGTGCCTCGTTTGTATTATAGAGAAGTTGGCATTCCGGAAAATTCTTGCCGTCAGGATACCCGGCTTCCGTCAGAAGCTTGCGTGCCCCCTCGATATCATATGGAATCGCCGCTTTCGGTGTAAATCCCATGGTATTCGGAGGGGTTAAGGCATATGCCGGCTTTTGCCCCCCCTTTGTCACGTCTTCCACAATCTGCTCCCGGTTGATGGACATGGCCAGGGCTCTTAGGACCCTTGGATCATCAAGGGGTTTCCTTAGGGTATTAATTCTATAAAAGTAGGTACCCAGATATGGATCTAGCTTTATCAACTCAGGATCATTTTTTTTATAATATGCAATTTTCTCGATGGGGACCGTGCTGGTTACTTGCAACTGGCCGGACCGAAACATACGTTCCTCTGTCTGCGCATTATCGACGGGATAGAAATCGATCTCGTTCAGTTTCACCTTGGAGGCGTCCCAATAGAGAGGGTTTTTCTTCACCACAATGATCTGATTAAGTTCCCACTTCGTCAATACAAACGGGCCATTGCCCACGTAATTGCCCGGCAGCGTCCACTTCGATACCCTGCTGTCGATCTTTCCGAATTTTTCGATGGTTGCCTTGTGGACCGGATACAGGCTGTGGTGGTAGAGAAGAGAGAGAAAAAAAGGAACCGGATGATTTAATTTTACTTCCAGCGTCATGTCATCGAGGGCCTTGACGCCGACTTTACTGAAATCCTTGATCTCGCCTTTGTAATACTTCTCCGCATTTACCACATAGAAAAGCTGGTACGCGTATTCCGCGGCCAGCCCGGGCGTAATCAGCCGCTTCCATGAATATACGAAATCATGGGCGGTCACCGGGTCCCCGTTTGACCACTTTGCCCCTTCACGCATTTTAAATACATACGTCTTCTGATCTTTCGATATGGTCCAGGATTCAGCGGCACCCGGCAAAGGTTCGAGAGTTTTTGGATCTACGGAGACAAGTCCTTCCAGCAGGGCCGTTATGATATTAAATTCCGGAATGCCGGTAACAATCTGGGGATCAAGTCCCTGGGGCTCGGTCCCATTTCCAATTTTCAGGATCTGGTCCTTTATATTTTCGGTCGCATTGCTCTGTTTATCTCCGCTGCAGGATGACAGAACCGTCACGGAGATAAGCAAAATGAATACACTTTTCAGAAAAAATTTAAACATTTAAAGCTATCCGTTCATTTTGGGTGTAAATCAAACAATCCAATATTTTGAACATTTTTACAGGATAGAAGGGGCATAGTCAAATCCTGTTTGCCAAATAATAAATAAAGGAAGCGGGTCCGGAGACCCGCTTCCTTTTGCCCTGCTCGATTGAATTACCTTCAATCTGGTGTTAGAATTTTATTTTCCAGTCGGCATACAAAAAACGCCCCAACGTGTCGTAGTATCCTACGATTGTATTGGCATTTCCCCATGCCCCGCTCAAGTCACTGGCGACCAGCGGCGGCTCCTTGTCAAACACGTTGTTTACACCGATGGAAAGGGTTTGATTCCGCAGGAATTTGAATTCCCCACTCAGGTCGATATAGCTCGTTGCCCCGAGGTCGACGATCTTGTCGGTATCGCCCACGTAATCGACCTTGCTGAAAAAGCGCCACCTGGCCGTGGCAGACCAGAATTCATGTGACTGATAGGTCACCGATGCGGTGTGACGCCATTTGGGCGATGGATAACAACTGGTACTTGCCTTTCCGGCACATTCATATTCTGTGTCGGGTTCATCGGCAATCGGCGTCGTTTTCTTCTCCATCGTATAGGTGCCGTTTACATTGAAATTCCATGTGCCTTGCAACGCATCCAGCCAGTAAGCAGCGGCAAAATCCAGCCCCGCCCATTTCTGCGTACCAATGTTTTGATAGGTATTTGTAATATACCCATCCAACCCCCTCCAAAGATTCCCGTCGGTGGAGGAACGATGAATGAGGTCGCACAGCTCGCCCTTGGTGGCGCATAATTCCATGATAAGCTCGGAGCCGATGGTATCGATCGTGTTATCTATCTTGATACCCCAGTAGTCCAGAGACAGATTCAACTTCTGCGTCGGTTGAACCACAACACCGAAGGTAAAGGTATTGGCTTTTTCCGGTTTGAGATTTATATTGCCACCGGCTTCTTCGTTGTATTGGCCTGCCGGGTTGTCAGGTACGCCATTGGCCCACTCCGCTGCCGTCACGCCTGTCCGGGCACACTGTTCCTGATTGTAGACCGGACTGTCGCCGGCGCATCCATCCGTACCTTCCCATAGTTGCACGTTGTTGACATAGAAAAGCTCTTCAATATTCGGTGATCGGATGGCGCGGTTAAAGGTCGTTCGAACCCGCAGTATATCGTTGGTGTTCCAGTCCAATCCGGCCCGGTAAGTGGTTGATCCACCGGTTATGCTGTGGTCGGTATAGCGCAGGGCCAGGTTCATGGTGAGATTCTTGGCAAAGGGCTTGTCCGCCAGAAGGGGGATGTCGGATTCGCCATAAACCTCGCTGACATTATAGCTGCCGGTGAGACTCGGTCTCGCCCCTCCCTGTCCCAGAAGAAGGCCTGCTGCATATACATAATCCCGAATGTCCTGGTATTTTTCCGCCCGCCACTCAGCGCCTGCTGCCACGCTGATATCACCGGCGGGCAGTCCCACCCCGAGATCACCGTTTACAGTACCGGAGACGCTTTGCAGCGAGGTGATATTGCTGGAATTGGCCGTGGCATAGAGGGCGGCAGCTTCTGAAGCCGTGACGCCGTCGTATGTAAATACGTTATAGCAGTTATCTCCACACACAGCACCATCACTATCAATGGCGGTAGCGACTGCCGTTGTTAAAAAGTCATTCTCGTAAGTCGAGGAAGAGGACGTCTGGGCTTTCAGGTAGGAAACATCATAGTTCCAGCTGTCGTTAATCGGTCCCTTGACGCCGCCCACGATTCGAAAGCTGGTGTGGTCCAGGATTTCAACCCGGGGCTCCCCTTCCGTATTACGTTTCCCGATATAGAAGGCAAAATCGGTCACACCCGGGTACCGCTCTTCGAGGGATTGCCTGAAGGCCGCGGGGAACAGAGGATTGTCGAGGGAAAGATGATACTCCTGCGCAAAGAAAGTGCCGCTATAGGCGATCTGGGCTTCGGTGTGGTCATTGAAGGATGAAACCTCCATGTAAGCCGTGGCATGCGGGGTAATATCGAGATTGAGTATGCCGCCGGCTGACCAGCGAGTATCGGGACGCTGAAAATAGTTGGCTGGAGCGTAGTTGTAGACATTGTCATCCGCAGCGCCCGTCGTATCAAGAGAACCGTCCGGATTCAGCATGGTCCAAAATTCGTCAGCGTAATCATATTCGCCGGTTGCCGAATCATAGGGAAAAATATCAAAATTAGGATTAGGCGAGTTATAGGAACCGGAACAGGATTTACCGTCCTGGCTTAATGCGCAGGCCGAGTAGTCCCGTTGGCTCTCGAGAACCGCCTTGTTTTTCCGCCAGGTCGCATAGAAGGTCGCATTGCCTTTTCCTTCGTCGAAATCCTTACCCGCAACCACATCGATATTATAGGCCTGACCGTCTAATCCCGAGCTGCCGGTTGGATAATCGTAGCCGGCATCATCCATCAGCCCCTCGATGTACTTGTTGTCATTGTTATGCTGGTAGGCGCTTGAGCCGAGGGTGACCTCCACGCCATTCACCTTACGCATGATAAAGTTGACGACACCCGCCACCGCATCGGAGCCGTAGACCGCAGAAGCACCGCCGGTCAGCACCTCCACACGCTCAAGCATGGAAGCAGGAATTTGGTTGACATCTACTTCCACGGTATCCGTGCCGCCCGGCTGCATGCGGCGGCCGTTCAGCAGAACCAGGGTTCTTTTGGGCCCGAGCCCCCTGAGATCGAGGGTTGCCG
>JBECKW010000200.1:0-6106 GCA_040235505.1 Desulfobacterales bacterium
ATTTTATCCTGCGCATATGAGGAGTTTGCAAATAGCAGGATACATCCGAGGAACATGAAGACGGTAACAAAAGAGCGCATGAAAGGCTTTAACATCTCAACCTCCTTTTATATGACGATTTGGAAAGGCATTCAGTTCGGATCCTTTTGGAAAATAAACGAATCAATGCAATATATCAAGCAAAGATTATGCCTAACCCGGCAAAGCCGGGGGCTGTAGGCTATAGGCGATGGGCGATAGGACCTAATCATTTCGTAACAAATTGTATTTTAAACCAATACACACCACATCTAAAAAAGAAGGGGGAAATTGATAGGAGGCAACGATACGAAACGGGTATTTTGGTTGCACCAAATTCAACGGAACAATTTGTAAAACATGAAATGTTTTTCCTATCGTTATGAAATCTAATGGATACTGAATACAGAATCACCGGAGTCAGGGCCAAAAGTCGGCTCGCCTTCTTTTTACTTCCCCGGCTTGAGTTCACCCCCTCCGGCAAGGGAATAGGTCCTGCCTTTCAGATTTTTTGCGACTGCCTTGTCATATGTGACGGCGTGGCCGTTCCCCATGATATTGGTGATTTTATTTCCGGATATCCCCGCTTTGTCGCTCAGGCTGGTCAGGGTTGAGTCTTTCGTCACAGTCCAGGTGCTTCCGGATTCGAGGGTCAATCCGGCGCCGTCAATCCGGCCGGTCAAGGTTGTCCCCCGAAGGGTGACATTGAGGGTGTTCCCCTTTTCCGCCACCATGTCGCCCGCCAGGTTTCCACCCTCCGCCGTAAAATTGCCCGTGCTGTCTTCGGAAACGCTGATTATCTGACCGCTGCTTCCGGTGATCCTGGCGCTGCCCTTTACAATAATATTCGAATCCATGCTTGCCATCTGAAAGCCTCCGGCCATTGCACCGCCGGCGTTTTCAGGCATTCCGCCCTGCGGGGGCGCGGCTCCCCCTTCAGGCATTCCACCCATTCGGCCCTCGGAAGCACTTCCCCCCGGCATGCCCTCCATTTGGCTCCCCGGAGCGCCGCCCTCGGGCATTCCCCCCATCCGGCCTTCGGAAGCACCGCCCTCGGGCGTTTCGCCCGCCTGGCCGTTGCCTGCGGCAACGCCGGCCATTCTTCCTCTTCCGGGGCCTGCAATCACCATGATGCCGGGACCATCGGTGCCGGTTATCTCTCCGCCGTCAACGGTCATGGTGCCGCCCGAGCACGAAAGACCCGCCGTGTGGCCGGTAACGATCGAATGGGTCAGCGTGACGTTGGCCCCGGTGGTCATGAGGCCGCCCTCCCCTGTTTTGGCATAGAGGTAGGAGTCCGTGATTTCGAAAATGCTCTTGGTTCCGATGGCGTAAAAACTGGGCGATGCTTTCCTCTCGGTAAAGGTTTTTACACGGGTCGCGAAAACAGACCCGTCTCCGGTGTCATTGGAAAGGGCGGCGCCTCCCCTCTCACCGGCGGTGTAGATATCCGAGTCCTGGATGATCACCTCACCCTGGTATGTCTCATCCACGCCGTGGGCCGCACCGGCGATGCACCTGATCTTGACGTTGTGGAACTCAACCAGGGATCCCTCGCCGTGGGCGAATGCGCCATTGGCGCCCGATCCCGTTGTGGTGATGAGACAATTGGAGATCTTGATTTTCGCACCGTTTTCTGCAAGGACGCCTGCATTTAGCCCCACCGCACTGCTCAGGCCTGCGAAACTTGAATCTCCCGTGGTCGAAATCGTGGAATCCGAGATGCTGAAACTCCCGCCGTCGGTCACCTTGATCCCGGACTTGTTGGTATCCGATGTCACGAGGGTCTGATTCGATGTGCCGGCACTGCCGCCGCTCTGGTAATATACGCCGGGGCCTCCGGAGTTGATAACTTTAACGGAAACGGATGGACTTTGAACTTTTGACATGCTCGCCGCTACGGAAACCACGACCCCGACGGAATCAGAAAGCGCGGAGCCGTGGCTGTTCGAAGGTACATTGGCGCTGATCAGACCGGTTTTGGATATGGCGGCGACCTTTGTACCCGAAACCGTCCAGGAAACTTCCGAACTTACATCGGCCGTCGTGCCGTCCGAATAATTCCCTGTAGCCGCGAATTGAACGGTTTGGCCCAGAAAAATTTCTCCCGGCGTCGCCGGTGTAACGGTAATTGAAGTGAAAACAGCAGGGGACGAAGAGGCCTGCCCTGATCCGGCAGCCTATGCGGTCCCGATCGACAATATCAAAATCAAACACATACCCGACTGAAATTTGAACCTGCTTTTCATGGGGACGACCTCCTTGATAAATGAATTGGCAATCGATTTTTTTTATCTCGGGTTCATTTTTTAAAAACAGGGCTTCTGGAAGGAATTCATTTTATAATTTATAAATTTTAATACGCCACCTGCCCGACAGCATGTCAACAGGGGCCATTGGGGTCAACAGGGCAGCCGCATTTGAAACCGTACGAACCTTCTTCTTGCCCTTAATCTTGAGAATTCAAACCAGTTATACATACTATCCTTAAGAAAACAATATGTTGTCATGGTTAGAACCGGAATCTGAAACATGCGTCCACCCTCCTCCCGTCTCATTTGTATATTTCAATGAGTCGCATGTTGACTTTCAATTAGTCGCATGCTAAATTGCAATCAGTCGAAGTAATTATTTCAAATGGTCAGACAAAAACGATGGAGCGCCCTTTCAATGTATCCCCGATTTATTGAACAGCGACTGGAAGAAGCCCTTTCTGATACCCGAGTTGTCGTGCTGACCGGTCCGCGGCAGTCAGGAAAAACGACGCTGGTTCGACATCTGTTCGAAGGAAAGATGACTTTTTTTACACTGGACAATGCCTCGACCCTCGACGCTGCGGCAAGAGATCCTGTGGGATTTGTCCGCAACCTGGATCGGGCCATTATCGACGAAGTCCAGAGAGCCCCGGGGCTGCTTCTGGCGATCAAGGAAAGCGTGGACAATGACCCGCGCCCCGGTCGTTTTCTATTGACCGGCTCCGCACATCTGATGACATTACCGAAAGTAGCGGATTCTCTCGCCGGACGGATGGAAATGGTCCGCCTGCTGCCGCTTGCCCGGAGCGAAATAAATGGCGCTTCGCCTACTTTTCTTGACAGCGTTTTTAAATGTGAAATTCCTCCGATCCATCACCCCGTTGTTGCCGACGAATTGATAGCGTTGGTACTTGCCGGTGGGTTTCCGGAAGCGATTCAACGCCGGACCCCGGCACGGCGGCAAAACTGGTATCGCAACTATTTGGATGCCCTGATTCATCGGGATGTCCGGGATATTACGCAAATTGAAAAAATCAACCAGCTTCAGGACCTGGTGAGAATGCTTTCCCATTATAACGGGCAACTGGTCAACTACTCGGGCATCGGTGCACCGCTGGATATGAGCCATACGATTACGCGGAAATACCTCGGTATTCTTGAACAGTTATTTCTGATACGAAAATTGAATCCATGGTTTTCGAACCATCTAAAACGGCTGACAAAGACCCCGAAACTTCATTTTCTGGATACCGGCCTGCTCGCTTCACTTCAGGATATCACCATCGAAAAGCTGAAGAGAGAGCGTCAGTTATTCGGCCCGCTCCTTGAAACCTTCGTCCTGACAGAACTCATCAAGCTTTCAAGCTGGCATTCGCAGGTGTTGGAGTTTTACCATTACCGGGACAAAGAAAAAAACGAGGTCGATATCATTATGCGGGATCGAAAGGGACAGATTGTCGGAATTGAAGTAAAAGCCTCTGCCACCGTTACAAATGCCGATTTTTCAGGATTGCGCAAGCTCGCCGAGGCCGAAAAAAATGCTTTCTCTCTCGGTGTGGTCCTGTATGATCACGACAAAGTAATCCCTTTTGGAGAACGCCTGTACGCTGCTCCTGTTTCCATGCTATGGCACTGATCCCCGATCTTCACGGCAACGGATATATGTTAAAAAGATTCTTCATTGTATTTATAAAACGGCGCACCAAGTTAATGACATTGGATAGCAAAATACTATAATTTGAGGGGCGTCCGGCATTTTGTACAGATTGTTTCGGCTCCAAATTCTATGATATCGCCGGAAAAGATTTTCTTCCCTTTTCTGGTTTCTACCTTGCCGTTCACAAAGACCTTGCCTTCAGTGATTACTTGCTTCGCCTCTCCTCCGCTGGCAACCATGTTTTCGAACTTCAGGATTTTATAAAGCTCGATCGGCTCTTTTGTAATTTCTACTTCTCTCATATTTTGATCACTCTTCCGCCATGTCTTTCCGGCGACGGATGGACTGGATTACATTTTTTATCAGATCTGGGATGCGGCGGCAAAGGCGGTTCGGGTGCATGTCCGCACCGACCCCGCGCTGTCGCAATCACCGATGGAAAAGAACCGGCTGGCGGTACCGTAAAACTTCTGCGCCTCCTCTTTTCTCGGCTTCCTGCTTGCGGATATCACCACGTTGTCGGCCTGGAGGGTTTTCTTGTTCCCCTTGGCATCGACATACGTTACTTTCCCTTTCGAGATTTTCGTGACCGTAACTTCTGTGATATACTTGAAGTTGTCCATTGCCTCATACATCAGCTCCACCGTGGAAAAGTAGTGGACCGGCTGGGAATCATACCCAAGCCTTTTCTCGCTTGTCAGGACCGTCACGTTATGGCCGTTCTGACCGAGGTATATCCCGGTCTGCGTGCCGATCACATCGCCGCCGATCACCACAACATTTTTCCCAAGGTTTTTATTGCCGAAAACGAAAATCGGCGCCAGGACATTGCTCTCCCTGGCACCCGGTATATCCGGAATGACGGGCTCGGCACCTGTGGCAGCCATGACCACGTCGTAGCCTTTTGCCCTGATCATTTCCGCGGTGGCCCGGGTTCTCATCAATACCTCGACCCCGAGTTTGTCCATCTGGCGGATCAGGTAATCCTTGTAGTTTTTCACGGGCCATTGAAAGGAGGCATAATCCGCGTGCCGGAGCTGACCGCCAAGGAAATCGTTCCTTTCATACAGGGTCACCTGATGCCCCCTTTCGGCAGCAATGACAGCGGCTCTCATACCGGCCGGCCCGCCGCCGATGACAGCAACCTTTCGTGAAACGACCGGCGCCTCGATCATCCGGTCAACCCTGGCCCTGTAAGCGATGCCCATCTTCGGGTTCACGGAACACACATCCACCAGCAGAGACTCGTCCTTTACAATTCTGAAGTCGGCGTGCGCCCCATGGCATTTGTTGCACAGGATACAGGGCACCACATCCTCTCCCCGGCCTTCATATGCTTTTTCCCCATATTCAGGGTCTGAGATGAAGGCCCTTGCCATGGCAATCATATCCGTTTTTCCGCTTGCGACATATTCTTCGTTCAGATCCAGATCCTGAAATCCACCCACCGGGGCAACAACAATCCCGGCGCCGCTTTTCTTTACCGCCTCGGCATAGTGGAGGGTGTTGGGGTGCCCCTTCTCCGAATTAAACCCCGTGGGATGGGAAGAAGCGCCATCCCAATCACGAATCTGAAGAATGTCAACCGAGCCTTCCCACAGTTTCGCATATTCACAGAGATCCTCCACGGTGTAGCCGCCCGCCTCCTCCTGGCCGGTGACCTGGGCCTCGATCAGAAAATCCTGCCCACAGGCCTTCTTGATGGACTGACACACATCGATGGTCAAACGGGCACGCTTTTCAAGGCTCCCGCCGTATTTATCGGTTCTTTTATTGACAGCCGGCGACAGAGAACAGGCCAGAACCGAGGAACGATACGACATATAAAGACTCACCATATCTAACCCGAGTTCCTTGAAAAGTCTCACCGCCTGCGTCCAGTCCTCGATGGTCGACTGTATCTGCTCGAGGGAAATCTCCTTTTTAGACCCCCAGCCACGATACTTTTCAGCACGGACCGCCTTCGGATCGGATGCCTTGATTTCACTGATACTGACCCCTTCCGGTTCAGCATCGATGGTAAGGGCCACGTTCATCTTTGACCCATAGAAATGAACGGCATCCGCCAAATGTGCGAGGCGAAGCTGAGTGGTTGGATCATTGAGGTTGCATATCCGGTTATGGGTGAGCGATCCGCAGCCGCGCAGGGTGACGACCGCGGCACCGTTTCTTGCAA
>JBECKW010000289.1:0-8710 GCA_040235505.1 Desulfobacterales bacterium
CCGGCCCGTTCCCAGATTGCCAAGCAGGGCGATGGCTCGCTCCCGATCCTTCGGAGAAATTGCGGAAAGCCGAAGCACGGCTTCGGCATCCAGGGCACTGCCGGCCTGAAAGTAGGTGGTGAGGTGCGTCAGGACGGTCTCTTTCTTGATGCCGAATTCTTCCGCGAGGCTGTCTGCTGATCTGCCGTTGTTAAACGCATCCCCGATCAGTTGAAACCGCTTCGGTCCTGCCGTAGGCGGTTTTGGTTTCCGGACAATTTTTCCCACCGCACCCGCCGGCATGCGCTCTTCGATCCCGTGCTCACAGCAGTGGGCACGGATGGTTTCCAGAAACCTGGCACCGTATTTTTCAAGCTTTACTTCGCCGACACCGTGAAGCGAGAGCAGGCTTTCTTCGGACTGGGGAAACCAGGCGGCCATCTGGTAAAGGGTTTTGTCGGAAAAGATCACGTAGGGGGGAAGTCCCCCGGCATCCGCTATCGTCTTTCTAACCCGTCTCAATTGATCGAAGAGATCCGAATCCCAGGCCTCGATATCCTCGGGCGTTTCCCGTCTCCCGGGCGGTTCCGGCGCTTCGGTCTCAAGGGGGAGTGCTAGGACCGGCCGCTCCCCTCGAAAGACCTCCCACGCTTTGGCCGTCAGGCGCAGCCCGCCGTATTCCATGTCCTGGGAAATCAAGCCCTGGTGAAGAAACTGGCGACACAAAGTCTGCCACTGGCGTTTGCTGTATTCCCGGCCGATATTGTAGGTGGAGATGCGGTCGTGGCCGGCCTGGAGCACTTTTTGGGCGGTGGAACCCCGGAGCACATCGATGATGTGGGCGGTGCCGAACCTCTCGCCGGTGCGTTTGATGCAGGACAGAAACTTCTGGGCCGCCACGGTGACATCTGTTTTTTCGCGCGTTTCCGACAGGCAGTTGTCGCAGGTGCGGCACTGGCTGTCCGGGAAGGTCTCACCGAAATAATCGAGCAGTGGAATCCGCCGGCAGCCGTCGGCTTCCATCAGCCGCAGCATGGCCTGAAGCTGAAGGTTTGCCACCCGTTTTTCCTGCCCGGTTAATTGAGCGGAATGGTATCGGATTTTGTGGATGTCGGCATAGGAGAAAAGCAGCAGGCATTCGGCGGGCATGCCGTCCCGGCCCGCCCGCCCGATTTCCTGGTAGTAATTGTCGATGCTTTTGGGCATGTCGTAGTGCACGACAAACCGGACATTGGATTTGTTGATGCCCATGCCGAAGGCGATGGTGGCCACGATGATCCGGATATCGTCCCGGATGAAAAGCTCCTGGTGAAGGGTTCGATCCGCTTCGCTCAGACCGGCATGGTAGGGGCGAGCGGAAAATTCCCTGGATGTGAGCGCTTCGCAGAGAGTTTCCACCTGCTTTCGGGTGTAGCAGTAAATAATGCCGGACTCGCCCGGGTATTTTTTCAGGAAGGCCATGGTCTGCTCGAGGGGATCGGTTTTCTCCACCACCCGCAGCAGCAGGTTTTTCCGGTTGAAACTGGCCACATATTCATCGGCGTCATGAATGCCGAGACTTTTTTTGATGTCCGTCCGGACCCGGGGGGTTGCGGTGGCCGTGAGCGCAATACACACGGCATCGGGCAGAAGACGCCTGAAATCGGCGAGCTGCCGGTACTCCGGCCGGAAATCATGCCCCCACATGGAGATGCAGTGGGCCTCGTCGATGGCCAGGCAGTCCACCTGCACCGAGGAAAGCAGCTCGGACATGCCGGGTTTCAGAAGTGTTTCAGGGGAGATATAAAGAAGTTTGACGGTGCCCTTCCGGATCCTGGCCATATTGCGGCGGTAGGCATCGGGGGGGAGGCTGCTGTTCAAAAAAACGGCGGGCGCACCGGCTTCCTCGAGTTGCATCACCTGGTCCTTCATAAGCGATATCAGGGGAGAGACCACAATGGTCAGCCCTTCGAAAATGAGCGCCGGAATCTGGTAGCAAAGGGATTTGCCGCCGCCCGTTGGCATCAGCACAAGGCTGTCCTTTTTTTGAAGCACGTTTTCAATGACTTCCCGCTGAAGGGAGATATACGTATCGTATCCGAACACGGATTTGAGAAGAGTTTTTGCCTGCTTCATCATGATGTTCAACCTTTCACGTCGACCGGGAAAATGAGAGAAGATGTCGTTGACAACCGATTGAAAAAACCGCGACATCACACGCGGGAGGGCGGGCGATGGAAGAACAGCCAAAATTCAGATGATATGGCATCATACGGGCTGTAAAAGAAAAAGTCAAATCCGGGGAAGTTAAAAAATCGGAGGGGTCGAGGATTCAAGGGGTCGAGGGGCCGAGTGAAAGGCATGAAGCAACGGCAAATGGTTCTGAATGTCAAAATTCAGTTCGATTTCAGCAGTTATGTGTTTTCTGCTTTAAAAAATGTGGCTGTTTTTCATTCCCCTCGAACCCTTGACCCCTTGACCCCTTGAACCCTATAAACTGTTACTGAACCGGGTAGCCGGCTTTCGTCCATGCCTGCATGCCGCCGTCGATATTGAGCAAATGCGTAAAGCCCAGTTTTTTCAGCTCTGAAGTGGCTATGGTCGATCTGTGCCCGGTTCTGCAATATACCAGGATGACGGCATCCTTATCGGCGAAAGTCTTTCCGATCTTTTTTTCCACCACGCCCAAGGGTATATTGACGGCTCCCGGGATGTGACCCGAATTGTACTCGTTCGGTTCTCTCACATCCAGAAATAGCGCACCGCCTTTTTTATATATGTCGTCGGCTTTGGCGGTTGAGATGGTGGTGATGCTCGCTTTGGCCGCTTCGTAAAGCTGCTGCCGGGACATTTCCTTTCCCGAGGCGAAAAACGGGAAAGCCAGGAGGGCCATCAGCAGTGCAAGGGTGACGGCCGCTACGTTACGTTTGATATTCTTCATCTTTTTTCCTCTCCCCAAATGTGTTTCCATTCGTTCTCTTCCTGTCAGCAGTTAAGTTTCAACTAAGACCGGAGCTTTTTTACGGCCGAAATAATAACTTCGGCGGCGCGGTCGATTTCTTCCAACGTGGTCATACGGCCGGTGGTGAACCGGAGGGTTCCCTTTGCCCACTCTTCCGGGATATTCATGGCCGAAAGCACATGGGAAATTTCCACATGGTCAGAATGGCAGGCCGCGCCGGCGGAGGCGGCCACCTCGAGGCCGATTTCTTCCAGTATCCGGTTGGCCTCCAGGCCCAAAAAAGAAATACTGGAAGTATTGGGAAGCCGCTTTTCCCGGTGACCGTTCAGCCGGATGTCCTTCAGGTTCGATTCCAGGGCTGTTTCGAGGCGGTCCCGCAGTTCTTTCATATGGCGGATGTACCGGTCCAGGCCGGCGGTGGCGATCTCGCAGGCTTTACCTAGGCCGACAATTTCAAGGACATTCTCAGTTCCCGCCCGTATGCCGCGCTCCTGACCGGCACCGTGGCAGAAAATCTCCGGTTTGAGTCCGCGGCGGATATAAAGCGCGCCGATCCCCTTGGGTGCGTAAATTTTGTGCCCGGCAACCGACAGAAGGTCTACGCCCAGGGCGTCCACTTCGACCGGCACTTTTCCCAGGGACTGGGCGGCATCCGTGTGCATCAGGATCCCCCGGCGTCCGGCCAGGGCGGCGATTTGTGAAACCGGCTGAAGGGTGCCCACCTCGTTGTTGGCGTGCATGATGGAGATCATGACGGTCTGCGGGGAAATGGCGGCTTCGATATCGGACGGATTCACCAGACCCGCGCCATCCACGGGGACATAGGTCACCGAAAAACCATGGCGTTCCATAAACCGGCAGACTTCCAGAACCGCCGGATGCTCGATCCGGCTGGTAATGATGTGCGCGCCCCGGGAGAAGCGCGCCCCGGCGAAACTCTTGATGGCCTGGTTGTTGGACTCCGTGCCACCGCTCGTGAACACCACTTCCTCGGGGAGACAACCGAGGAGGCCGGCTACCTGGCGCCGGGCGTTTTCCACGGCCTGCTTTGGACGGATACCATACCAGTGGGCGCTGGAGGGATTGCCGAATTCGGTTTCAAGAAACGGCCGCATGGCCGCAATCACTTCGGGCGCATGGGGTGTGGTGCCGTTGTAATCCAGATAAACGGGGTGCGGCATGGCGATCGGACTTATCCTTTCCGGATGCGTTAAGGTCGGGATGCGTTAAGGACCTTTGATCATCGGCTACGTCAGTTCGGCCAGCAGTTCGGTGGACGACATGACCCTGAGCAGGGGGTAAAGCAAATTGCGGCGGTAAAGGTCAAGGGTTTTTTCATGTGTCTGCCGGGTTCCCGCCATGCAGCAGTCTTCCAGAAAGACGGCTTTGAAATCATGGCAGACGGCATCCAGCACCGTGGTCAGCACGCAGAAAGGAGTGGCAATGCCGGCCACGGCGCACAGGGTGATTTCCCGCTGTCGGAGCCAGATTTCAAGGCCGGTTTGGAAAAAGGCCGACATTTTCGGTTTTGGGAGCCAGTAGTCTTCCGGCTTCCGGTCCAGGGCGTCGATGACTTCCGCTCCGGGGGTTCCGGCAATGGCATGGGGTTTCATGTGACTTTGAAAGAAAAAGTGGTCCTTTTGAAACGCATCGGTTGAAAATACAACCGGCCACCCTTTTCGGCGAAACATCGACCCCATCCGGTTGATGGGATCGATGATCGGTTTTGCCAGCCGGGTGATGGGGGCGTTTTTCGTTTCGTCAAAATAGTCCTTGACCATATCGATGATCAAAAGGGCCGGTTTTTCCCGCTTTGTTTCATTCATTGGCAATAGTTTCCTCTGCAAAGATCACTTGAAAGTCCGCTTGCCGAGCTTTCCGCGCCTTTTGTGTGTGGCCCACCCCCGAACGTTAAAAACGCTATTCAGGCTGGGGCCGTCGCCGTTCCTGATTTTTCCGAAGCGGCTCGGGCACAAAGGGAGACGGTCCCCAGAGCTGAACATCCAGGTTGGTCACAAACATTCGAAATTCGGCCGTCAAGTTCTGAAATTGCTGTGTCTGGGCCACGGTGGCCCAATGCGCCAGGCTTTCCCAGACCGATGTCCGGCGGACCTGGGGGGAGCCGGTCAGATTTCGGTGGGCTCGAAATTCGATGAACCCATCTGCGGCCATCATTACGGCTGTGGCACGCCGGGCGAGATTTGAATAGGCTTTAAGGTCAATACCCGGCACCAGATCATACGTAAATGCAACCTCAATCATGGCATCCTCCTGTCGAAAGTTGTCACGTCTGTTGGAGACCCCTGGGAGGAATAACCTAAAACCCAAAAACCTCCCTATCCTTAATTTACCATTCCTTTCCGGGGCATCACAAGATAAATTCAGCATTCTTCATCGACACGGCTTTTCATGATGAAAACCGCATTTTCTGGAGAAAGGGAAATTCCTCTTGACAGAGTTTAATGTTTTTTGACATTTTTGCACGGTTTAACCTGTAATCATTAACATATAAGGTTTATGGAAAAGTATGGATGCCACTTCTGTCAGGTGCTTTCGATCGGCTGTTGTTTCTTCGGGCATTTTAAAAATTGAAAATATTGGTGCCGGGGTCGGTGTGATTTTGTTCAATTCCGAGCGAAAAATCGCCGCCGGGCTTCATATCATGGCACCTACGGCCCGAGGAACAAATGTGAAAAATCCCATCATGTACGCAGACACAGCCATCCCTTACATTCTCGATGAACTGAAAAAAAATGGGGCCGGACCGCCGTTTTCGGTTGCCATCGCGGGTGGTGCCGGGTTGCTGGGCAGCAGGAGCGGATCCGACATCGGACGCAGAATTGTGGAAGCGGTTGGACTTGCCTTGAAAAGCTCCGGGCTTGTTCCCAAAATTGACAAAACCGGGGGCACCCAGATTCGTGCCATGCTTCTCGATGTGGATGCAGGGAAAATCAAGGTGGTATAAGTTCATTAGCAACAGAACCAGCACATTATTTAAAGAGGTGGTATTCTTTGAAAATAGAGTGTTCCACATGCAATAAGATGTACGATGTTCCGGATGAACGACTGCCTGAAAAACAGAAGTTTTCTTTTCCCTGTCCGGCATGCAAGGGGATGATCACCGTCGACCTGACGAAAAAAAACCAGGGGTCGCCATCCGGTGGGGCATCCAAATGGACGGAAAAAGAGCTCCCCAAAGGAGAGGCCCTGAAAAAACTGATCCTGCGCAAGGTCAACGAGTTGCCCGCCATGCCGCAGACGATCTTGAAAGCCCGCCAACTCCTGTCCAGCGATAAGTCCAGCTTTGAACAGCTGGCACAGGTGCTGAAATCCGACCAGGCAATCGCCTCCAGGCTGCTGAAACTGGCCAATTCCACATACTATGGCATGCGGGGAAAGATCTCTTCTCTTCAGCACGCATCCGTAGTGCTTGGATTCGGCACCCTGAAGGAAATCATCATGATGGCGGGCTCTTCGTCCATGCTCAGCGGCACACTGCCGGGCTACGGGCTTGATACCGAAGACCTGTGGCAACACTCGCTCGGAACGGCGTTCAGTGCCAAATCCATTGCAGAAAGAATTTCTCCGGAACTGGGAGAAGACGCTTTTGTGGCCGGACTTATTCATGACTGCGGCAAACTGGTTCTGGACGAGCCCATTCTCGAACGCAAGGAAATGTTCACGCGCCTGATGGAAGCCGGCAATGAAAGTTTCCTGAATGCCGAAAAAAATATTCTCGGCTTCGATCATGCGGAGATTGCCTATGCCCTGTGCAGCAAATGGGGCGTTCCGGAAACCCTCGGTGCAGCCGTTCGATACCATCATATGCCTGCTTCTTCCCGGGGCGATAAAATGACCTATATCATTCATATGGCCGATGCCCTCGCCATGATGTCCGGACTGGGTGCGGGAATTGACGGGCTGGCCTACGAGATGGATGATCAAACCATGACGCTTCTTAAATTCAAAGAGGATGACATCCCGGAGGTCATGGAAGAAATGGTAGACGCCGTCATGAAAGTTGCAGGGTCGGAAAGCTAGCAGAAAAACAAAATAGATCCCTAAAAACATTTTATCCGCAGATTAGCGCAGATTTTCGCAGATGATGGGATGGGGAAGTATGTTACCCGGGCCAATCCCATTTGTGCCACTGCCGCTTTCCGTTGTTCCGGTTGAAAAAATAAAAGCAGCAAAAAACAAAACATCCGGCTCAGAGCCCATTCCCATCAAAAACCTGTCCGAACCCCGGGGACACTTTTTTTAATCTGCGAAAATCTGCGTAATCTGCGGATCATTTCTGTCAAAGTGACAACCTCATGTTACCATTCCCATCCGTTGGAAGCTCAATGATCGTGTCGGGGTTATAAAAACAAAAAGGCCGTTGAAAAAGCATACGATCATGCCTATTTTATACCACAAAGTGTCATTTCAAGCGGGGAGGTTTTTATGGCTACAAACGGACTTATCAATGAGAAAAGTCCTTATCTGATCCAGCACGCGCATAATCCGGTGAATTGGCAGCCATGGGCGGATGCGGTCTTTGCCAGGGCAACGGCGGAGAATAAGCCGATTTTTCTATCCATCGGATATGCCACCTGTCACTGGTGCCATGTGATGGAGAAGGAGTCGTTTGAAGACGAGGAGGTGGCGCATTATCTCAATGACACCTTTATCTGCATCAAGGTGGACCGGGAGGAGCGTCCGGATATCGATGCCGTATACATGGCCGCCTGTCAGATGCTCACCGGAAGCGGTGGATGGCCCCTGAGTATTTTCATGACGCCGGATAAGAAACCGTTTTATGCCGCCACCTATCTCCCCGGTCGAAGCCGTTTCGGAAGGCCGGGTCTGATAGATATCAGCCGACAGGTGAAGGAGACATGGCACCGGCAAAAGGGCTCCCTGGAGAACGCCGCTGACGAGATCATGACGCATCTGGATCGGGCTTTCGAATATGATTCGGCACAAATGCCGGGGGCCGAGTTGCTGGACCAGGCATATGACGAGATCCGTCAGCGTTTTGATCCCCGACACGGCGGGTTCGAGGCCGCCCCCAAATTTCCGTCCCCCCATCGCCTGCTCTTTCTGCTTCGCATGTATGATCGCAACGGCAGAAAAGAAGCCCTTGAGATGGTAACAAAAACGCTCACCGCCATGAGGCTGGGGGGAATCTGGGATCATGTGGGCTTTGGGTTTCACCGGTATGCCACCGACAGCTGCTGGCTGCTCCCGCATTTTGAAAAGATGCTTTATGACCAGGCCCTCTTGCCCGTCGCATACACGGAGGCTTTCCAGGTGACCGGGGACCCGCTTTTTGGCCGTACGGCCCGGGAAATTTTCGAATACGTTTTGCGGGACATGACGGATCCTGAGGGTGGATTCTATTCGGCAGAGGATGCGGACAGCGAAGGGGAAGAGGGGAAGTTTTATGTGTGGACGTCAGATGAATTCCGAAAGGCGTTGACCGGCCTGGACAGCGGCTTATGGGAGGAAATTTTTTCACTGCGTCCAGATGGAAACTTTCTGGACGAAGCCACCAAACGCCGGACCGGTGCCAACATACTGCACTTGGGCGAGCCGATGTCCGTATGGTCGAAAAAGTTGGGGATTTCTGAAAATGAACTCGAAGATCGATGGCGGGCTGTTCGAAACCGGCTTTTTCACCTGCGAAGCAGCCGGGTGCATCCCCTCAAGGACGATAAAATTCTGACGGGCTGGAACGGGCTCATGATCGGCGCCCTGGCCGTGGGGGCAAGGGTCTTTGGAGATGAGGCGTACAAAGCCGCGGCC
>JBECKW010000316.1:0-3924 GCA_040235505.1 Desulfobacterales bacterium
AAAAAGCCGAAGGAAGAAAAAGCCGCGACGTCGGATGAAGACTTTTTCAGCGACTTTGAAAAATAGGGCCTACTATGATTGAAAAGATTATCGAATGGTCGATTAAGAATAAGTTCATGGTGCTGCTGGTCACGCTGTTCGTGATTGCCGGCGGGATTCTGGCCATGGTCCATATGCCGCTGGACGCCATCCCGGACCTGTCCGATGTCCAGGTCATCATCTATACCGAATACCCGGGCCAGGCGCCCCAGGTGGTGGAGGATCAGGTGACCTATCCGCTGACCACCGCCATGCTGAGCGTTCCCTATGCCAAGGTGGTGCGGGGGTATTCGTTTTTCGGATACTCCTTTGTCTATGTCATCTTCGAAGATGGTACGGACATGTACTGGGCCAGGAGCCGGGTCCTGGAGTATTTGAACTTCGTGTCCGGACGCCTTCCCCAGGGGGTGACGCCGAGCCTGGGGCCCGATGCCACGGGCGTGGGCTGGGTATATGAATATACCCTGAAGGACACCAGCGGGAAGCACGATCTGCAGCAGCTTCGAAGCATTCAGGACTGGTACCTTCGCTACGAGCTCACCTCGGTGCCCGGCGTATCGGAAGTGGCCAGTATCGGCGGATTCGTCAAACAGTACCAGGTGGAAGTGGACCCCGATCGTCTGCAGGCCTATGGCATTTCCATTCAGAAGGTCCGCCAGGCCATCCAGCGTTCCAACAGCGATGTGGGCGGGAAGCTGCTGGAAATGGGCGAGACCGAATTCATGGTACGGGGTCTTGGCTACATCAAGTCCCCGGAGGACCTGGAGAATATCGCCGTCGGAGTGGACAAGATGGGCACCCCGATACTTCTGAAAAACATCGCGAATGTTCATCTGGGGCCCGAGCTTCGCCGGGGGGTGCTGGAATCCAACGGCGAGGGGGAAACCGTCGGCGGCATCGTGGTGATGCGGTTCGGTGAAAACGCCCTGGATGTCATCCGGAATGTCAAGGCGAAGCTGAAGGAACTTGAGAAGGGCCTTCCGCCGGGGGTCGAGGTAGTATCGGGATACGACCGTTCGCAGCTGATCGAGCGGGCCGTGAAAACACTGAAGAGCAAGCTGGTGGAAGAAATGATCGTGGTGGCGTTCATCTGTGTTCTCTTTCTTCTCCATTTCCGTTCCGCATTCGTCGCCATCTTTACCCTGCCGGTGGGAATTCTCATCTCCATCCTGGTGATGCAGCGGATGGGCATCAACGCCAACATCATGAGCCTGGGGGGCATTGCCATTGCCATCGGGGTGATGGTGGACGCCGCCGTGGTGATGGTGGAAAACGCCCACAAGCACCTGGAGCGGGATCACGGGAAGAAAAGTCACCAGGAAATTATCATCGCCGCGGCCAAGGAGGTGGGACCGGCGCTATTTTTCAGCCTGATCATTATCACCGTCTCATTTCTTCCCGTTTTCAGTCTCCAGGAGCAATCCGGACGGATGTTCAAACCCCTGGCGTATACGAAGACGTTTGCCATGGCCGCCTCCGCGTTTCTGGCCATCACCGTGGTGCCGGTGCTCATGACCCTGTTTATCCGGGACGAGGCATTTCCTCCGGAAACGCCCCGGCGCACCCGGCGGTGGATTCAGTGGACGGCGATCGCGGGACCGCCGATACTGGTGATCGCGGCCGCGATCGTCGGGGCGTTTCGCGGATGGCAACCGCCGGACTGGTCCCTGGCGGCGGCGCTGGGCGTATCGCTTTTCAGCCTGATCTGCGTCGTACGCCAGCGCATCAAGCCGGAGCGGGAAAATCCCATCAGCCGGTTTCTGATCGCCGTCTACATGCCGGTAATCCGCATTGTCCTCAAGTGGCGAAAGCTCACCATCCTCCTGGCGCTGATTATCCTGGGCCTTACCTGGTACCCCCTGTCGAAACTGGGGAGCGAGTTCATGCCGCCGCTGAACGAAGGGGACCTGCTGTATATGCCCACCACCCTTCCGGGAATTTCCATCACCAAGGCCCGGGAGCTTCTCCAGCAGACGGATAAGATCATCCAGAGCTTTCCGGAGGTGGATCACACACTGGGGAAGGTGGGCCGGGCCGAGACAGCTACCGATCCGGCGCCCCTTTCCATGATCGAAACCACCATTACGCTCCGGCCCAAGATCGAATACGAAAAGGTGCATGTGGACCGGTTTTTTTCCGGCTGGCCCCGCTGGCTGAAAAAGCCCCTTGCCTGGATCTGGCCGGAAGAAAAAAACGGCAGAATACTTCACGAATGGGAAAAGAAGAAGATCGACCGGTTTTTTTCCGGTTGGCCCGGCTGGCTGAAAAAGCCCCTCACATGGATCTGGCCCGAAGATCGCTATATCACCATGGATGAGCTTTCCCAGGAAATGGACAAGGCCATCCAGTTTCCGGGGCTCACCAACGCCTGGACCATGCCCATCAAAACCCGGATCGACATGCTCTCCACCGGCATCAAAACACCGGTGGGCATCAAGCTGATGGGAGATTCCCTGGATACCCTTTCGAAACTCGGGGAGCAGATCGAGGCGGTGGTGCGCGATGTCCCGGGGACCGCCTCTGTCTATTCGGAGCGGGTGACCGGCGGCAACTATCTCGATTTCAACATCCGGCGGGATCAGATCGCCCGCTACGGGCTCACCGTAGGGGATGTGCAGGATGTCATCATGACGGCCATCGGCGGCATGAACATCACCCAGACCGTGGAGGGCCTGGAGCGTTATCCGGTAAACCTTCGCTACGACCGGGAGCTTCGGGACAATATCGAACGCCTCAAGCGGGTCCTGGTGCCGGCACCCACCGGCGCCCAGATTCCCCTGTACGAGCTGGCGGATTTTACCATCAAAAAAGGTCCCGCGGCGATCAAGAGCGAAAATGCGCGGAGGTCCGCGTGGGTGTACATCGATTTAAAGGGCGTGGATGTGGGTACCTACGTCAAACGGGCCAAGGCCGTCGTGGACCGGGAAGTCAAGCTGCCGACGGGTTATTCCATGGTCTGGTCCGGGCAGTATGAATACATGCAGAAAGCACGGGAGACGCTGAAGATCATTCTTCCGGTGACGCTCATCCTGATTTTTGTGCTTCTCTACATCCAGTTTCAGAATGTGCCAGAGGCCGTGCTGGTCATGACCAGTCTCCCGTTTTCCCTGGTGGGGGGTGTCTGGCTGCTTTACCTGCTGAACTACAACCTTTCGGTGGCAGTGGCCGTCGGGTTTATCGCACTGGCCGGGCTTGCCACTTCCACCGGGGTGGTGATGCTGGTCTACCTGGTTGAGGCCTACATGCGCCATAAAGGTGAAAAAGGGATGCGGACCCCCCGGGATCTGGAAATCTCGGTGATCGACGGCGCCGTGGAACGGGTCCGGCCCAAGCTCATGACCGTGGCGACAGCGCTTATCGGACTTCTGCCGGTGATGGTGGGGACGGAAACCGGATCGCAGGTGATGAAGCGGATCGCGGCACCGATGGTCGGCGGCCTCATCTCTTCAACCATCCTCACCCTGATCATTATCCCGGTCCTCTATGACATGTGGCGGGGAAGGGGACTGCGAAAGCGAAATAAAGCCAAGGCGTAATTTGGCCGCGGGGGATTGAAAAAAAGTAGAGAACGCTTCCGTTTGAAAGGCGCTAAATGCAAGAAATTTAATCAGACCCAATAAGAAAAGGAGTAATACCATGAAACAGATGTGGATTGCAGCAATTGCCGGTATGTTTATCATTTCAATAGCAGGAATCGCCTGCGAAGCGGATGCGTCCCAGGTCATGAACATGGATATGAATCAGGCGGAACATGCGGAAAACACGATCCATTCCAGTGAGGTGGAAGGATATCATTTGACGTACCAGCTGTTTGAATTGAAACCGACCGGGCAGGAAACCCAGCCGGCCCATCATCTGATGGTCACCATCACGGACCAGAACGGC
>JBECKW010000372.1:0-32490 GCA_040235505.1 Desulfobacterales bacterium
TTCGCAAAAAATGGTTTTGTCGGAATTGCTATCAAATATCGCCTTAGCGGCGAGGCTAAATTTCCAGCAGCCGTACACGACTGTAAAACCGCCATCCGCTGGACCCGGGCCAATGCAGAAAAATATGGGATCGATCCGGACAGAATCGGTGTGATCGGGGAATCGGCAGGGGGGTATCTTGTCGCCCTGATGGGGACTTCGGGTGGAGATGCCTACCTCGAGGGGGACGGTCCCTATGCCGACTTTTCCAGCAATGTGCAGGCCGTGGTCGACCTGTTCGGCCCCATAGACTTTGGCGTGGGGGAGGACGCTCCGGGCAGCCCCATCGCAAAATTCCTGGGAAAGCCCGCCCAGGAAGTTCCCGAACTGGTGAAAAAGGCGAACCCCATCACCTATGTGGATGCCGAAGACCCGCCGACACTGATGATCCACGGCGAGAAGGACAACCTTGTTCCCGTGCAACAGTCGGAGCTTTTATATACGGCTCTGACCCGGGCCGGGGTCGAGGCCAGGCTGGTGAAGGTAAAAAACGCAGGTCACGGATTTGCGGCGACTCCCCAGGGTGCTGTCATCAGCCCAAGCCTGGAAGAAATTGAAACCATGGAGGTTCAATGGTTCAAGAAAATATTTAAAATGAAGTAAATATCAATCCGGAAGGAGAAGAGAATATGAAGAGATACAGCAATCATCTTTTACGGCTGCTTTTCCTTGTTATCGTTCTGTCACTGTTTCCACTTTCGTTTTTCCAGGCAATGGCGGCAGGTACGGATTCTGCGAATGCGGAAGCAAAAGTTGAAGCCATCCTCGGGAAAATTTCCGTCAACGATTACAATTGGCAGCTGAGCAGCGACGGCACCTATTGGCAGGCTCTGAATATCAGCTACGTCGCATATCCGGTGAACACCGCGTATCAAACCATGAATATCTTTGTACCGGCTGCCTACATGAAAAAAGATGCCAACGGCAGCGTCGTCTTCACAGATTCGGCTGTCAACGGCTACAACGTGAACACCGCACCGATCCTGTACCTCTGCGAAGCACCGGGTTACAGCGAATGGACGGCCGGCTCCAGGTTCGACACCCAGGCCATCTCGAGCGGTTTCATCGCCGTTAGCCCCGGGCACCGCGGAAAGGGAACCACCTCCACCGATTCGTCGGGAAAGACATTTTATGACGGCAAGTCTCCCTGGTGCCTGATCGACCTGAAGGCCGGCATCCGCTACCTGAAATTCAACGACAAAGTTCTTCCCGGCGATTCAAATCTGATCGTCTCGAGCGCCAGCAGCGGCGGCGGCGCCATGTCCACATTCCTGGCCTGCAACGCCAATGATCCGGTTTACAACGATTACCTGAAAGAAGCCGGTGCCATCATGAGCGTCGGTGACGACATCTACGGCGCCAACTGTTATTGTCCCATTACCAACGTGGCCAATTCCGATACAGCCTACGAATGGTTTTTCGGTACAAAATCTCACCTTAAAACCCTCGGCTGCACCAATTTCCAGGTGCTGCTCTCAGGGGATTTGTCAAAGGCCTTCGTCGGCTATCTCAACAAACTCGGATACACCGAAGAAGCATTCAAAAAAATCCTGATCAAACAGCTTGAATGGTCCGCAAACTACTATTTTCAAGAACTGAAAAACGGCGAAGCAAAGGTCAAGTGGACCGATAAGGCCGTCTTCGCGGATGCGGATCATCCAACCCTTGATGAGATTGCGAAAAACTATATCGCCGGTTATTACACAAAAACCGGCGGAATGCCCGGAATGCCACCGGGTGGCGGGATGCCTGGCGGCAACATGGCCGGCGGTCCTCCGGGCAGTGGCGCTCCAGGTGGTGGTGCTCCGGGTGGTGGCGCTCCTGGCGGTGGCGCCCCGGGCAACATGGCCCAAGGCACCGGGATGCCTGGTCCCGGTGGCATGGGTGGACCTCCCGGCGGTGGCACTACCGAAGGTAAAGACATCAGCAACTGGATGACCTGGGACAAAACGACCCAGTCAGTGGTCATCACCAGTTTGAAAAATTTCGAGGACTACTCCCTGCGTATGAAAGGGGTCACTTCCTTCGACGGTCTGAACGGCAAGGCGACGGAAAACCAGCCGTTCGGTGACAGGAATACGAATTTCAAGCATTTCTCAAACGCCGTCCTGGATGTACTGACCCTGTACCATGACAATCTGCAGGCCGCCTGGACGGATGCCGATGCTAAAAATGCAGGCTATAAATCGTTTGCTGATTTATATGCGTCTTTCAAATCCGATGTCGCAGACGGCGATCGGGACAAATACGGCAATGACATTGTCGATCTTTATAACCCGATGCTTTTCATCGACGGCGACAAGTCTTACCTCAACGGCGATACCGCAAAGCATGCGCGAATCCGTTATGGTACCGCCGATGCGAACTCGTCTCTTCCCATCATCACGCTGATGGGGCTTGCCCTCGAAAAAGCCGGCGTGGACACCAATTTCGAGTATGTTTGGGAAGCAGGCCATGGGGATGTTGAGCAGGACAATCAAACCTTATATGAGTGGGTCGACAAGATCTGCACTTCGGTCGCGAAAAAGAGTTCTTCAAAATAAAACTTGCTTAACGGGGGGCTCATGACGAAACGAAATACACTTTATTTACTTCTGGTTTCCCTGATGACTCTTCTGCTGCTTAGCGGCTGTCCGAACAATCAACCCGCGGAAAAGCAGGATAAACCTACAGCAAAGACCCAGGTCACTACCGAAGATCCCTTGCTGTTTCCCAAGGATAACTTTACTGTTGAAACCAAGACGGTGAGGACATCCGGGGGTGACAAGAAAGTCACCTATCGATCTTATATGCACATTCCATATGTGGCCAACCCCGTGGACGTCGATTATGAGAGCCTGAACGTCAGCGTTCCCATTGAAATCGATGGTATTCCCATCGACCCTGCAAACGCCCCCATTCTCCTTGCCAATGGCGTTGGCGGTTATATGTCCTTCAATAATAAAACCGGCGGGTTCGGTCTTCCGGCAGGCTTCTTTCCGGGCATGCGTGGTGCCGGCGCGCCCGAAGGACAGGGCGGAGAACAGAACGATGCCCAAGCGCCGGTCGAGGGCATGCCGCCTGGGGGCGGTACGCCAGGCGACACCGGCAGGATGAATGGCCCCTCGGACATGAATAACGCCGTCACCGGCAAGCAGGATCTGGCCCTGGCAGCGGGATACGTGGTGGTAGAGCCCGGCTGTCGCGGCCGTGACAACCAGGCCAAAGACGGCACTTACTACGGCAAGGCGCCCGCCGCCATCGTGGATCTGAAGGCAGCCGTCCGTTACATACGGCACAACCGGGGGATCATTCCCGGGAATGTCGATTGGATCATTTCTTCCGGATGCAGCGCGGGTGGCGGGCTTTCTTCGATCCTGGGCGCATCCGGAAACAGTTCCATGTATGACGCGTATCTCGAGAAGATCGGTGCTGCAGATGCGGATGACAGCATCTTTGCCTGCGCCTGTTTCTCCCCGATCACGGACCTCGATCACGCCGACATGAGCTACGAATGGCTTCAGGGCAAATTGCCCCTCGCAACCGGAAAACTGGTGGATCAGAAACTTTCAAAAAAGCTGAAAGCCCTGTTTGCCGATTACCAGGCATCGCTGAAACTTTCGGGCAAAAACGGTTACGGCCCCATTACGGCGGACAATTACGAAGATTACCTGATGCAACAGTATTTGATTCCGTCGGCCAGCCAATACCTGAAGGCCATGTCGAAAGATGAACGTAACAAATACCTGGCGGCCAATCCCTGGCTGAGTTGGGACGGCGACAATGCTCGTTTTACCTTCCAAGATTACATCGCCTCCACTTCCAGAATCAAAGGGCTTCCCGCCTTTGATGATTTTGATATGGAGAATCCCGAGCCCATTCTGTTCGGTGATAAAACCACCAATGCCCGTCACTTTACCAACTTCACCCTGCAGCAGGTAACTGGGGATCCGACGATCGAGATCGACCAGGATCTTCAAAAAGTGGTCAACATGATGAATCCCATGTTTTTTATCAGACAGGAAAACCCCGGCTGCGCGAAACACTGGTGGATTCGAATGGGCTCTGCCGAAAGCGGCATTGCCGTTACCGTTTCCAACCTGGCCATCAGCCTGGAAAACCTGGGAAAAGATGTGAATGCCGGGATCTATTGGGAAGCAGGACACTGTGTGGATGATGACCCTGAAAGCTTCATCACCTGGATCGGCGATATCACCGGCTATACCCTAAAGGCCGGCGCTGGAGAACAGCATAGATCGGACAGTAAGTAAGCAGAAATAAAAAATGCCGAATGACCGCTTCGGTCATTCGGCATTCCGATCATCTGTTACTTCTTACCTATTTTTTTCGGGAAGCCCCAGAATTCTCCTGGCATCCGCCGGTGTGGCGATTTCCCGGCCATATTCTTTGGCAACCGTCTTTGCCTTCTCGACGAACTCGACATTCGATTTTGCCAGAACGCCCTTGGACATGTAGATATTGTCCTCCATGCCGACCCGGATGTGACCGCCGGTGATGACCGCCATGTAAAGAATGGTCAGCCACTGGGCGCCCACGCCGAAGGCGGAGAAGGTGGAACCTTCGGGGATCTGTTTCAGCAGGTGCAAGAAGTTGTCGATGGTGGCGGTCATGCCGCCCGGGGCGCCGAGGCAGAACTGGAAGTGAAGGGGCGCCTTCAGGAAGCCCTTCTTCAAGTAGTACAGGCTGGTGTACAGCATACCGGCGTCGAAGATCTCGAGCTCAGGTTTGACACCTATTTCCTGGGTCAGTGTCCCGAGGCCTTCGAGAAACGCCGGCGGATTCAGGAACAGCGTGGTGTTCATCCAGTTCATGGAACCTGCATCATATGAGCACATCTCGGGTCGCAGTTCCACAAGATGTTTTGAGCGATCTGCCAAGGTCAGGTTGGGATCCACGGAACCGGAGGTGGTGAGGTTCAGGATGATGTCACATTCCTTTTTCGTACGAATCAGGTCCACGGCTTCCTTGAACTTTTCGTACTCCATGGTGGGGCCCTCGTTTTCCCCTCTTACGTGGATGTGAGCGATGGCTGCGCCGGCTTCCCAGACAGCCCAGACTTCTTTTGCAATTTCTTCCGCTGTGATGGGAACGTAGGGGGTATCTTTCTTCTTGGGCCATGCGCCGGTACATGCGGCGGTAATGATGCACTTTTCCATTATTTTTCTCCTTGTCGATTACAATTCACATATATTTGACAGACAACATTTCGGTAAAGACTTTATTTACACACGTTTTTTTAAGCTTCCAAATATTTGCAAGAAACATTTCCAGTGTCAAGAAATTTAAGATTGCACGATTCCAGTTTACGGCACATCGTTCTACCTACAGAAAATTAGCGGTAGAACGACGAGACCGATGCTCGTTGCAATGAACCACAGAAACCAGATAAACGCCATCAGGCCCCACGCCTGCTTCAGCTTCATGTTCACCAGAGAAAGAGCGGGAATGATGTAGAGGGGCTGAAGGAGGTTGGTGGCCTCATCACCGAACATGAATGCGGAGACCATCGTCGGATATTGGGCATGGAACGCCTTGGCGGCCTCCGCCAATATGGGTCCCTGAACGATCAACTGGCCACCCTGGGAAGGAACGAAGAGGTTGACCAGGGAGGCTGACCAGTAGGCGAACATGTAATAGGTCTTTGCGCTCGCCACCGCAATCAGCGCATGGGCCATAATGGAGGTGAGCCCTGAGCTGCTCATAATCCCCATGATACCGCCATAAAAAGGAAATTGTATCATGATGGGAGCCGCCGGGGCCATGTTATCATGGATGGCTTGGGTGAATTTTTCAGGAGTTTGATATAGAAAGACATCCAGGGTCAGGAAAATAAAAATAACCAGGTTGAAATTCAGTTTGGAAAAACCGTTCATCCAGAAAAATTCGATGATGTATGTGAGGCATGCGAACCCGACAATATACATCATAATTTTGCTGTCGTTCATTCGATCTGCAACGGTCCGCTCCTCTCCCTGGGACATCTTTGAATCATTGTCATTAAAATCTATGTCCCCTTGGTATTCCACGACTTCATCTTCGGGGACTTTGAAATTTATCGAAACGAGTAGCGTCAGCAGAATTAAAATACCCACCATCCACAATCCTACTGGATTTAAGGCGGTTTTCGTCCACGGTAGAACCCCTACCTGCTTGACCATAAAATTATCGGGGGATGATAAAAGGGCAACCGCCGAGGCACTCCAGCAAATCGGTTGAACACCGATCATACAGGCATAGCCGATTACCACCATCAGAGGGAAATGACATTTCCGGACATTCTTGGCGAGATACATGGATAGAATGGGCGCCAGAATCATTCCGAAAGCCCAGTTGATCCAACTGGCTATCGTTGAAATGATGATCAGGAATGTATATGCAGCTGCCGGCGTTTTGGGGATTTTTGATATCTTGGACAATACCTTCTCGACGAACGGAGATCTTGCAGCGGCACTGCAGGCGACCACCAGGAGCGTCATTTGAAACGCAAACGTGATCATGGACCATAGGCCATCGTACCAGTATTTGATGAGGTCCAGGCCACCTGTGTGGGTCAATATCAGTGCGAGAAAATAAACAATGAACGTGAGAATAAGACAAAATACAAACGAATTGGGGATGACCTTATCTGCTGCAAACTGGAACTTCTTTGAAAATCTCCACAACATGATTCATATCCTCTTTAATAGATTTCGTTTCAGAAAAATCCGACTCAAGTTTCTCACATCATTGAGTTCCCTATCACAACCGGTGTTCGAATGGCAAGCTGTCGGATATGAACATTTCATTTTATCCGCATCTTTAGCGGCGACGATGAGCGTTTCTTTTTCCCTGTGCTGCCGGGCGCTTTCCTGCAAAGTTTTCATTGACATTTCGTGTGGTTCGAGTATCATATTCATTGACTTGATCTCATAATTCAAGACATTATTTTTTCGAACATATCAGGTGGATTCGAAAGCAGGTAAAATTTCAATGGAAATTGCGCAACACGGGACCTTTCAACTTGACATCCGCTACCACTTTTCATATGTCGCGAAGATGAGTGTATTGTTAAAGTATCCAGTAGCATGGCGGTTAATCTTATGATGGTTCACCCATAGCAAGGAGGTTTCCAGACATGACAAATCTCATCGAGAATATTAAAAAAATCACCATCCTCGGCGCCGGTATGATGGGCCCCGGCATGGCGCAGATTTTTGCATATAAAGGGTATGACGTAACCCTTTGGGCACGTCGCGCCGAGGTTCTGCCCGGGGTCACCGATACTATTCGAAACAACATGACCGTGATGGCGAACAAGGGTATCTATAAAAATGAAGATATCGAGCCCACCATCGCCCGGGTGAAAACCACCGACAATTTCGAAGAGGCTGTGGCCGATGCGGATTTTGTAGACGAAGCCATCGGTGAAAACTTGGAACTCAAACAGGATTTTTTCAAAAGAATGGACGAAATGTGCAAGCCGGAGACCATTCTCGCCACCAATACATCCGTCATCAGCATTACGGAAATCGCCGCCAAGTCCACCCGGCGGGAGCGAATCGTCGGCACCCATTTCTGGAACCCGCCGCACTTGATTCCCCTGGTGGAGGTTGTCAAGGCCAAGGATACTTCCGACGAAACCATGGATAAGACCTTTGATCTGCTGGACTATGTTGGGAAAAAACCGGTCCGGGTCAAAAAAGACGTTCCTGGATTTCTTGCGAACCGCCTTCAGCATGCTCTGTGGCGCGAAGCCATTTCCATTGTTGAAAACGGCATCGCAGGTCCGGCGGAAGTCGATGTCGCCGTTAAGAACAGTTTCGGCCTTCGCCTTCCGGTACTGGGTCCCATGGAAAACGCCGATCTGGCAGGTTTGGACCTGACCCTTGCTATTCATAATTATGTACTTAAACATATCGAGGATTCCCATGGTCCTTCACCGATCCTGAAGCAGAAGGTCGAAGAAGGTAACCTGGGCCTTAAAACCGGAAAGGGTTTTCAGGAGTGGAGTGCGGAAAGGGCCGCAGGTCTGCGTGGCGGACTGGTGGAATACCTTCTCAACTGGCACAAAGATCACCCGAACGGATAATTCAGTAAAACTTTAGAATTAAACCGATAACGGAGGAATATTATGAGCAATATGGAAGCCGATGTCATCGTCATTGCCGGCGGTCCTTCAGGACTGGCTGCGGCCATCAGTGCCGCCGAGGGCGGCGCCAGCGTCATTCTGTTTGAGAAAGGCTCCACCACCGGTGGCGCAGCGAATATGGGCATGGGACCCTTTGCGGTAGAAAGTCGGATTCAGAAAGCCAAACAGGTGGCTCTGACCAAGGACGAGGCATTCAGGATTCATATGGATGCCACCCACTGGCGCGTGGATGCCAAGCTGGTCCGGGCTTACTACAACAAGAGCGCCAGCACCATCGACTGGCTTGAAAATATGGGGGTCGTTTTTGCGGACGCCGCCAGCTACTTCCCGGGCGCCAACTTCACCTGGCACATCGTCATGCCCGAATCCGGAAAGCCCGGCCCCACTGCCGGCGCCACCATGACCAAGATTATGACCGAGCGCGCCAAGGAACTCGGAGTCAAGGTGATGCTTCAAACGCCGGTAACGGACATCATCAAACAGGGCGATGAAATCAAGGGCGTCAAGGCCGAAGACCGGGCCGGGAACGAAATCACCGCCACTTCCAAGGTGGTCATCGTAGCCACCGGCGGTTTCGGCGATAACCCGAAGATGATCAAGAAGCATACGGACTACGAGTTCGGCGTGGACATGTACAATTTCAGGGTTCCCGGCGTTGAAGGCGACGGCATCCGCATGGCATGGAAGGCCGGCGCCGCCAAAACCCCCATGGACATGGAGATGATCTACGGCATTCCCGAAGGCGGCCTCGATTTCGCGCTCATGGCCACCTTCCACCAGCCGAACCTGATGGTGAACCTGCTTGGGGAGCGGTTCATCAACGAAGATCTCATGGGCAACTCCACCTATACCGGCAACGCCATCGCCCAGCAGAAAAATCGATGCGGCTTCGCCATCTTCGACACCGCCACGCGGGAGCATTACGAGAATCACGGCTTCGACCATCCCCTGGGAATAGCAGCCGACCTGAAGGTGGACGACGTCGAAGCGGTCATCCAGAACAGCATCGACCAGGGATGCCCCTTCCTCTACATCGCCGATTCCCTCGAGGAACTGGCCGAAAAAACCGGCATCAACCTTGAAGGCTTGAAGGCGACCCTCGAAGAATACAACGCATACGCCGAAAAAGGCCGAGATCCCCTGTTCAACCGGAACTGGGAGCATCTGCGCCCCGTCAAGGGCCCTCGCTATTATGCTTGCTGTAATATGCCCAGCGCCTACGGCAGCCTGGGCGGCATCAAAATCAACCATAAAACCGAGGTGCTCGACAAGAACTGGGACAAAATCCTCGGCCTGTATGCTGCGGGAACCGACGCCTGCACCATCTTCGGTGACAGCTACGTCTTCCTGCTCCCAGGCAACACCATGGGATTTGCTCTGAACAGCGGGCGGATCGCCGGAGAAAACGCCGCCGAATACATCAAATCCCTCGGGTAAATCTATCGAACCAATCAGCCGGCATCCATAGGGTGCCGGCTTCCCTTTTTTTGGTTCCGAAAAACAGGAGCTTGAATGAATTTCGAACAATTAAAGCAAAAAGCCGTGTCTGAATGGGAAGTGCAGAAGCAGAAAGTCGATATGGCCGTTTCAGACGGCATTCTCGATATATCCGGCATCCCTTCGCTGGAGGGGCAACCGCGTATCCTCCTTCGCAACTCGGGAAAAATCAGCCCGGATTCCATCCATAGCTATATCGCCATGGGCGGGTACGAAGGCCTTGCAGCGGCCCTGAGTCTTTCCACCGATGATATCATTGGAAAAATTCAGTCCGCCGGCCTTCGGGGATGCGGCGGCGCTGGATTTCCCACCGCCGAAAAGCTGAAAATTTGCGGCGATGCCGAGGCCGATGAAAAGATCGTCGTTTGCAACGCCTCCGAGGGAGATCCCTCCGCCATTAAAGACCGCTGCCTGCTGGAAAGCGATCCCCACAGCGTGATCGAAGGCTTACTAATTGCCGCCCGGACCGTGGGCGCCGCCAAAGCATTCATCTGCATCAACCCGGAGTACGATGTGGCCATTCAACGGCTCGAGAAGGCGATCTCGCAAATGACCGAGCTTGGCCTTCTGGGGGACAGCATCATGGAATCCGATTTCAGCGTTCAAATCGAGCTTAAACCGGGCCAGGGCCTTTTTGTCTGCGGCGAAGAATCCGCCCTGATCAGCGCCCTTGAGGGCGGACTCACCCGTTCAAAACACAGACCGCCCTACCCGGCTGTTCGAGGTCTGAACGGAGACCCGACCCTGGTGGCCAATGTGGAAACCCTCGCCAACATGTCCGCGATTCTCGGCGGCGCCGTATCGGAACCCCGGACAAAACTTCTGACCCTTGCCGGTGGCATGAAAAACGGCGGCGTCGTCGAAGTTCCCATGGATATGACTCTTCGAAAAATCGTGACGGAAATCGGCGGTGGTACCCAAGACGGCAAGGAGGTCAAGGCGGTTCAGATCGGCGGCCCCACCGGCGCCTGGCTGACCGGAGATGAGCTGGATACCTCCATCGGCTTCGATGCGCTTACCGATGCCGGTACCATCATGGGCTCCGGCAGCATCCTTGTGGCATCCGAAGCTCGTTGCGCGGTGGACATGGCAAAGTCCGCACTCGATTTCATTCATCTGGAGTGCTGCGGAAAATGTGTCTTCGGCCGGGAAGGCACCCGTCAGCTTGCCGATATTTTGAAGGACATCGCCAAAGGATCCGGAAAAAATAAAGACATCGCTCTGCTGGAAGAACTGGGCGGCGCCATGAAACTCGGCGCTCTCTGCGATCTGGGCAAAGGCGCGCCGAACCCCGTACTCTCGACCATTAAAAGCTTTCGCTCGGAGTACGAGGCACACATCAAAAACAAACAATGCCCGGCATCGATCTGTAAATAAGGAAGTGGGGGTATTTTGGAAACGATAAAACTGACCATAAACGATAAAGAGATCACCACCGAAAAAGGAAAGTCCGTCCTCGAGGCGGCCCTGGATGGCGGCATTTATATTCCCCATCTTTGCCACCACCCGGACCTGGAGCCCATTTCGGCCTGCCGCCTTTGCATCGTAGAGATCGATGGCGTCGAGGGGATTCCGACCTCCTGCACCACGCCCGCCGAGGACGGTATGGTGGTGAAAACCAAGTCACCGCTTGTCGACAACATGCGGCGCCTGGCCATGGAGCTTCTGCTCTCGGACCATCCGGCCGAATGTACGGGCTGCAGCCAGTACCTGAACTGCGAGCTGCAGTCGGTGAAACAGTACCTCGGCATCAGTGAGGAACTGAGCGTCCGAAAGCGTTTGAAACCGATTCCCATGAACATGAGCAACCCGCTCATCGTCCATGATTTCACCCGGTGCATCAACTGCGGCCGCTGCGTCCGGGTCTGCAACGATCTACGGGGCGTGGGCGTGCTGGCACCGGTCAAAACCGGCAGGGACCAAAGCGCCGGCATCGGCATTGGCGGCCTGTCGCTCAAGGACGCCGACTGCCGGTTCTGCGGCGCCTGCGTGGCCGTCTGCCCCACCGGCGCCATCCGGGACAAGGAAGAGGATCTGCACGGGAAAAAAGGAAGAAAGGCCCTCATCCCCTGCCGGTACACCTGTCCGGCCGAGATCGACGTTCCTCGCTACCTTCGCTTCATCCGCGAAGGAAAATACGCCGAAGCTACGGCGGTTATCCGGGAGAAGGTGCCCTTCCCCAAAATTCTGGGATATGTCTGTGCGCATCCCTGCGAGGATGTCTGTCGGCGTGGCAGCGTGAACACATCCATCGCCATCCGGAATCTCAAACGGTTTGCTGCCGAAAACGACACCGAGCGTCTCTGGGAGAAAAACGCCTTTCAAAAAGATGGGACGGACAACAAGGTGGCGGTGATCGGGTCCGGCCCTGCAGGTCTCACCGCAGCATATTATCTGGCGAAACTGGGGCATTCGGTAACCATCTATGAGGAACTCCCCAAGGCCGGCGGCATGCTGCGATATGGTATTCCCGAATACCGGCTCCCCCGGAACGTGTTGGATGAAGAAATTGCCGAAATTGAAAAACTCGGGGTTGAAATAACGTGCGATACGAAAATCGAGTCCATTGAGGACCTCATGGACGAGGAGGATTTCGATGCGGTGGTGGTGGCCACGGGCACCCACGCCGGCGTCAAGATCCCCATCCCCGGCGCCGACTGCGAGGATGTTCTCATCGGCACCGAGTTCCTGCGCCAGGTCAACCTTGGAGAAACGCCCAAGGTGCCCAAACGGGTGGTCGTTCTGGGAGGCGGCAACGTCGCCTTCGACTGCGCCCGCATTGCCAGACGCCTCGGAGCCGAGCAGGTTCTCATGGCCTGCCTGGAATTCAAGGATAACATGCCCGCTGCCTGCGATGAAATCGAAGAAGGTGAAGAAGAAGGAATTCGGATATTTCCAGGGAAAACTTTCAAGCAGATTCTTAACGACGGCGGCAAGGTGACCGGGGTCGAATGTCTGGATGTGGAGACCTTCGAATTCGACGAAGACGGTCGTCTCAACCTGGAAACGGTGGAAGACTCCGAATCCGTCATCGAAGGCGACATGGTGATTTTTGCCGTGGGCCAGCGTGCAATCATTCCCGAAGACTTCGACCTCGATCTGACCGAACGCGGCTTCATCGAGGTGGATGAGTACACAGGTGAAACCAGCGAAGACGGTGTATTCGCCGCCGGAGATGCATGCTACGGCACCCTCACCGTCATCAAGGCCATCGCCTCCGGCCGGGAGGCCGCCAAGGCCGCGGACCAGTTCCTGGACGGCGACGGCAACATCGATGAAGTCCTTGCACCCATGCCCGAATACGAGTGCTATCTCGGACCCGGAAATAATTTCGCCAGGCAGGACCGGTGCAGCAACACCTGTCTGCTGCCCGAAGTGCGCGTCGAAAATTTCGAATGTATTCTGGAAACCCTGGAGGAGGACGAGGCCGTCACAGAAGCCAATCGCTGCCTTAAATGCGATATCCGCTTCAATATCAAGCCGGTGAAGTTCTGGGGAGACTTTGAGTGATCCGGCGAAGCCGGATGCTGGGAGGCCTGGAGGCTGGGAAGCTGGGATGCTTGGAGGCTGGGAAGCTGGGAAGCTTGGAGGCAAGAGGCTTTTTAAAGCATGCACATCTTTTGGTGCATGTTTCTCGAAAAGGTTCTAAGAACTGCAAGGGTATATAGAAAAGAATAAACCGGAAGAACGAAGTGTTGTCCCCTGCTTCATTCTTCCGGTTTTTTATTAATTAGCCGCAGACTCACATAGACCTGCACAGAAAAACAGAAATCGGAAGTCGGAATTCGAGGGTTAGAAACGGAAGAATACCATAACTATTGGCACGTTAGCGCACTTTAGGCACTTGCAGTTACTGCCCTTCGCCTCCCAGCATCCCTGCCTCCTAGCCTCATAGCATCCCAGCATCCTAGCCTCCTAGCCTCCCAGCATCCCAGCCTCCCGGCATCCCAGCTCTCTAACCATCTCCATCACCTGCTTCAACGGCACCCCGTGCTTGTCTGCCACATTTTTGCAATCATCATACTCCGGTGACACATTGACGATGCGATTCCCGAGGGTTGCGTATTTAACGCGAATCGGTCCCCATGAGGTATCAATCGTCTTTACTTCCCTATCTGCCTTCAGTCGGTTTTCCATTCGCCACCTCAGGCCGATGGAAGTTGTCTCGGTAATCAGAAACTCGGAGAATCGCTTTACCTCAGCCAGTCCGCAAATAATGGTCATCAGGGTTCCGGGGCGGTTTTTCTTCATCTGTGAGGGGGTCAAAAAAACATCTTTTGCGCCCATTTCCAGCACCTTTTCCATGACATATCCAAAAATCTGCGGAGACATGTCATCCACATTAGTCTCGATCACTGCCACGTGATCCTCGTCGAAGTCCGCCGGTTCGCAGGAAGTATTTCCGATGCTGATGCGAAGGAGGTTGGGAATCCCCGGATCCAGCGTTCCGGCACCGTAACCGATCCGTTCGATGCACATGGGCGGCATGGGACCGAATCCGCTGCAAAGTGTCGTCAAAATGGCGGCGCCCGTCGGAGTCAGAAGCTCACCTTTCACCTCCGTGGCATACACCGGCTTTCCCTGAACCAAAAGTGCCGTGGCCGGCGCCGGAACCGGCAGCATCCCGTGGGAACAGGTCACGGTGCCGGAACCGAGATGGAGAGGACTGCAGAACAGCTTTTCAATTCCCAGAAGATGAAACCCGGCGACAGCCCCCACCACATCGATAATGGTGTCCACGGCTCCCACTTCATGAAAATGGACTTCTTCCACATCCACGTTATGAACATGTGCTTCCACCTCGGCCAGCCGCGTGAAAATCGAAACACTGCGATCCTTCACGACAGGGTCCAATGCACTTGACAGAATAATTTCCTTGATATGCGACAAGTGCCGGTGATGATGCCCGTGATACGCCTGATCGATAGAAACCAGCGCGCGTGTGCCGGAAATCCCTTTTTTCAAAATCCGTTCGGCATCAACACCACATTTCTCTATCGCCAGCTTGGCAACTTCGGCCTGCAACTGCTCCAGGGGAAGTCCCGCATCCAATAGCGCCCCGAGAATCATGTCCCCGCTGGCACCGGCAAAACAGTCAAAATAGGCAATTTTCATGAGTCTTTCCCCACCGCAAGCTTGTTGATCAGGCTGGCCTGATAGCCTGCCCCGAACCCGTTGTCGATATTGACCACCGATACCCCCGAGGCACAGCTGTTGAGCATGCTCAGGAGGGCCGCAAGTCCCCCGAAGCTGGCGCCGTAGCCGACACTGGTAGGGACTCCGATGACCGGATAATCCACGAGCCCGCCTACAACGCTTGCAAGGGCGCCCTCCATCCCCGCCACCACCACTGCGACATTGGCGCTGTAAAGGTCCTCACAGGAATCCAGCAGTCGATGAATACCGGCCACGCCCACATCATAGAGCCGTGTTACGCGGTTTCCCAGAACCGACGCGGTTACCACCGCTTCCTCCACCACTGGAAGGTCCGAAGTGCCCGCACAGACCATGGCGATATTCCCCACTGCTTCGACGGGCCGTGGGTTGATGACAATGATTCTTGCCGTCTCGTAGTACTGGCAGTCCGGGATATCCTGTTTGACCGCCTCATATACCTCACGGCTTGCACGGGTGGCCAGAATATTGTCATGGTGGGTGGAAAGACGTTGAGCGATGCCGATGACCTGGTCAACTGTTTTCCCGGCGCAATAAATCACTTCCGGAACACCGGTCCTGAGACACCGATGATGGTCAACACGTGCATATCCCAAATCTTCGAAGGGCAGCTTTTTGATTTTATTCAGCGCCTCGTCCAGGGATGCATCACCGGACTTGAGATTCAACAGAAGATCCTTGAGTTTTTCGGTGTTCATCGCCCATCTCCTTCGGATTGAACTGTTTTATACTGCGATACAATTTCTTGCTAACTACTGGATCAAATGAAAAAAAGTCAAGGGAAAACAAGTTCATCCTTGACTTTCCAATGTGTGACATATTACACCGCAAGTGTTATGCCATCTAGCCTATTTAAATTCATCTGTTTTATAAATAAGTCTGAAAGGAGAGGCTGAATATCATGGAAAACGTTTATTCTTTATTTGACATCAAGGGTAAGGTAGCCATCGTCACCGGCGCTACCGGTGGCCTGGGACACGAAGTCTGCAAAGGATTGGCGGCTGCCGGCGTTAAAATCATGGCAACCGGTCGTAGCGACAAAAAACTGATCCCCCTTATTGAAGAACTGAAAAAAGATGGAGCGGAAGCCATTTATTGTGCGGGGAAACCCGATGTCCATGAAGACGTGAAAAAGGTCGTCGACGAGACGGTCAAGGCTTTCGGCGGCATTGACATCCTGGTAACCGCCGCCGGCGTGAGCATTGTCAAACCTATCGTAGACATGCCGCTCGAGGACTGGGATACGGTGATGGATGCCAATGTAAAAGGCACCTGGCTGTTCTGCAAGGAGGTCGGAAAGGTGATGATTGAGCAGGGGCGGGGCTGCAAGGTCATCATGGTGGGTTCGGCCCGTGGAGAGCTCGGACTTGCCAATTACTCCGCCTACGCCACTTCGAAGGGTGCGGTACACCTTCTGGCCAAGACCCTGGGATGTGAATGGGGTCAGTATAAAATTAACGTCAACGCCATTGCCCCCACCGTTTTCCGGACTGCTCTTACCCAGTGGATGTTCGAAGACGATGCATTTTACAAGAACTTCCTCAAGCGCATTCCCGTCGGCAGACTGGGAGAACCCGAGGACTTTGTCGGTTCGATCATTTACCTCGCTTCCAAGGCATCTGATTTCATGACAGGCGCCATTGTGGCCCTCGACGGCGGATACCTGGCTGGATAAGACAACAAAAAATAGGTCCTATAGCCTCTATAGAACCTACAAACGGCCTTTCGGTCGATTAAAAAAAGGAGAGTGGTTTAATGAAAGTTAAAGTTACGAGATTCGAAGAGTGCAAACAGTACCATGCCGCCGGACATTCCGAAACCGTTCACACCATGCACCTGCAGCATAAAAGCATGGGCTGCGAAGCCCCCTACTGGGTGGGCTGTTCATATTATCTCCCCGGCGCAGCCGCCGAGATGTCAGCCTCCCCCCTCGACAAGATATATATAATCCTGGAAGGCGAATTGACCATTGAGCTTGGCAACGGTGAAATTGTCAAACTCGGAAAGGGCGACTCCATCTGGATCGGTCAGGATGAAAAGCGTTCGGTCACCAATAAATCCAATGCGGTGGCCACCATGATGGTTGTCATGCCCTATCCGGCATGATCCGGCAAAGCGTTGAGCTCACGGCATTTGCCTGATTAAAAAACAAGCAGGCCGTCAACCCGCGCTCCCCTTCATTCGAGGGAGTGCGGGATGATGCCCTGATAAAAAAATCCCTCCGTTTTACCCCGCTGTTTAATTTTAGTAATAGCCAAAAAATACGCTTTTGGGATATATTGATACAGAGAAATCCACCATCGGATTTTGTATAGCGGTTTACCAAGAATATGAGCATACGTTCAAATTAACGCATTAACAGGAAGGAGAATGCCCGTGGAAATTATCGATCAAGGAATCGGACCGCTTTTTATGGATCCTGACCCGGACAATGCCAGGGAATTTTTCAGGGGCAAGAATCGAAAACTTGAAAAAAAGGTCATGAGTCTCAAAGAGGCAATTGCGAAATATGTCCATGACGGCGATTATATTGCCATCGGCGGTTTCGGGGCCAACCGGACTCCGGTGGCCGCCTGCCATGAAATCGTTCGCCAGAAACGTAAACACCTCGGATTTGCCGGGCACACCGCCACCCATGACATGGAAATCCTCAGCGCAGGGGAAGTATTCGACCGGCTGGATGTGGCCTATGTTGTGGGCCTGGAAGCCAGAGGCCTTTCCACCTGTTCCCGGAAATACGTGGAAAGCGGAAAGGTGAAGCTCACCGAATGGACCAACTATGCGCTGACCATGCGACTGAAAGCCGCCGCCATGGGAATTCCCTTCATCCCCTGTCGAAACCTCATGGGAACCGACACTTTCAAATACAGCGCCGCCAAATTGATTACATGCCCGTTTACCGGGAAAAAGCTCACAGCCCTTCCGGCACTCTACCCGGATGTGGCCGTTATCCACGTTCATTCGGCCGACATTTACGGCAACTGCCGCTTCAAGGGGATTGCCGTCAGCGATATCGATCTGGCCAATGCCTCCAAACGTGTGATCATCACTGCGGAACGTATGATCCCCACCCGTGAAATCAAACGGGATCCGACCATGACTCGAATCCCTTACCATCTGGTGGATGCGGTCTGTGAAGTGCGCTTCGGTGCTTACCCTGGCACCATGCCCTACGAATATTTTTCGGATGAAGATCATCTGAAAGAGTGGCTTTCCTCGGAGCGCGATCCGGAAAAGTTTAAAGAATTTCTCAAACGTAATGTTTTTGACTGCAAAGATCACGAGGAGTACGTTCAACGAAACGGCGGTTCTGAAAAAATGCGACAACTCAGGGCCAAAGAAATATTATTAGAGGAGGGATGATCGTGGCCGATTATAACAGCATGGAATTGATGATTTCGGTTGCTTCAAGGGAACTTGAGGACGGATCCACCGTCGGTGTCGGTACCGGTGCCCCCTGCGCCGCCGCGATGCTGGCCCAGAAGATTTCCTCGCCGAAACTGGTGATCATGTTCGAGGCGGGGGGATTCAGTCCCGAACTTCCGGAAATGCCGATCTCCGTGGGAGACTCCCGCACCTTCTACAAGGCGGCCATGGCCGGCAGCATGGGGGACACCATGGAATACTGCTCCCGCGGCTTTGTGGACTACACATTCCTCGGCGGCGCCCAGATCGACATGTACGGCAATCTCAACTCCACGGTCATCGGTGATCACGCACGTCCGAAGGTCCGGTTTCCCGGCAGCGGGGGCGCCAACGATTTCGGCTCCTTCTGCTGGCGGATGATGGTCATGACACCCCAGGACACCAAGCGCTTCGTCGAAAAGCTCGATTTCATGACCACGCCGGGATGGCTGACCGGCGGTACGTCCCGTGAAGAATCCGGGCTTCCTCTAGGGACCGGTCCCTATAAAATCATCACAAATATGGCGGTAATGGATTTCGAACCGACCTCGAAACGTATGCGGATCATTTCCGTCAATCCGGGATATTCGCTCCGGGATGTCCAGGACAACTGCGGTTTTGAACTGCTGAAGGCGGACAACATCACCGAGACCCTTCCCCCATCGGAACAGGAACTCAGAATCCTTCGGGAGGTAGTGGATCCGTATCGGTATGTTATCGGGCGGGGATAAAAAAGCTATCAGCGGTCAGCTGTCAGCTTTCAGCAAGCAGCTAATTGTATTTAGCTGACCGCTGACGGCTGATAGCTGACCGCTTTTTCACTCTTCAATTTCCTTCGCCGTCATTTCTCCGCCGATCATTCGGGCCGTCTCTTTTATCTTTTCAACGATATCGGCGTTCGCCCCCACCCGTAGCCGACCACCTGGTCCGGTTACCACGACGGCGGCCACCGGTTTACCTTTCTTGTTGAAAACAGGTACGCCGATACTCGTAATACCCAGAGATCCCTCTTCGTTGTTCAGGGCATACCCGTCCCGCCTGATTTTTTTCATTTCCTGTTTCATCTTTTCGGACATCCGTATGTTCTTCTCCTTTGAAAAGGCGAGTATCGCCCGCCCTCCGGATGAAAGCAGAATAGGCATACGCTCTCCGATGCTTCGGATCAACCGTACGGCCCTTTTTTCCCGTGCCACGTAAAGAATGATGCTTTTTCCTTCCATCACTTTTTTCAGAAGCACCGTTTCTTTCAGTTCATCGGCGAGTTGATCTATGTATTTTTGGGACAGGGAGACCAGTCCGGTGTTCAGGGAATCGATTGCGGAACGGCCGATGATGAGCGCTTTACGTCCCAGCTTGAATTTTTTCGTGTCCGGTTCCTGCCTCAGGAAATCCTCCCGAACGAGCGTCAAAAGAATCCTCGATGCAGTCGCCTTGTGCAAACCCAGTCGTCGGGCTATTTCAAGGGTGCCCATTTCCCTGTTGTTCGGGATGAAAATCTTCAGGATATCCGCGGCCTTTCCAATGGCGCAATTTTTTTCGTCACTATATTCCGAAGAGGCTTGTGGCATTGTATCGTCTTTCTCCTACCCCTGCATGAGCGAGAATGAAATTTTTCGGGCTGTTTTGAGAAGCCGTTCAAGAATAATTTCCATTTCCAGGTTGATTTTTTCTGTCATACCGACAACGACAACAGCGGCCACCGGAAGATCCTCATAATTGAAAACAGGAACCCCCACCGCGCTGATACCATATTCGGTTTCTTCATGATCGGTAGCATAACCTTTTTTACGAATATCGCCTAATTGATCGAAAAGCCGGTTCGGATCGATAATGGTATTGGGGGTTAGGTTTTCGAAATCGTCATGGGCAAATATCAGATCGTGTGCCACCTCCGGATCCAGAAATGCCAGAATCGCCTTGGCGCCCACACTGGCGTTGATCGGAAGGTGGTCGCCGACTCCTCTTGCAAAACGCACCCGATGCAACCCTTCCGCCACATGGGTAACCACCGTTCTTTCCACCATGAACTGTTCCAGAACAACCGTTTCGCCAAGTTCATCCCGGAGTTGATCGATATGGTATCGAGCGATAGACGCGATGTCGCCTGAAATCGAATCCAGTACCGCCCGACCGATATCCAGTGCCGCAGACCCCAGGCTGAACTTTTTTGTTTCCGGGTCCTGCCTTAAAAGCCCCTTTTGGGTCAATACCAGCAGAATTCGGGAAGCTGTTGCTTTATGCAATCCGAGCTTTTTACTGATTTCAACGGTTCCCATGGTGTCATTTTCCGGTGGGAACGCCATCAGGATATGAAGCGCCTTTTCTATGGAATTGAGATTTTGTTTTGCCATCCGGCTGTTCTCACATTAAGAGATTAGATCGCTTAATATGAAACACTTTTTCGAAACGATGTCAACGTTCAGGGATTTTAATCATAAAATGGCACGCAGGTGGCAGCCTGGGGGCGAGTAAAAAAACTGCAAAGGCAATATCTCGCGCAGAGAAAAACCGACTGAATTAAAAAAATGATTCGAAATCGTCAAATATTAATACGGGCATCCACAACGCAAACCCGGTCTTCATATGCGATGATCGGATTCAGATCCATTTCCTTGATCTCCGGCAAATCGGTAACCAGTTGAGACAGGCGCCGGAGGACGTTCTGCAGTGCCGGCACATCTACACCCGGTTGTCCCCGTACGCCGGTGAGAAGTGGTGATCCCTTAATGCCGCCGATCATCTCGGATGCCTCTACATCGCTGAGCGGTGCCAGCTCGAATGTAACATCCTTCAGGATCTCGACGTATATACCCCCCAATCCGAACATAAGCATATGTCCGAGCCCGTCTTCGGCTTTGGCACCCATAATGACTTCAAGCCCGGAGCCCTGAAACTGCTGCACGAAAAACCGCAGGTCTTTTGCATGAATCCGGGATTGCATACGTTCGATAGCTTTTCTCACTGCGCTTTCGGTGTGAAGTCCCAGGGCCACGCCGCCGGCATCGCTCTTATGGATGATCTCTCGGGACTCGGCCTTGACCACCACCGGGTAACCAATATTGGCTGCGGTTTTAACCGCCTCATCGGCAGTGGGGGCCACCGCACATCTTGCAACGGGGATATTGTAGGCTTCGAGAATTCCGTGGACTTCTTCGGCGGAGAGATTTTCATGGCCGGCGGTTTTGGCCTTGAGAAGAATCTGCCTCGCCTTGTCTTTGCCGACATCCTTAAAAATCTTTACGCTGCCGGTTTTTCGACTGCGCATGTTCTGGTAGGCCACCATGGAATTCATGGCATGACCTGCATCGGAGGGCAGGTTGAAGCACGGCACGCCGCCGTCCTTCAAGATGGCGACCACTTCCTCCGTCCGGCTCTTGTCGGTCATCAGGTTGCAGATGATGGGCTTGATCTGTTTTCGGCTGACGTCTGCAATCTCCCGGGCGATATTCACATTATCCACGAAAAACGGAGTGACAAAATGAATCATGATGCTGTCGAAATTATCATCATCCATGAGAGCGTCCAGGGCAGACCGGAAATGGGCACCGGTGGCGGTGGCCAGCAGATCCACAGGGTTTCGGACCGATGCTTCGGGAAGCAGCGTCTGTTTGAGAGTCTCCTTTGTTTTTTCCGACAGCGGGGGAAGCTCCAAGCCCCCTTTAATCATCACATCGGTGGATATCACGGCGGGACCGCCGGTATTGGTAATGATCCCGACACGATTTCCTTTCGGGATCGGCTGCGTTGAAAACGCCGCCGCCGCCCGAATCAATTCCCCTTCGTCCGTAAAGCTCAACACACCGGCCTTTTTAAAAATCAGATCCGTAAAGATATCTTCCTTCGCGAGTCCACCGGTGTGCGAAGCGGCAGCCTTGGCACCTTCTTTGGTACGGCCTGCCTTCATTGCAAGAATCGGCTTCCGGGCGGCAACCGTTTTCGCAACCTCCAGAAAACGCCGGGCATCCCTTAAACCTTCCACATAGGTTACGATAACCCGGGTTCCCTTATCCTCCCCCATGTACTCTATAATTTCCGGGATCGTGACATCGATGGCGTTTCCATTGGATGCAAACAGGCGCGTGCCGACCTGCATTTCAGTAAACTCCTGATGGATCATCTCGGCGACACCGCCGCTCAGGGAGACCAATGACACATATCCGGTTTCCGGAACGGTAAAAGTAAAATTGCAGTATGCCCGGGATTCCGGATCGGTATTGATGATTCCCTGACAGTTCGGGCCGAAAACCCGGATACCGTATTTCCGGGCAATTTCCATGCAGGTTTTTTCAATTTCCTCACCCTCCGGGCCTGTTTCTGAAAATCCGCCGGAATTGATGATGATATTTTTCACCTTCATTTTTCCGCAATCCTCAAATGCCATGGGAGAGAATTTTGCGGGAATGACAAGATGCACCACGTCGATGCCGCCGTTGGGGGGCAGATCCAGGATGGATTTGTATGCCTTGACCCCGCGGATTTCGGGTGCCTTTGGATTGATGGGAAAAATACCGCCTTTAAATCCGAACTCCACCAGGTTTTTAATAATTCGGTTGCCGATGGACAATTCTTTGCTGGAAGCACCGATTACGGCGACATTTTTAGGATTAAACAAAGATGATAACATAAATCCGTTCTCCTCTTTTCATTGCAACTGTCTCTTCGGCACGCGTCTCGTCATTGTTCCGGAGATTCGAAAACGCTCCGTTTACGCGATCTCCAACCGTCTGGGAAACGTTGATCAAAGAATGAAATGGGTACCTGCTAAACGTTTGGATATAATAAGTTTTACTTACATATCCCCGCTCCTTTTCGCACCCTTTATTAAAGATTATTCATTTTATTGTCAACAACCAATTCCATGTTCGCCGACATACGCATCTCTATTGACTAACCACCCGTATCGTTTTAATAAAACCTATGAAAATTCTTATATTGAAGCGGTGGCTGTCTGTTTATGCCGTTAACATTATGTGGACCCATACCAGGAGACCTCATGAAACTCGACGAAACCGACAAGAAAATCCTTGAAATCATTCAGAGCGATGGTCGCATCACAAATACGAAGCTTGCTTCCCTAGTCGGTATCTCGCAGCCGGCAATGCTCGAGCGGGTACGCCGTCTTGAATCTTCGGGGGTTATTTCAGGATATTCCGCGATTCTGGATCGGGATAAAATCGGCCTCGAAATAATGGTGTTTGTGTCCGTTAGCCTGGCGGTTCATCAGCTTTCTTCCGTCGATAAAATCACGAAAAAAATAATCAGTTTCCCGGAGGTTCTGGAATGTTATCAGGTTTCCGGTGATGACGATTTCATCCTGAAGGTGGTCCTTGAAAACATCAACAACTACATGGAATTCGTTATGAACAAGCTGTCGAAGATATCGGGCATTCGAAAGGTCAAATCTTCATTCGTGCTTTCGACAGTGAAGGATTCAAACCATTTTTCCCTCGAGAATGCGATCGGGAAGACCGTGTAGGGAGCAAAAATAAGGCGATAGGCGATGGGCTATTGGCGATAGGGAATGGGCATAGGCTGTAAGGCAAGTGCCTAAAGTGCGCTAAAGTGCCTAAAATTGGGGAATTTTACCTTTTTTAACCTTTGTGCCTCTGTGCCTTTGTGCCTTGTTTTCCCCTTGCTTTTTTACTCCGTACGCAACGCCTCCACCGGGTCCAGGCCGGCGGCGCGTTTGGCCGGAATGACGCCGGCCAGAAGTCCTATGACGGCTGCCAGGACCTCAGCCAGAACCGCATAAAGCCAAGGGGTGTGGGTTGGCAGGGCCGGAACCACCGCCCCCAGCACCCAGGCGCCTCCGGCACCCAGGATAAGCCCCAGGATTCCCCCGATCACCGCCAGCACCACCGCTTCAGCAAGAAACAGCAGCAATACCTGCCCCCTGCCCGCCCCCAATGCACGAAGCAATCCTATTTCTCCGGTGCGTTCATTCACCGTAATGGTCATAATCGTCAGAATCCCGACCCCACCCACCAGAAGCGATATCCCCCCGAGGGCCCCCACAGCCAGGGTCAGCACCCCCAGAACCGATCCCAGGACATCCAGCATCTGATCCTGGGTCGTAATGGTAAAATCCTCCGTCCCATGGCGCGACGTAAGAATCTTTTTGACCTTTTCAGCTACCCTTTTCGAGTCGGCATCGGCATCGTAGAGCAGGTCGATCTCAATAAGGCTTTCCCGGTTAAATAGGGACATGGCGCGAATTGTCGGGATATAGACTGCATCATCCAGGTCGAATCCCAACATCTGCCCCTTTGAGACCATTACACCGATCACACGATACGACTCCCCGCCGATTCGTATCTTTTTTCCCAGCGGACTTGCGCCCCTGAACAGTTCCTCCTGAATTCTGCTGCCGACCACGGCAAAGGCCCGTGCGGCCATGACATCGTCCTTCGGAAGAAACCTGCCGATGGCCACGGGAATATTCCATACCTTCGGCACCTCAGGCCCGACACCGAATACATAAGCCCGGCGCTGTCTTTTCCCGTATTCGATGGCGGCATTTCCCTGCACCAGAGGAACAGCCGCCTGTACTTCCGGAATCCGTAGGAGTGCAGCCTCATCCGCCATGGACAGCGGGCGAACATTGCTGATAATCGCTCCTGAAACACCGGCGGTGGTTGTCTTTCCGGGGTTGACTGCAATCAAATTCGTACCGAACTGGCTAAACTGGGCCATCACGAACCGGTGAACCCCTTCGCCAATGGAGGTTAGCAGGACCACGGAGGCAATACCGACGGTGATGCCGAAAATGGTGAGCCAACTTCGCATCCGCTGTGAACGAAGCGAACTTAGAGATAAATTAACGATGTCTTTCGTATGCATTTTTTCTTTTATGGAGCCAATTTCAAAACAATCCTTTTCGGGGTCGCTATCGCTATCGGTATCGGAATCGAATCAGGAACGATAGCGATACCGATAGCGATAGCGATCCCGAGAAAATGTTGCACGATACTTGCGTTCCATCTGATTAATGATAATTGATCACCTCACCTTCTCGACAAAGCTGCCACGGGATCAAGCAGCGCCGCCCTTCTAGCCGGAAGCACCCCGAATACCACGCCGGTGATCAGGGCCATCAGGACAGCGGCCGTCATGGCCCAAAGAGGGATCGACATGGGAAACGAGGGAAAAAGCCGTCCCAGAAGCCACACACCGGCAAACGATGTCAGTGCGCCGACTGTCGCCCCCACCAGAGAGAGCCCTGCCGCCTCCGACAAAAAAAGCGCCATCACCTGCCGGCGGGTTGCGCCGACTGCCTTCAGAAGACCGATCTCGGTCTTTCTCTGTGACACGGCGATAAGCATCACATTCATGATCAAAATCCCGGCCACGGACAAACTGATCGCCGCAATACCGGCCACGGTGAGGGTAAGTGCCGTAAAAATCTTGTCGAAGGCGGACAGCACCGCATCCTGGGTGACCACCGTCACATCGTCCTCACCTTCATGGCGCGCAGTGACGATGCTGATAATCGCCTTCTTGGCCCGGGAAATGACCTCGCGCCCATCCGCCTGCACCAGCACACGAAAAAGGGCAGCGGTGTTAAAGAGCCGCTGGGCTGAGACCACGGGAACTACCACCACATCCCCCATATCAAGCCCCAGGGACTGCCCCTTTCTGGCCATAACGCCGATTACCCGAAAGCGGCTGCCCCCGATACGGATCCACTCACCGAGGGGGGATGTTTTTCCAAATATTTCCTCTTTTACCCGGTATCCCAGAACACACACACCGCTTCCCAGGAAAGGGTCCCCTTCGGGTAGAAACTTGCCGCTTGCCATGGAAAGACTTCGGATCGTATAAAGATCCCGGGTGGAACCGAGGATCGACACCTCCCGCTCCCGTCCGTTCCAGGACACCGGAGCGGCACCGACGGAAATCGGGGCCACCCGACGGATGGCGGTGCTTTGCCTGAGGGCCATGGCGTCTTCCAGCGTCAGATCCCGAACCGTCTCACCGATCAAAGGAGGCGCCCCGCCCACTGTCTCAGAACGCCCGGGCAATACGATCAGCAGATGTGATCCCAGGGATGCGAATTCGCCGGTTACATATTTCCGTGCCCCCTCCCCGAGGGTTGAGAGCACCACCACGGATGAGACCCCTATGGCCATGGCCACGAGCATCAATACCGTCCGTAGTGGATACCCCCTGCATGCTCTTAAAGCGTATTGAAATATGTCATTAATATACAAGCTGTTAAACCATTATTCTTTTATTATTACTTTAATTTATTAAGATTTCTGGTCGGGAAGGATGGCGCCGTCGCTCATTTGAATTCTTCGTCTGGCCCGCCCCCCGATTTGAGGATCGTGGGTCACCATCACAAGTGTTATATTGTCCCGGTTGAGGGTTTCCAAAATGTGAATAACATCATGACCCGAGGCCTGGTCAAGGTTTCCGGTGGGCTCGTCAGCCAGAATAATCCGAGGCTCCATGATGGTGGCCCGGGCAATGGCCACCCGCTGTCGCTGCCCCCCTGAAAGCTGGTCCGGCCGATGTCTTGCCCGGTCTTCAAGGCCGAAAGCGGATAAGGCCGACTGCACTTTCCGTTTCCGCCTGGATGGCTCGACCCCTGCAAGCACCAACGGCAGTTCGACATTCTCAAAGGCGGTCAGGCGAGGAACCAGGTGAAAGAATTGAAATACAAACCCGATTTTGTGCCTTCGAAGCGCCGCCTGCTGTGAATCCGTAAGATCGGTGGTATCGACGTTTTCAAGACGATAGTTTCCGCTATTTGGACGATCCAGGAGACCGATAATGTTGAGCAGGGTCGACTTCCCGGATCCCGAAGGCCCCATGATGGCGATGTAATCCCCCTGCTCAACGGAAAGATGGATATCCCGGAGTGCGTGAACCGTTTCCTCTCCGACCTGAAAATTACGATCGATACCGGTCAACTCGATCATGACGATGCCTCCGCAAGCACCGCCGCCGCCCCGTCTTCAATCCCGGGCTTTTCCACATTGATGACCACCTGATCTTTTTCCTTCAGGCCCGAGAGCACTTCCGTATACATCCAGTTCTGAATGCCGATACCGATCTCCCGTTTCTCCAATAGTCCCGTATCCGGTTGATAAACGAACACATATCGACCGTCCAGGATAGCTTCGGTGGGTACTCGAAGCACCCCTTTCTTGGTTTCCAGTACAATTTCCACGTCCGCACTGTATCCGGCCAGAAGATGTTCGGTATCTTCGTGGTTGACGAATTCCACCTCCACATCCACGGTACGGGCCTGTTTTTCGAGTTCCAGCACATAGTCGGATATTCGACGGACTCGCCCCTCGAATTCCCGGCCCCTGAAAGAATCCATGGTGATGTGTACCGGCATCCCCACCCTCACGTCGGCGGCATCTACCTCGTCGATGGGGGCGGTGACATAAAAGCAATCCTTTTCAATCACGTCGATGGTGGGCAGAGTCGCCACACCGATGGGTGACGGGGTGACAAATTCCATCACCTCTCCGTTGATTTCGCCGATAATGCCGTCGAAGGGCGCCGTGAGACGGGTCCGGTCAATATTGGCTTTGGCAACGGCGATTTGGGCCCTGGCGACCTTTACCGCCGCTTCGGCCGCTTCATAATCGGCGCGAAGGGCCTTAGCCTGGGATAAGGCCCTGTCGGTCTGCTCTTCCGAGGCGACCCCCTGGGCCAACAGTTTCGATAATCGCGTTGCCTCCCTTTCGGAAACGCCCGCCGTAAGGTCTGCCGCCTTCGCTCTTGCTTCGGCGCTGCTCAGGTTGCTTTCCGCCAGCATCAATTGCGCTTTGAGATCTTTATTCCAGATCTCCAGCAGAAGTTGCCCTTTTTCCACCGAATCCCCTTCCTTGACCGGCAATTGATCGATCTGTCCACCGATACTTGGAGAAAGCCGGGCACGGCGACATGCTTTGACGGTTCCAGAACGAGTATTTGCCACTGTCCGGGACACTTCGCCCACTTCCACAGGCGTTACCGTCACCGAAACCGGCTTCGGCCGGGTTTTGTAGTAAATCAACCCGATGATCAAACCGATAATGACGAGAACGAATATCCATTTCAGAAAACGTTTCATGTCGACATTCCTAAAAGTTCATTCCCTATGTTTCGATTCCGATTTTGGTGGATGCACCCGGGATGGATCGGAAAAATAATCTTTGGTCGCTCTAATGAGAACCGGGCTTAGAAAAAGCAATCCCACCAGGTTCGGCCAGGCCATCAGTGCGTTGAAAATATCTGAAATCGTCCACACTGTGGTCAGCTTGATGGCCGCCCCCACCGGCAGCAGCACGCAGTAAATAACCCGATAGGGCATCACCCATTTTTCTCCGAAAAGATAATCGACGCACCGGTCTCCGTAATAGGACCAGCTGATGGCAGTTGAAAAGGCGAAAAAGATGATGCCGATGGCCACGATGTATCCGCCGGGACCGGGAAGGCCCGTATCAAATCCCCGGGCGGTCAGATCGGCACCGGTTAGACCCAGATGATAGACACCCGTAACGACGATTACAAGGGCCGTCATGGTACAGATGACGATGGTATCCACGAAAGGTCCGAGCATGGCCACCAGCCCTTCCCGGACTGGCTCCCGGGTCTGGGCGGCACCGTGAGCGATGGGGGCGCTGCCGAGCCCGGCTTCGTTCGAAAAGAGTCCCCTTGCGACACCAAAACGGACGGCCTGGGCCACGGCGGCCCCGGCAAATCCGCCGGTAGCAGCCGTGCCGCTGAATGCCCCTTTCAAAATGACGGCAAATGCTTCCGGAATCTGGTCGATCCGGGTGACAATTACCGCCAATGCGCCCAGTACGTAAAAAATGGACATGAACGGCACCAGTCGACTGGCGACCTGTCCGATGCGTTTGATGCCGCCGACAATCACTAAAAAAACCAGGACACCGATGACAAGACCCGTAACGATTTTGGGGATTCCAAATGTGGTGGCGACCGGCTCTGCGACGGAGTTGGCCTGGGTCATGTTGCCGATGCCGAAGGATGCGACGACGGCGAAAAATGCAAAAAGAATTCCCAGCCATTTCTGCCCCAGTCCCCGCTCCAGGTAATACATGGGCCCGGCCCCCACCGAGCCGTTGTCATGAATCACCCGATACTTCAGAGACAGCGTGCATTCCGCATATTTGAGCGCCATACCGAAAAAAGCGGTGACCCACATCCAGAAGACCGCCCCCGGTCCTCCCAGGGCCACCGCTGTCCCGACGCCGGCGATATTTCCGGTGCCGATGGTTGCGGAGAGGGCTGCGGAAAGCGCCTGGAAGTGGGTGATTTCCCCCTCGTCTTCCGGGTTGTCATAGCGCCCGGAAATCAGCCCCCAGGCATATGCAAACCAGCGCAGCTGGATGCCACGGACCAGGATCGTCATCAGTATTCCAGTTCCCACCAGCAGAAGAATCGTAACAGGGCCCCAGAGAATACCACTCAGCCAGCCAAGAATCTCGTGCATACCTGTGCTCCTTTGTGCAACCGTGTGTGAAATTATTGTAACATCATTCCGCGCGCTTTTTCTACGGAATCCACCGTCTCCTTTCGCCATTCAAGCCTGGCGCCGGAGCGCATGATGGCCGTTTTGCTAAAAACTACTGGCACGTTTATTGCTAAAAATAAGGTTAAAGTAAAAGATCGCTTATGTCGATGTAATTTGTAAAAACTTAGGGGAGGCACGCATCATGGCAACATTGCATTACTTAAACGCTGCCAGGGACATTTACGAAACTGAAGTTCCAGTTTCAAACGACTTTTACAGTGTTGAAATCAAAATTGACGATGCCGATTACATGTACCAGTTCAAGCTCTGGAAAATGCCTTCCGAACCGACCTTTGTCCTGGTAAAGCAGGGATCCGGTATCATGAAATGGATCCATCCCGGCGACGTCCTTCCCATGACCTATTACAGCGATAACCTTGCCCATCCGAAGCAGCAGTTGACGACACAGATTCTGAACATCCATCGGCAGGATGACGGCCGGTTTCGAGGCCATTACATCGTAAAGCTTGGAATTGTAGAGAACTGAATGCTATTTCTTATCCAGTCGAACCACCGCCTCGATATGGAAGGTATGCGGGAACATATCCACCGGCTGTACCTCCCCAATGTAATAAGCCTCCTGCATGACCGCCAGATCCCGGGCCAGCGTTGCCGGATTGCATGACACGTAGACGATTCTCTCGGGCGCCATATCCATCACCTGCTTTAATACGTCCTTATGCATTCCCACCCTCGGCGGATCGATAATCAGGACATCCGGCCGATGGGTTTCATGTGCCAGCACATCCTTGATATCTCCCCCTACAAACCGGCAATTTGAAATCCGGTTGATGCGGCAGTTTTTCTCCGCATCGGCCAGGGCGCTTTCCACAAGTTCCATGCCGACAACCTCCCGTACATTTTCAGAGAGGTAGATTCCGATGGTCCCGGTACCGCAGTAAAGATCCAGCACCATTTCCGTTCCGGTCAGCCCGGCAAAGGCCTTGACGGTATCGTACAAGAGGGCCGCGCCCAGGGTGTTGGTCTGGAAAAAGGAATTGGCGGATATCTCGAATTCGAATCCGCCGATCTTATCCCGAAGCGCGGTGGCACCGGCAAGCGGGATTTCATATTCCCCCATGGCGATTCCCGCTTTCCGGGCGGTCACATTGTTCACCACGGATGCGATTTCGGAATACCGCGACATGAGCCTCCCTGCCAGCGGCTGGAGCAGGGATTGGTTTTCTTCCGAGGTAACGATATTGACCAGCCATCGGTCATGGACCGACGAATGTCTGAGCATTAAGAAGCGCCAGAACCCTTCATGGGATTTCAGACCATAGGCCGGCACACCGGAACTTTTCATATACTCACGGACATCTGCCAGAATCCGGTTCCCGAGCTCCGGCTGAAGCAGACAGGCTTCGATATCCAGGACCTTGTCAAACGTGCCCGGAACGTGCAGGCCGAGGGCAAATCCCTTGTCCACCTCCTGATCTCCCAACTCCTCGGAAAGGAGCCAGCGCCTGTCCGAGCAGGAAAACTCCATTTTGTTCCGGTACTGAAAAACCTGCGGTGAGGCCAGAATCGGCAACACCTCGATATCGGTCAGCCCCCCGATATGCTCGAGGGCCTCCACCACATGTGCCCGCTTGTAGCGAAGCTGCGCCGAATAAGGCAGCATCTGCCACTTGCACCCCCCGCAAATGCCGCTATATCGACAGGGCGCTGAGATCCGGTCTGGGGAATCCGATAGGATGTCTATCACCCGGGCCTCGGCGAAGCTCTTCTTTTTTTTAACGATCCTGGCCCGCACCCGATCCCCTGGTACCGCCCGTTCCACAAACACGGCAAGCCCATCAACCTTGGCGATCCCGCGCCCGCCGAAGGCCAGCCCCTCGATATCCAGCTCTATTTCCTGGCCCTTTTTTATGGCCATAGCAACATCCTTCATTAGATAGGGTTCAAGGATTCAAGGATTCGAGGGGTCGAGTGAAAGGCAACTTGATGGGCAAGCAATTGCAATAAATGCAATCGGCCGGAGATATTTCGCCAAGCTTAACACAGCGAAAACCAGACTGCGTTTTTTCCCTTGGCCCCTTGAACCCTTGACCCCTTGAACCCTTCTTCTGTTTTTCAAAACAGCGCTTATAGTACAGCACAAAAAAGATGAAAAGTGAAAAAAAGTATGATATCCACCGGATCCATGAAAGAATATACACTGCCATTTGACTGTAACGGATACCTTCTTTCCGGCACCCTTCATCTGCCGGATGCAAACGACCCGCCCGTGGTGGTCGGTTCCCACGGCCTCTATTCCAGTTCCCAGTCCCCCAAGCAGATTACGCTGGCAAACCGTTGCGCCGAATCCGGCATCGCCTTTTTCCGGTTCGACCACCGCGGCTGTGGCGCCAGCCAGGGGGATATTCGAAAGGACACCACCCTGCACCTTCGGTGCGTGGATTTGCTGCAGGCGGTGGAGACACTTAAAAAAGAAGGGCTCTCCTGCAGCCGACTCGGTCTTTTCGGCAGCAGCTTCGGGGGGGTGGTTTGCATGTCAGTTGCCAAAGAGCTTTCCGCCCGCGCGCTGGTGATAAACGCTGCTCCGGTCAAAAGCGGCAGAATCCTGAACTATCTTGAAGAATCCGACCCGACAAAACCAAAAACATCTATTTTATTTAAAAAGACCCTCCGATTCGACCTCACGTACCTGCTGAATGACCTTCACCACATTCTGATTTTTCACGGTGACGCGGACAACTTGGTA